>CAYLUJ010000005.1:0-46699 GCA_964386805.1 uncultured Pelolinea sp. | reverse complement strand
TTACCTATGATCTATTCACTTCGACGCATACCCGCAACCATTTTCATGTTTCACAAACCATGTTCACAACCTTGCTGAAAAATGGATATCTCTATACCGAAAAACAATTCCAGTGGTATTCCACTGCGCAAAAGCGATTTTTGCCTGACCGGTATGTGGAAGGTACCTGTTATATTTGTGGTTTTGAAGGAGCTCGCAGCGATCAATGCGATAAATGTGGCAATCTGCTGGAAGCCACCAAATTGATCAATCCGCGCAGCAAGATCGATGGCTCCACCCCCGAATTACGCGAAACCGAACATTTCTTTCTTGACCTGACAAAGATGCAGGAAAAAGTGGTTGATTTCCTTTCAGAGCGCCAATCCTACTGGCGACCAAATGTGATCCGCCAATCGTTGGGCCAAATTCAGACTGACGGATTACACGGTAGACCCATCACACGCGATCTCGACTGGGGAATCCCTATTCCTCTGGAGGGATGGAATGGAAAATGCTTGTATGTGTGGTTCGAGGCGGTGATCGGATATCTCTCCGCATCGATCGAATGGAGCAAATTGGAAGGGAAACAGGGTGCCTGGCGAGATTGGTGGAAGCGACCGGATTCCAAAACGTTATATTTTATCGGAAAAGATAATATTCCTTTCCATGCCATCATCTGGCCGGCTGAATTAATTGGCTGTGCGGAAAAATTTGATGAATTGTTTGGTGAGCAGAAAAAAGAAAAATTTGTGCTGCCCTACGACGTTCCAGCCAATGAATTTCTGAACCTGGAAGGCAAGAAGATCTCCGGCAGCCGCAATTGGGCAGTGTGGGGAAAAGATTTTCTCTCGCGCTATGATCCGGATGCTTTTCGCTATTATCTAACCATGATCATGCCAGAAACACGCGATGCTGATTGGGATTGGGACGAGTTCTACCATCGCAATAATGATGAGTTGGTTGCCACCTGGGGGAATCTGGCGAACCGGGTTTTATCTTTTGCCTATAAATACTGGGAAGGGGTCGTGCCTGACCCGGGACCACTAACAGAGCTGGATAAATCTCTTCTGACGACAATTGAAGGTGGTTTTGATTCAGTAGGAAAAGAACTGGAGCAGGTGCATCTGCGGGCTGCGCTGACTGAAGTGATGCGCCTGGCAACAGAAGTGAACAAATACCTGGATCAAACAGCACCATGGATGAACATTAAAAATGATTTACTTGCAGCCGCGCGGGCTATTTTTGTTGCTATGAAAGCCATTGATTCTCTTAAGATCTTATTTGCTCCATTTTTGCCTTTCACCAGCCAGCAGTTGCATATGTTTCTAGGGTATAAAGATCAGCTGTTCGGTTCACAGTATATAGAAAAAATACAGGATGACCTGGGTGAGCATACCATCTTACGGTATGACCCAACCAGAGCGGCTGGTGCATGGAAACCCAGTGCTTTAAAACCAGGGGATAGATTTTTGAAACCGGCTCCGCTCTTTAAAAAATTGGATGCCGGCATCATTGCTATTGAACGGGAAAGAATGGGCAAATAAAAACTAACGTGTCCATTCCTGCAGCCACTGCAAAGCGCCGTGCAACGCCTGATCGGCGCTTTGATTTTTAATAGCGATACGTTCTCCTTGAAATTGAAAAGATTTTGCACGAAGGAGAGTGTTGAATGACCATGCAATCCACACATACCCAACCGGTTTGGTGACGGTACCCCCATCCGGACCGGCAATACCGGAAACAGCAATAGTGAGCAATTGGGAAGGCGGACAGATATCCTGCAGTGCATGCGCCAAGCCGAGTGCCATTTCTTCCACTGTTGCACGGCTCACCGCCCCATGCTCGGTAAGTGTTTCGGCTTTTACTCCCAGCCATTTCATCTTCGCTTGGTTGGAATAGGTTACCATGCCGCCCAGAAAATATTTTGACGAGCCGGGAATATTGGTAATGCGGTCGGCAATCAATCCACCTGTGCAGGATTCGGCTGTTGCTAAAAAGAATCCTTTTTGCACCAATCCATCACCCAGGGTCTTTTCAATCGATACGGGTTCCATGTGTTGATTATATCTTTTCTCACCTGGTACTAAAAATACAGATAGGGGTGGAATACGTTTCTTGCGGCGCTTGACCATTAAAAATCACCATGTTATGATGGCGCATGAGGTTTGAATGGATGAAAACATTACATCGCATGATGTTCATGAAACACAAGAAATTGATAAGCAAAAACAGGTTGAAGAAACACCTCACCTATTAACAATTTGGGATACTTTTTGGAAAAGAATTCAAAAAATTGGACTGCATGATGTAACCTCAAGATTTGGGACAATTTTTCTTACTGTCTTGATGGTTGGTTTGATTGTCTGGGTAATGAAGACCTTCTTCTTACAAGAAGAACAAGTTGCCGAAATGTCCAACAGCGATTCTTATGCTGCTACCCAAGTAGCAGATGCAGCCGGACTGGTTCTGCCAGCCTACGAAGGCGTTGCTCCAGTGGATGGCATCAGCCGTTCTTCGGATATGACCACGAATGTGGATGCCCCTCCACAATCACGTTATGACGTTGTCCAATACGAAGTGGTGGCTGGAGATACGTTGATCGGAATCGCAGAGAAATTTGGTTTGCAGGCAGAAACGATCCTCTGGTGCAATTATGATGCGCTGCTGGATAACCCCGCTGCCATTTATCCGGGTCAGGTGCTGAAAATTTACCCCACGGATGGTGCGGAGTATCGCTGGATTGAAGGGGATGGATTGAATGGTGTATCAGAAGGATTGCATGTTTCTCCCGCAGATATCATCGAGTGGCCTGGAAATAATCTCAGCTATGAGACCATTGGTGATTATTCCAATCCCAATATTGAACCCGGAACAATGATCTTTGCTCCGGGTGGTTCACGTAGCTATGTGGATTGGTCCGCGGCGCTCTTCCGGCGTGATGATGCGGCGACATCCAGTATTTTGGGAGCGGGTCATTGTGATGCTGTTTACAGCGGTCCTATTGGCACTGAAGCGTTTTTCTGGCCGACATCTGCAACCTATATTTCCGGGTATGAATATACTCCTGAGCTAAATCACTGGGGCATTGATATTGGCGGCGATCTGGGCAACCCGATCTATGCCGCAGACGCGGGTGTGATTGTCTATGCTGGTTGGAACGATTGGGGGTACGGCAATGTAATCGTGATCGACCATGGGAATGGCTGGCAGACACTGTATGCCCATCTCAGCGAAGTATACGTGAATTGTGGCGATTTTATTAGCTATGGAGGGCAAATGATCGGCGCCATGGGCAGTACGGGGAATTCCAGCGGGCCCCATTTGCACTTCGAAATGAGCTTAAATGATTTCCGCGTGAATCCGCATAAATATTATCCGTATTAACCCCGAAAAGGAATAAAGAGGGAAGTCTTGATTCCCTCTTTATAATCTTCTCCCGCTATAATTGAGGCAGGAGGCAAATATGTCTTCAGATGAAAAAGATATTCGCCCATCACCCATTGCGGGAACCTGGTATCCCGATAACCCTCAAACGCTACGACGTGAGATCCAATCTTATTTGGAGCAAGCTCAAGTACCTGAAATTCAAGCAGAAGTGATTGGACTGATCGCTCCGCATGCCGGATATCGTTATTCCGGACCAACAGCTGGCTATGCTTATCGGACTGTTCAAGGGAAGCAGGTTGATGTAGTGGCGGTTTTTTCCCCATTCCATGCTTATACCAATGAACGCTTATTGACTACCCGCCATGTTGCTTACCAAACCCCACTGGGATTGGTACCGGTTGCAACGGAAGTTTTGAATGAATTTCAAACAAAAATCAATAAAAGTGATTTTAATGCCTATAAAATTGCCTTTGATAACGAACATTCTCTGGAGATTCAACTTCCGTTCTTGCAAACAGCATTGGCAGACGAATTTCGTTTATTTCCATTAATGATTCGGACAAACGAAATGGAAGAGATTGAAAACGTCGCGCAGGCTGCGGCAGCAGCGTTGAAAGATAAAAAAGTACTGCTGGTTGCCAGCACGGATCTCTCGCACTTTTTTGACCAGGATACTGCCTGTAAACTGGATGAAGAAATGTTGAAACGGATCGCGGCGTTTTCTCCGGAGCAGGTGCTTGAAGCGGAACAAAATGGCATCGCTTTCGCCTGCGGCGCCGGCGCTGTTGCTGCGGTATTGCGCACTGCTCAATTATTGGGAGCGAAAACCATTCGCGTGCTGCATCACAGCACTTCCGGTGAGGAGACCGGAGATTATTCTTCCGTGGTAGGGTATGGAGCGGCGATCATTGAACGCTGATCGATTTTAAAAACATGAATTCCATTGTGCGCGTTGTAGTCAATATCCCGGGATTAAAAAATCTCTATGATTATGAGGTTCCTGAGTCACTGGGAACTATCCAGAAGGGTAGTTTGATCGTTGTGCCCTTCGGCAATCTGCGCGCCCAGGCAGTGGTTGTAGAAAACAACTGCGCATCCGAAGTTGAGAACCTGAAACAGGTTTCCGGCGTTCTGGATGCTGAAGCGGTTCTCACTCCACAGCAAATGCAATTGACTGCCTGGATGGCTGAGAATTATGCTTCATCCATTTCCGATTGTGTTCATCTCATGCTGCCAGCGGGCATGAATCAACTGGCAGACGTGTTGTATTCGATAAAAGAATCACCTGCTGAAGGGGAAGTGCTATCTCATTTACAGGGTAGGATTTTAAGTGAAATCAATCGGCGCGGTCCCATGCGTGCCCGACAAATCCGCTCTGTATTCTCGCACGAAAATTGGAAATCTTCCATCCAATCCCTGCTGCGCAAGGGATTCATTGAAAGCAGAGCAGTTCTTCCTGATCCGCGTGTGCACCGCAAATCTGTTCGTACGGCTCAAGTCATTCAATCTCCAGAAGATGTAAATTTGAGAAAAAATGAGCTTGGCAAAGCGGGCAGCCCGGCTTCCGAGCGGAGAAGAGCTGCTCTCGATTTTTTGTTGGAAGAAGGGATTCCCGTGAATGTCGCCTGGGTGTATGCATCCTCAGGTGCCACTGCTGCTGATTTGAAAATTTTGGAAGAAAAAGGTTTTATTCGACTCAGCGAAATGGAGATCTGGCGCGATCCGCTGGAGCACATTGAAGTCTCCCCTGCCATTCCTCCTGAACTTACTGCTGCCCAGAATGCAGCCTGGAAAAAAATTGAGGAGGGTTGCCGAAGCAATTCGCATCACAACCCTATCATCATCCATGGTGTAACCGGTTCGGGAAAAACGGAATTATACCTGCGGGCGGTGGAATCCACCATCCGGCAGGGTAAACAGGTTATTGTACTGGTACCGGAAATTTCGCTTACTCCACAAACCGTCAAACGGTTCATGGCTCGTTTTCCGGGGCAGGTTGGGTTAATCCATTCACGGCTATCCGGTGGAGAGCGTTATGATACCTGGCGCAGAGCGCGTATGGGAAAGATTCCTATCCTTGTTGGTCCCCGCAGTGCACTCTTTGCACCGCTTCCCAATATCGGGTTGATCGTTGTAGATGAATTTCATGATCCATCCTTCTACCAAAAAGAAAATGCTCCTATCTATGCTGCTGTTCAAACAGCTATTGAGTATGCGCGGCTTCAAGATTGCCCGATTCTGCTTGGTTCGGCAACCCCGGATCTCAGTTTGTTTTTCAAAGCCCAGAGCGAAGGATGGACTATCATCCATATGCCTGATCGGGTCCTGGCACACCAAGAATATCTTCGGCACAAGGCGATTCAATATTCCCAAGCGACCTCTGTCCTTCAAAACGAGGGGAAAACAGCGGCATCTCTCCCGCTCCCACTAGTGCAGATTGTGGATATGCGGAATGAATTGCGGCAGGGGAACCGCTCTATTTTCAGCCGGAACTTGCAAATGGCTCTAAAAGGAGTGCTGGAAAAACAGCAGCAGGCTATCCTGTTTCTCAATCGAAGAGGTAGCGCAACGTATGTATTCTGCCGCAGTTGTGGCAAAGCGCTGATCTGTCCGCGCTGCGATCTCCCTTTGACTATGCACGAAGATAAAGGGAAATTGATCTGCCATGTTTGCGGATACTCTCGTCTGGTCCCTCAAAAATGCCCAGCCTGCGGAAAAGAACAGATCAGACAGTATGGCAGTGGAACGCAAAAAGTGGAAGATGAGTTGGCTCAATTATTCCCTGCTGCACGAATTTTACGCTGGGACGCTGATACAGCCAAACAGAAAGGATCTGAAGAGCTGCTGCTTTCTCACTTTGCCAATCATCACGCTGATTTCTTGATCGGAACGCAAATGCTGGCGAAAGGGCTTGACTTGCCGCTGGTGACACTGGTCGGAATCGTACTGGCAGATGTTGGTTTAAACTTTCCTGATTATCGCGCAGCGGAGCGCAGTTTTCAGGTGCTTACTCAAGTGGCAGGGCGATCCGGACGCAGTCCGCTGGGCGGGCAGGTAATCTTACAAACCTACCAACCCGACCACCATGTCATTCAGCGCGTTTCAAGGCATGATTTCAGTGGTTTTTATAACGATGAGATCATTTACAGACGCGAACTGGCGTATCCCCCCTTCACCCAGCTTATCCGATTAGAATTTCGACATAACGATCAAGTTATTGCTGAAAAGAAAGCTGAAGAACTTTTCAATGAAATCCAATTATTTTTACAAAATGACAAACAAGAAACGGATTTAATTGTGAGCGGTCCTGTCCCGCCTTTCTTTGCCAAGGAGCGTGGACTTTTTCGGCAACAGATTATTTTACGGGGCAAGGATCCATATTCAAGTCTAAAAGAATTATCTCTCGAAGATTGGCGAATTGAGGTAAATCCTCCAGATCTGTTATAAAGAAGACCCGGTTTATCACCAGGTCTTCTTTTTTAGAGTTCGCGTTTACTGTATCACTAGCCAAGGATTGATAAAACCGCCGTTCAAGCGGATCTCGAAGTGCAAGTGAGCTCCGGTTGAATTTCCGGTTGACCCGCAGCCTCCGATCACTTGCCCCTGATAAACACTCTGACCGCAGGAGACATTGATTGTGTTTAAGTGAGCATAGAGGGTCTGGTAGCCGTTACCATGATCGATCATGACCATATTCCCATACCCGCCACTGATCGCGCCGGCATAGATCACTACTCCAGAATCAGATGCAAAGATAGCATCACCCTGGTAGCACATCATATCTAGCGCTGTGTGTCCACTCCAGTAATCATTACCGCTGATGATACGATAGGGAGTTGGCCAGACGAATGTGTACGTTCCAACATAACCCGCTGAAGTCGAGCATCCTCCTGGTCCAAGAATGGTGGAGTTTACACCAGAATCGCTGCTAGCAACAGATGGAACTACCCAGGTCGTATATGCACGATATCCGCCCGGGATCATGACAAGTGTGCCCGGTTCGATGCTTGGGTCGGTCATATCCAGACTGTTGCCGGGGAAAAGCAGAATATCGTCAACATTTGCATAAAATTTCTCGGCGACTTTTTCCAGTGTATCGCCCTCCTGCCATTCGTACAGGATCCCATCAACCGGTGGAATGACCAGATTTTGACCAACTGAAATTAAATGGGGATCATCGTTCAATACATCATAGTTTGCCCACAGCACCGTTTCGGGTTCCAGATCAAAACTTTGTGCAATTCCAAAAATAGAATCACCCGTTGCAACCGTATAGCTAACCGGTTCCTTTCGATATCCGGTCGGAAGAACGGTATCTGCATTAGCGTCCCGTTTAACGGATTGGAATTCGTCTGCTTCCGCCAGTGTTGGTAAGATAGCGTTCGAGTCATCTGATTCAATTTGATCGGATTTCAGATTGACAAGATCAAGCAGAGATTCCCCCTTTAAATACTGATAGAGCGATGTGCTCATAAGAAGGATCATCAAGACGGCAATGACCCAGGTGATGATGGAAACAATATTCCGGTTTTTTTTCTTTATTTCTTGCTGAGTTTCATCATTCTGAGGAGGAGTGGGCTTGGTTTTGATCAAATTCCCTCCGACAATGTTGAAAGAAATTCCATATTATTTTTTGTCTTTTCAAGACGAAGCAGAATGGCTTCTGTGGCAACTGCTAGATCCATACCTCCTCCCATGGGGGGTTGACCGATCATTTGCAGGAACATTCTGCGCATCAACCAGACTTTTTGAAGCTCATCCGGGCTGAGTAAAAGCTCCTCGCGACGGGTGGAAGATCGTTCAATATCAATGGCAGGGAAAATACGTCTTTCCTGTAGACGTCTGGAAAGATGCAATTCCATGTTGCCGGTTCCTTTGAATTCCTCGTATACAACATCATCCAGGCGCGACCCTGTGTCGACAAGGGCAGTTGAAATGATAGTGAGAGAACCACCATTTTCAATATTACGGGCGGCGCCAAAGAAACGTTTAGGTGGGTAGAGTGCGGAGGGGTCCATACCACCGGAAAGAGTACGTCCTGAAGGATTGACAACCAGATTGTACGCACGTGCCAGGCGGGTCAACGAATCCATCAAGATGACCACATCATGCCCAATTTCAACCAGGCGTTTGGCACGGTTCAAGGTTATTTCTGCAGTGCGAACATGCGAGGTGACTGGCTCATCAAATGTAGAGGCAATAACTTCACCTTCCACAGAACGATCCATATCCGTCACCTCTTCAGGGCGTTCTCCGATGAGACTGATCATGAGATCTACTTCAGGATTGTTGGTGGAAATGGCATTCGCGATTTCTTTCATAATGGTCGTTTTCCCTGCTTTGGGAGGAGAAACGATCATACCTCTCTGCCCTTTTCCGATCGGCGCAACCATATCAATGACCCGGTTGGAAAGCACATTACGAGGAGTCTCCAGGTTAAAGCGTTGATCGGGGAAAATGGGGGTCAGATCTTCAAAACGAATTCTTTTTTCATTTTCCACCGCTGGAATTCCATTGATGCTTTCGACATGCGCAAGTCCATAATGGCGTTCTGATTCACGCGGTGGGCGAATATCTCCAAAAACCATATCCCCATTGCGCAGTTCACTGCGACGGAGTTGGGCTTGAGATACATAGATATCATTTTTGCCCATCTGATAATCCTGACGTAAAAAGCCGATCCCTTCAGGCATGATCTCGAGAATTCCACCACCTGCTTCACGTCCTTCCTGCTGGGCAAAGTTCTGTGAAATGGCAACAATAAGAAATTCCTTCTTATGTGCCATGGCGTTTTCAATGCCCATCTCGTTTGCCATAGTGCGAAGTTCTACCAAGGACTTTTTTTCTAGCTCTGCGATTGTTATCATATTTTACTTTCCAAGGTTAAGGTTTGGTTAATACTGAATATTTGGGTATTAGACAAAGACAATATTTTAGATTTAAGTGTTCCTGTGGAGTTTTATGCTCCAGAAAATAAATAAATGGGGGAAAAACAATTGGGGTACGCTTTTATATGCGGCGAAATTATAACATGGTAATCTTGTACTCGCAAGCAATGCTTCTTTCTCCATTTAGGATAGATATTCCCTCAAGTCGCGGCTGCGAGAGGGGTGACGCAATTTTCTGAGTGCTTTTGCTTCGATCTGCCGGATGCGCTCTCTGGTTACGTTAAAATAATTACTTACTTCTTCCAGCGTGTGGTCCTTTCCATCCAGCAAGCCAAAACGAAGTTCAAGCACCTGACGTTCTCGTTCTGATAGGGCTGATAGGGCTGATTGGACCTGCTCTCTCAACATTTCCCGAGCAGCGGCATCCATGGGTTCGATCGCATCTATATCTTCAATGAAATCACCAAGCTGGCTGCTATCTTCGTCTCCGACCGGGTACTCCAGAGAAATGGGTTCTTCGGCTGATTTCATGATCTGCTGTACTTTTTGAGAAGCATTTTTCCATTTCGTCATGAGGGCTTTATTGATAGGTTGGTTTGTCCGCAGGGCTTCTTTAATATGGTCCGCATCGTGCTTATCCATGAATTCTGATTCCAGAGACAACTCCTCAAACGAAGGATCGCGATTGAGGTTTTGGGTGAGTTTTCTTTGAATGCGTAAGAGTTTGGAAATGGATTCAAATAGGTGAACAGGAATGCGAATCGTGCGAGCTTGTTCGGCAATATGGCGACTGATGGATTGCCTGATCCACCAAGTGGCATAGGTGCTGAATTTGTAACCAAGCGTTGGATCAAATTTGGATACAGCGCGCAGCAATCCCAGATTTCCCTCTTGAATCAAATCGAGCAAAGAAATTCCCCGTCCCAGATATTTTTTTGCAACACTGACAACCAAGCGCAAATTGGCACGAATTAAAACTTGCGTAGCCTCATAAGAAAGAGCGTGAATTTCGGATATGATCTGTTTTAAAACTGCTTCATCAGGGAAACGATTCTGGAAAAAATTGGATCGCGGAATGCGCTGATTTTCATTAAAAAACTCAAGTAAAGCCTGAGCTACATTCTCAGGCAATAAATAGCAAGCCAGATAAATGGCATATACCTCTTGAATCAACCCGGTTAATAATTCAGCAGTAATAGGATCTTCAGATGTGTATTTTTGACTCCAGTATGTATTAAGATAATCGCGCGTGTAAGAAGGAATATCGATATCCCATTGGGAACGTAACATCTGCGCTTCCGTCAGGATAAGACTGAAATCGGGGAAAGATAGACCAGGTTTGGTGGTTGTGACGCTTTCCACGTTATTATAAGATGTGGAAAGGTCTTTGCAGATTTGGAAAAAGATCTGTGTGTAAAGCGTGTCATTAGCCGGGTTATCTTTTGGAAGCATTTGATTTTCGTATACGCCGGTCAGCTTCAATACGGGTAGATAGGTGAAATTCGTTGGTTGCATCCAGAAGATCAATTTGACCGATTTCTTTTAAATACAACCGAACCGGATCCTCTGAATATTCCAAGGTTGGTTGACTCTCTACTGGGGTTTCTTCCAGAAAATCGTCAAAAGTATAATTCTCTCCAGTGGAAGAGATATCTTCTATTGCATCTTCTGGCTCGTCATCAATGAAATCAGGCATTATTTCATTCCAAGGGAAAGATTATTCATAGAATTATTTTCGATACCAGGGATGACGTTCGTATCCTCTGCGAAAATTCTTACTACATAGGATGGCATATCTGAATTATACATGAAGAAATTAGTCACCTATCAAAGGGGAGGATTGCGCTTTTTCAACTAAAGCACGCATTTTAATGGCTTCTAATAATTCATTCTGCATGGCGGGTTCGGCTGCTGCTGTTTGTTTTTCCTCATCAGGCTGTTGCAAAACGAGCAGGTTTTTAATTTTTTCATTCACCTTGATCTTGCGTAGCATGAGCAGCGTTCTGGCAAGGTCTTCCAGAATACGATCCTGGGTTGTTCCTTCATGGACCACTTGTTCCAATTCACCCTCCAGCCAGCGCAAATCATCCGGGAGATTACTGGCAATGAATTCCTCCGCATCCAGATCAACTTGCTGAAGTGATTTCCAGATTAATGCAAAAACAACCTGCAGATCACCTGATTCCACATCCTGGGTTGCGAGAGATGGAAGATTGTTCTTTTTCAGATACCGGTCAACGTCATATATCATTTCCGGTTTCTTTAATAAAAGAAGGACAATATGCTTCTCAAGGTTGTAGATCTTATTCTTCTCCGATGAAGCCAGCGTTTCCAGGCTGCCGGGTTCAAGCTCAACCTTTTGCCTCTTTGAACGACCTCTGCTCATATATTGGACTTCGGAGATAGAAAACAAAGCTTGTTCATCAATATGCAACACTTTGGCAAGCTGTTGGCGGTAAGCATCTCGCTCCACGGCATTGGGAATATCCTTGATGAGTGGAACAACCTTACTGGCAATTTCACTTTTTGTTTTCGGATCATCCAGATTTTTCCCGGCAGAAAGGGTATCAATCACATGCGTAATGACCGGCTTTGCCTGCTCGAGGATGCCTCTCCAGGTTTCAGGATTCTCCAGTGCAATCTCATCAGGGTCCTGTCCACCAGGCAGGGAACACACACGAATATCTGCATCCAGGCGGGCTTCGGTTCGGATCAAGCCTTTGGGATCAAAGACAAAATCATCCGAGTGATCCATGGAGTCGCGGGCAACTTCAAGACCTTTTAATGTTGCTTTTTCACCGGCTGAATCAGGGTCAAGAGCCAGAATGATTTTCCGCGTGTAGCGTTTCAACAGGCGCATTTGAATGGGAGTGAGCGCGGTTCCCATCGGGGAGACTGCGTTTTGAAAGCCCGACTGATATAACCCGATGACGTCAAAATAGCCTTCCACGATGATCGCTTGATCAGCAGTACGGATAGGTTTACGAGCCTTATCCAATCCGTACAACAGAGCGCTTTTATCAAAGAGAAGCGTTTGCGGTGAGTTTAAATATTTTGGATTATCTTCACTGGAAAGTGCTCTGGCTCCAAAACCACACAACCGCTGGCTCGCATCGCGGATCGGGAAGATGATGCGGTTGCGAAAACGATCATAAAAGCCTTCTTTTTCACTGCGCTTTGTGATCAATCCGCAATCTACCAATTCCTTTTCGCTGTAACCTTTATTTCGAAAATAATTCAATCCATCTTCCCAACCATCAGGAGCAAATCCCAATTCAAAAGTTTCAATGATTTTTGAAGTGAGTTTGCGCTGGTCAGTGAGATAGGTGAGCGCTGATCTACCTTTTTCGGTTTGGGTGAGGTGGTGCATAAAAAAGATAAGCGCTTCTTCCAAAATACTGGATAGTTTTTCTTCGTAAGCATTTTCTTCTTTTTTCTTGGGGGTGAGTGGTTCCAGCGTGATGCCGGCTTTGTCAGCAAGATAGCGCAAGGTTTCGGGAAAATCCCAACTCTCTTTTTTCATGATAAAGCGAAAAATATCACCACCTTCGTTACATTCGCCGAAACAGCGCCATGTACCCGAATCGGGGAAGACGACAAAAGCCGGTGTGCGCGTATTGGAGTGAAACGGGCAAAAACCGGTGTAGTTTTTACCGGCTCGACGCAGCTTCACCGTCTCAGATATAAGATCGACGATATCTATTCTGGATTTGATCTCTTCAATATTGTTCATGAATATCACACTACTCTATTAATTATAGGAGTACTTTCTCAACCGGCCCGAATCGGTATTTATTGAGATATCGGTAAAACCTGGATTAGTATGCTTGAAAAAATGTTTTTTCAAAACGATCAAGCTAAAATTGCACCCAGAATATCATCCGCAAGTGTTTTTAAGTACCCTTCCTTGGGATCGTTGAAAGGAACGTTTCAACTCTCTCTAATTGAGCTGTTACTAAAATCCTTCCAATTTTGTGAAATCGATCACATGATCTGCCAGGCTGACGATCTGCTGCAGCAGCCCTAAGCGGTTGTGCTGGAGCTTTTGATCTTCAGCCATCACCAAAACCTTGTCGAAGAATTGATTGACAGTAGGAATGATGGGTGTAAAAGCGTTCAGCATATCGTCTACTGAGCCATCTTTTCGTACTTGGTTTAAAGCATTTTGTGTTGCTTGATAAAGCTGTTTTTCTTCTTCATCAACGAATAGCTTTCCATTCGGAGTGTACCGCTGCTGGATATCGCGGGTAATGCGCACACAGCGAGAAAAAGCCTGCAGAATTTCCAACCAATCCTTGCGATCAATCCAGGTTGTAAGCTGTTTGGTAGCCAGGAAAGCACGATAAGGGGTATTGCCCTGCGTTCCTTCAATTGCAGCCACAATATCGTAGCGGAATCCTTTTTCGAGTAAATAATTAGAAAAACGAGCTCTGACAAAATCAGCGCAAGCATTAAGGTCAGCGGGTTTTATTTCAAGGGGCAGATATTTTGAAGCGATTGTCAACCCCTGCAAGATATCGAAATCCAATTTCCATTCGACCAGATTCTGGATGATATTGATCGCAGCGCGACGTAGTCCAAATGGATCTTTGGTTCCGCTGGGTGCCATGTTTGCCGCAAATAAACCGGCTAATGAATCCAGGCGATCCGCCAGACCGATGATCAACCCGATCTTGCTCTTGGGAATGCGATCTCCGGCAGAACGAGGATAATACTGTTCTTCCAAAGCCAGTGCCACTTCGTCAGATTCACCGGATAAGTGTGCATAATATTTTCCGACGGTTCCCTGCAGAGAAGTCATTTCGACAACCATGTTGGAGACCAGGTCGGCTTTGCATAAATGCGCAGCACGTTTCGTGAATTCTATTTCGCCCTTGTTGAGATTAAAAATGGGGATAAGGTCAGCAACGATCTTTTCAATGCGTTCGTTCTTGTCGAGCATAGAACCCAGTGCGAGATGGAAGGTTAATGTTCCGAGCTTTGTGTGGAACCATTCCAGGTCATGCTGGCGGTCTTCATTGATGAAAAAAGCAGCATCTTTAAAGCGTGCTCCGATCACTTCATTACCACGGGCAACCACCGAGAGGTGCTGATCATCCCCATTGCGGACGGTGATGAAGTTGGGGAGAATGGTTCCATCTTTCGTTAACAGCGGGAAATAGCGCTGATGTTTCTTCATCACATCAATCAGCACTTCCTTTGGAAGCTCCAAATGTTCTTTGGAGAAATTTCCAAGCAGGGCAGTAGGGGCTTCAACCAGATTACAAACCTCATCCACTAATTTTTCGTCCAGATTTTCAGAAGCATGAATGCTTTTGCATAATTGACCAACCTGATGAATGATCTCTTTCTTGCGTTCTTCGCGATCGAGAATGATGCCCTGGGATTTCATGAATTCAAAATAATGAGCAGCATCCTTGATCTCAAAAGCGTCCTGATCGTGAAAACGCAAACCGCGGGTGGTATTACTGGAAGTGAGATTGGCATAGCGTACAGGGATTACAATATTTCCATACAGCCCGACCAGCCAGCGAATAGGGCGCGAGAAAGATATATTACTGTCATTCCAGCGCATGGATTTTGTAAACCGAAGACTCGCAATAAGATTTTGCAGAGCATCAGGCAGAACGGCAAAAACCGGTTTTCCCTTGTGAAAAACCTCGGCAGTGATGTACTTTCCGCCATCTATTTCTGCCACATGCAGATCTTCAAGATTCAATCCTTTTCCTTTCGCAAAACCTTCCGCCGCTTTGGTGGGTTTACCGTTAGCGTCATAAGCAGCTTTAGCTGGTGGACCTTTCACGATTTCACTCGTATCAGGCTGGCTGGTTGCCAATTCGTGAACGTAAACAACCAACCTGCGGGGTGTGCCAAATACTTTTACACTGTCATAGTCGAGCCGCAGAGTATCCAGCATGGAAACCGTGTTTTGTTCCAACTGTTGCAAAGCATCCGTGAGATCCTGAGCAGGCAGCTCTTCCGTACCGATTTCAAATAGAAAAGATTGCGATTTGGAAGGCTGTTCTGCCACCGCTCCAGCTAAAACCAATTGTTCTTCCTGGGCTGATTCACTACCAACTTTGATCTTCTGCAACCAGGGGAACCCCAATTCTTCGCGCTGCGCCAGATAGGTTTGAGCTGTCTTGCGAGAAAGGTCGCGCATGCGGGAGAACAAAGCCTGACGTTCTGTTACACCCACTGCGCCGCGCGTATCAAGAATATTGAAAGTATGCGAACTTTTTAAAATGTAATCGTGAGCAGGCAGCACTAATCCATTTTCAAGGCAGGCGCGTGCTTCTTTTTCATACAAGTCGAACATGGCACGTAAACTTTCCACATTGGCTTTTTCAAAATAATAAATGCTGTGTTCGCGTTCACCCTGATAATTTACATCACCATAAGAATATTGGTCATTCCATTGAATGGTGCGGAAATTGTAATTGCCCTGCAACGCCATGGCGATACGTTCCAATCCATAGGTGATCTCCACGGAAACGGGCTCCAGCACGATACCGCCGGCTTGCTGGAAGTAGGTGAATTGGGTGATCTCCTGACCATCCAACCAAACTTCCCAGCCTAACCCCCAGGCACCCAACGCCGGTGATTCCCAGTTGTCTTCGACAAAACGGATATCGTGGTTGAGGGGGTCGATTCCCAGCGCCTGTAGAGATTTGAGATACAGCTCCTGTGGATTCCCCGGATCGGGTTTCAGAATGACCTGAAATTGATAATGCTGCTGCATACGATAAGGATTCTCACCATACCGCCCATCATCCGGTCGGATGGAGGGTTCCACATACGCCACGTTCCAGGGTTCAGGACCCAATACGCGCAAATAGGTGGCGGGGTTCATGGTGCCGGCGCCAACCTGCGTATAGTACGGCTGCCAAATTAAACAGCCATTCTTTGCCCAGTAATCCTGCAGTTTTAATATGATTTCCTGAAAACGCAGCGCTTCGCTCATAATCACTCCAGAAATAAATACGGTTTTTATCTAATCCACGAATTATACCAATCAAGCGGGATTTTAGAGATTGTGCGAGAAGACAATGATCTCCCGGTCGAGCCCCAGCAGTGTTGACCAAACATTCCTTCTCTGCCAATCTGCTGAAAACTTTTCCCAACTTTCTTTTTGCACTCTGCGATTTTGAGGGAGGTGTACCAGATACGGATTGGGATCGAGAGTATAGAGCATATTATCTTCTGCCGAAAAATCGATGATGTTAACCCAGTGCGCCCCACCGTTTTTCCAGATTTTCAAGGCAGAAACATATTTTCCGGAAATGATCTTTTCAAGGATGATGGCACGGTTCGCGCAATGATAGCGTTCTGCGCTCCACGGCAGCCCTAATTTTTGCATCCATTGGTTAAAAGCCGAAACCAGCCCCCAGGGAGCTGTAGCACCGCCAATCGAAGGAATTGTTTTTGGCAGACGATCCCATGCACGAAAATGAGTTTGGTGAATGATATTTTCTTTGCGCAGGGAAAGATTCTGGATATTTTCTTGATTGAGGATGATATTGATGATCATTGCCAAACTGGTTGGGCCGCACTCATTGGAGACAACACCTTTTTCACGAAAACCCTGTGACATATAGAATTGTCCGAAGGAAGCAGGAAATGCTTTCTCAATGAGAGGCTGTTCCTCAGAATTGTCTGTGTGGGTCTGATCATCCATCGCCATAGTCTTTTATTAATATCATTATAAAAGGTATTATACGAAAGTATAATTTTTTATTATGAGAAAAAATATCTATCTGATCTTGTTCACGATGACTCTCCTGTGTGGATGTTCCGCAAAAGAAAAATTTCAAAATGATTTGGAACTGACCCCGTATGGTTCTACCCTCACACCGGCAGTACAGAGTGAGTCCGTTGAGGTACCCTCCACCCCTTTTCCGACGCCTTCACCCATGCCCCAATATCACACGGTTCAAGCAGGTGAAACTATGTCGAGCATTGCTCTTCTCTATGGCTTGAACATGAATGATGTGGTACTGGCGAACCCTGATATTAATCCTAATGCGATGGTGGTGGGGATGCAAGTGTTGATCCCTCCCAAAACAGAAAACACCGCAGCAACCAGTTACAGCTCCACACCTGCACCGATCACTCTTTCTGACCCAACCTGTGTCAAAGAGAAGAGCGGTGGATTGTGGTGTTTTATGATCGCTGAAAATGAGAATGAATTTGCTGTTGAAAATGTGCTGGTCGAGATCACATTGGGAGATGAGAACGCTTCACAGCTAATAGCTCAAATAGCAGCCGCTCCCTTGAATATGCTGCCCAGTAAAGGGCAACTTCCTCTATCTGCTTACTTTCCTCCGCCCATCCCACAACCCTATCGCTATAGCTATTTGCTGAAGTCAGCGATCCCGGTGGAGGATGAAAGCCGCTATATCGAAACAGAAATACTCGAACAAACTGTGACAATCTCAGAAGATGGATTCGTCGCTCAAATTTCAGCCAGAGTATTCGTGAATGGCACCGTAGGAGAAACCGTGCAGGTTTGGCTTTCGGCAGCCGCCTTGGATGATGGAGAAAATATTATAGGTGTCAGACGAATTGAAGCCACAGGGACCCTCGATGAGGTGGGAGTAGTTGTAGTAAACGGATATGTATATTCAGTCAGTACTCCCATTGACTCGGTGCAATTGAGCGCCGAAGCCATTTACACACAATAACTGTCAAGGAACAAAAACATATGTTTACGACTGGAAAGACGGTTCTCATTACTGGATCAACCGATGGGATCGGAAAACAAACCGCGAAAGCTCTTGCCGAGCAAGGCGCGCGCGTATTGGTCCACGGACGCAATGCGGCGAACGTACAAGCTGCGATCAAAGAGATCCAGTTCGAGTATCCGCAAACGAAATTGGCGGGGTTTGCGGCTGATTTTTCATCCTTGCAGGCTGTGAGAAGCCTGGCGGAAGAGATCAAAGCCAAAGAACCAACCCTGCAGATACTGATCAACAATGCCGGTACTTATTCGCAGGATTTTCAAGTATCACAGGATGGTTTTGAAATCACCTTTGCGGTGAACCATCTGGCGCCTTTTCTGCTGACCTTGTTACTCTTGCCAACTTTAAAAAGAAATTCTCCGGCGCGCATCATTACGGTTGCTTCCACAGCTCATAATGTGCGCGATTTGGATATCTCCAAAATAAATTCCCCTGAATTTTATAAAGCCTGGCATGCCTATAAGATGTCCAAATTTGCCAATATCATGGCTACGTATAAATTGGCGGAGCGGCTGAAGGGCAGTGGGGTGACGGTCAATTGTCTGCATCCGGGCGCTGTGGATACCAAAATGCTGCGCAGTGTCTTTCCGACCACACAAGGAATTAGCATTGTGGAAGGAGTGAAATCGTCCATTTACCTGGCTTCTTCTGACGAAATAGCGGGTATTAGCGGAGCATATTTTGAAGATTGTAAGCAAATTCAATCTGCTCCCCTGACCTATGATAAAGAATTGCAAAAAGTACTTTGGAAACAATGTGAAGAATGGGTGGGATTATCGAGATAAAAAAAAGACCCCGTAGGGTCTTTTTGTTACGCAGCAATGCTTTGTATCTGCCGGATGACCATCACGACTTTTCCCATGATACGTAAACTGGCAGGGTTATTGATGTAAATGGGTCCCATGGCTGGATTGGCAGGCTGCAGGCGGATGCGATTCTGTTCTTTGTAGAAGTACTTTAGAGTAGTTTCATCTTTGTCATCCAACCAAACCGCCACCATCTCTCCATTTTGTGCCTGGTTAGTGCGTTTCATAATGACCATATCGCCATCATTGATCATGGCATCGATCATCGAATCCCCCTGCACTTCGAGCGCAAAAAGGTCTTCGATCTTTTCTTTAGCAGGCAGTAGACTGCGGGCAATTTCAATGCTGCTTTCGGGATCAAAATAATTCAAATCTGAAGCAGGCATGGGGATGGGTTCGCTGGCGACGATGCGACCCATGACAGGGATCTGCAACAGCTCATCCAGCGCTGCGCCGGCTTTCTGAACGGCAGAGTTTACTTTCGCTGCCAGCGATGGATCGCTTTCAATTTCTTTCTTGATGCAAATACTGCGCGAGATGTGATTTTCACGGGAAATGTATCCCAATTCTTCCAATTGGTTGAGATAATAGTCAACCAACGAAGTGGATTTCACCCCGATGCTTTCACCGATTTCTCGAATGGAAGGGGAATAACCATTTACATTTTGAAAATCGATCAAGAACCGCACGATTTTCTTATGCCGATTTCCGAGCCCTTCTGATTTGCGTGCCATTTCGCGCTCCTCATGAAATAATTGGACAAATGTACTAATAATATACCGGAACATACGTTCTGTGTCAAGAGGCATAATTTTGTGCACATGAGCCAATTTTCAGAGAAAAGAAGGATTAAACTTGATGAAAAATAAGGAATGAACTTAGTTCTTACGAAAAGCCAGTCCGGACCAATCGCCCTGCGTGGTCTGTTCCACCCGGGTGAAACCATTTGCCAGCGCTTTTTTCTCGATCTCATCCACCTGATCATTCAGAATGCCTGAAATGAGTAGATGTCCATCTGCGCTGACCAGCTCACCCATGCCAAGGTCAAACAAATCCTCCAGCACCTTGAGCAGGATATTGGCAACTACCAGCGGAGCTTTTTGAGTGGAAAACTTGCCTGTGCGTATCTCACGAATAGATGCCTGACCGGTTTCCACTTTATCCTGCACTCCATTGAGGGCAGTGTTTTCAGCAGTTGAAAGCAGGGCTGCTTCACTGATATCCACTGCGATCGAATGACTGGCGCCCAGCAGGATTCCGGCGATGGATAGGATACCTGAACCACAGCCTACATCGATCATTTTCATTCCTGGCTGCACATATTTTTCCAGGAGTTCCAGGCTGAGCTGGGTGGTCGGATGGGTGCCGGTGCCAAATGCCATTCCGGGATTGATGCGAACGGGGATGCGAGCATTCTTTTCTTTTATATCAAACCATGCCGGAATGATGATCAGCCGCTGCCCAATCTCAACCGGTTTGTAAAACTTTTTCCAGGATGCCATCCAGTCTTCATCATAGATCTGACGATAAGTGGGAGCCGGAACTGGCAAGATCTTATCCAGATAGAAAATGGCTTTTTCAATTTCTTGTTTCTTATGTTCCAGTGTGTCGTCTTCCAGCAGATAAGCAAAGACCTTTATTTGATTCTTTTCGCGGGCTTGCAGATCGCGCTCGATCACTACTCCCTGATGAGCATAACGATTTAAAATCTCGGCTACCACTTCGGCTTGTTCTCCGGGCAGGATGAAGGAAACTTCCAACCAGGTCTGCTTATCCACCCAGAACCTCTTTTAATTTATCCATGAAGCTCTTTTCCTGCGGATGCACTTCGCTATCCAGCGTTTCTGCCAATTTTTCGAACAATTCACGCTGTTCTTTTGATAGTCGTTTAGGGATATCTATATCAATAACAACAAGCTGGTCGCCTGTGCTGTTGGAATGAACATGTGGGAAACCTTTCCCGCGCAAGCGGAACACTTTTCCTGATTGTGTGCCGGCTGGAATAGATAATTTTGCTTCACCCTGCATGGTTGGAACCATGATATCTGCACCCAGTGCCGCCTGCGAAATATTAATAATCAAGTCCAGTAAAATATCGTTTTCTTTTCGCCTGAAATATTGGTGTGATCGAACGCCAATCTTGATATACAGATTCCCGCGCGGACCACCGTTGCTGCCAGGTTGACCCTCGCCTGCCAGACGGATCTGCGTACCATCATCTACACCGGCAGGAATCGGTATGGTTTTATGAATGGTGCGAGTTTCGTAGCCGTGACCACGGCAAACATGGCAGGGCTGCTCAATGACCTTCCCTGCTCCACCGCAGGTTGGACAGGTTGTAACCTGAACCATGGAACCGAGAAAAGTATTACGTACCTGGCGCACTTCACCACGTCCGCCGCAGGTTGCACATGTTTTGGTGCTGGTGCCGGGTTCTGAACCGGTACCTTTACAGACCTGGCAGACTTCCTCACGGGTAATAGAGATATCCTTGTCTGCTCCAAAGAAGGCTTCTTCAAAACTCAATACCAGTGTGGTAACAATATCTTGCCCACGGTGCGGGGAATTACGCCTTCTCGAACTGCCCCCCATCCCTCCAAATCCGAAGAATTGTTCAAAGATCTCAAAGGGATCAATGTTGGAAGCATCCCATTGTGTACCGTTTCCATTGACACCGGCAAATCCATATCGATCATAAGCAGCACGTTTTTCAGGATCATTCAAAATTGCAAAAGCTTCGTTGATCTCTTTAAATTTCTCTTCCGCATCTGGCTCGTGATTTACATCCGGATGATATTGACGCGCAAGCTTCCGGAATGCAGATTTAATATCCTCTGTCGATGCGGTTTTTGGAACTCCCATTACTTCGTAGTAATCTCTTTTTTCTGTCATTGAATGATCCGTTGTTATCTATGAAAAAGCGTTTTGGGGTCAGTTGGCCCCAAAACGCTATCAATTGTACTTGAAATTCAGCACCTAGACATTCTTGAATTCACCATCGACGACATCTTCACCATCATCCGGTTTATTCTGATTTTGTCCATTGTCAGAAGAGGTTGAACCCTGACCGGGCTGACCGGTAGGTCCGCCTGCAGTACCTGGCTGTTGATACATGCTGGCGCCGATCTTCTGCAAGATCTGCCCAAGCGCTTCAGTTTGTTTGCGAATTTCTTCAACATTGTCCGATTCCATTACTTTACGCAAATTGGTTATTGCTTCTTCTGCTTCTTTCTTTGCATCGGCAGGTACTTTATCTCCACCATCGCGAATGGTCTTTTCCGTTGTGTAGATGGTGTTGTCGGCGATGTTTCTAGCTTCGATCATTTCTTTGCGCTTATTGTCCTGATCCGCAAAATTTTCGGCTTCTTTTTTCATGCGTTCGATTTCATCTTTCGTCAAGCCGGATGAAGCGGTAATGGTGATCTTCTGACTGCGGCTGGTGGCTTTATCCTGTGCGGTCACATTGAGAATGCCATTTGTGTCTAAATCGAAAGTAACCTCGATTTGAGGAATACCACGTGGAGCAGGGGGAATACCATCCAAGATGAATTGACCAAGTGATTTATTATCCGTTGCCATAGGGCGTTCACCTTGAGTGACGTGGATCTGCACCTGGGTCTGGCTGTCAGATGCGGTTGAAAATATTTGCTGTCGTTTGATCGGGATGGCTGTATTGCGTTCAATAATTGGAGTTGCCACACCACCTAATGTTTCAATGGAAAGGGTCAGGGGGGTCACATCAACAAGAATAATATCATTGACATCACCGCCCAGCACACCCGCCTGGATGGCTGCACCGATGGCAACCACCTCATCGGGGTTGACACCCTTATGAGATTCTTTCCCAAATTTCTGGCGCACGATCTCTCGCACAGACGGCATTCTGGTCATACCACCCACCAATACCACTTCATTGACCTCACTGGGTTTCAAGGATGCATCACTCAGTGCCTTTTCAACGGGTGGGATGGTCTTTTCAACCAGGTCATTGGTTAATTGATCCATTTTGGCTCGGCTGAGTCTGATCAACAAATGCTTGGGACCGTTGGCATCGGCTGTGATGTAGGGCAGGTTGATCTCGGTTTCCATGACCGTGGATAGCTCGATCTTGGCTTTTTCACTCGCTTCCTTCAAACGCTGCAGTGCCTGGCGATCGTTATGCAGATCAATACCCTGATCTCGCTTGAATTCGTCGATCAGGTAATCCATGATAACCTGATCCCAATCGTCTCCACCCAGGAATGTATCACCATTGGTAGAGCGAACTTTGAAAACCCCTTCACCTACATCCAGAATAGAAATATCAAAGGTACCGCCGCCCAGATCATAAACGGCAATCACCTCATTTTTTTGCTTATCGAGCCCATATGCAAGGGATGATGCAGTCGGCTCGTTGATAATGCGCAGAACATCCAAACCGGCGATCTTTCCGGCGTCTTTGGTGGCATTGCGCTGTGCATCATTGAAGTAAGCCGGAACAGTAATAACTGCCTGGGTGACGGTTTCACCAAGGTAAGCTTCTGCATCCTTTTTTAGCTTTGCTAGGATCATGGCAGAAATTTCCGGTGGTGAATATTCCTTACCACCCATCACGACACGCACATCCCCATTTGGGGCTTTGGTCACTTTATATGGAACTCGCTTAATGGTTCGCTGTACTTCAGGATCATCATATTTGCGTCCCATGAAGCGTTTGATCGAAAAGATCGTATTTTCCGCATTGACCACTGATTGGTTGCGGGCTGTTCTACCCACGATCCTTTCGCCATTCTTATTGATTGCCACAACAGATGGGCACAATCGTTCCCCTTCTGCGGTCGGGATTACCATTGGTTCCCCACCTGACATTACTGCGACTACTGAGTTTGTCGTTCCTAGATCAATTCCTATAATTTTTCCCATTGTGTGCCTCCTATTTTGCAACTCTTACCAGTGCTGGCCTGATAATGCGATTTTCAATTTTATATCCGGGTTTGATCACTTCGATGATCTGCCCGCTCTTATAATCAGGATTCTCTTCATGCGAAATAGCTTCATGAAGCTGTGGATCAAAATCAACCTTTTCTGTATTGATTGGCTCTATTCCTTCTGCCTCCAAAATCTTTTGCATTTTCTTTAGAATTAACGCGATTCCCTCTACCCATTGTTTGCTTTCCTGCTCTGCGGGAGCGTTCTTCAGAGCGAGCCCAAGATCATCATGCAGCACAAGATACTTTTTGATGATCTCAACTGTGAGATTTTGTTTTTCCTGCTCGCGATCACGAAGAACTCGATTGCGGTAGTTAATAAAATCAGCCCTTTCGCGCTGCCAACCATCAGAGAATGTTGCTACCTTGTCTTTCAGGTCATCGATCTCTTTCAACTGTTCTTCCATGCTCTTCAGAGGGATGGTAACCATCTCTTCTTTGCTTTCTCGCTCAGGAGGAACGGTTTCTTTGGGTGCTTTTTTCCCCTTTGTGGATTCAATACTCTCTTGCGGGGTTTCTTTTTCCGGTTCTTTTATTGTTTCTTCACTTTTGTCTTTTTCTTCCATAATTAAAATCCTTGCTTGAAATTACCATTGTTCGGCGACGAAATCACTTAACAGACTCGAAAGAAAACGGACAATGGAAATTGAATGACCGTATGACATGCGGATGGGTCCAAACACACCCAGGGTACCGGTTGCAACCCCTGGCAATCCATATTTCGCCAGGATGATGGACATTTGCTTTAGTTCATCCCAGGTGCCTTCTCCTCCGATCAAAACCTGCACACCATTCGTCTGGTCTTTAAATCCGGAACGCGAAATAAGATCCTGAAGAAGAGTACGCTCCTCGATCAGTTTCAAAGCCTTACGGGCTTCGTCAGATTCCATGAACTCCGGCTCTGCAAGTACGTTGGTCAATCCATCCAGAATAACCTCACCGGCTGTCAGATTTTCGGTTTGCTTCATCTCGAGCAGGAACCAATCCAAAATGCTCTTTTCAAGATCATTGTATGGATTTTCGAGTGCTTGAATTGCGTTTCGATCTTTTCCCTGGAACAAGGCACTTAAGCGATTGGAAATTTGCGATAGATCTTCTTGATTCACTGGAACATCTGTTGTGAATACATTCTGATGGATTTCGCCACCTTCCAGCACTAACACGCTGAGAATCTGGGTGCTGTGTGTTGCGATTAACTCCAGATGTTTGAAACGCACCTTTTCGGGATGCGGAGAGGTTACCAGTGAAGCTGCTTTGGATTGATTCGCCAGAATAGAAGCCGCCAGATGCATCCAGTTAGAAATGTCATTGCGTGATTGATAGAACTGGTGGCTGATGGTTCTGCGTGCATCTTCTGGCAGAGTTGTATTCCTCATCAGGTTGCCAACAAAATAGCGGTAGCCTTCTTCGGTAGGAACTCTGCCTGCCGATGTGTGTGGTTGGCGCAAGAACCCTGTTTCGGTTAAAAAGGACATTTCGTTTCGCACCGTAGCGGAACTAAGGTCAAGATTGTAGTCATTGACCAGCCGACTCGATGCAACGGGTTCTGCTGATCGAATATGCTCATGGATGATCAGAGACAGAATTTTTTGTTGACGATTGGTTAACTTTTCCATTTTTCACTCATTTTTAGCACTCTCGTTGTTAGAGTGCTAAAAATACGTTAACCATCATACCATGCTGATTTTTGAGCGTCAAGAATTCACAGCATTTCATCCGCTTTTCTTATGAATTATTAATACTGCAATAGTACTTATTTCGTTGACGCATATCCAATATGCAATAAAATGGAGTTATATAACAGCTGATTAAGGAGCTTTGGAAAATGAAAGATTTTGGATTTCCCTCGAAAAGAGCACAAATCTATCGAGACATCCCAGATGAGAAATGGAATGACTGGCGCTGGCAGTTAAGCCATCGTCTGAATACCGTTGAAGATTTCGAGAAGATCTTCCTATTGACCGCCAGTGAGAAAGAAGCGTTACAATCTACCCATCTTTTCAGAGTGGAAATTACCCCTTATTATGCATCTTTGATTGATCCCAATGATCCCAATGATCCCATTCGTCGGCAGGTGGTGCCCACCGCTGAGGAAATTGTTCCCTTTACAGGAATGATGGAAGACTCGCTGGCAGAAGATATGCATTCTCCGGTAGCGGGGTTAGTGCATCGCTATCCTGACCGGGTTTTGATGCTGGTCACCACCCAGTGCGCTTCGTATTGTCGTTATTGTACCCGAGGCAGAATCGTGGGAGATCCCAATGCTACCTTTTCGCGCGACGAATTTGAAAAACAGATTGATTATCTAAAAAGGACTCCCCAGGTACGGGATGTTCTCCTTTCGGGCGGGGATCCGTTGGTATTGGCTCCCAAATTATTGGAAGAACTTCTCGCGCGCCTGCGGGAGATTCCGCATATTGAAGTTATCCGCATTGGCTCTCGCGTTCCAGTCTTCATGCCCATGCGCGTTACGCAAGAATTAACCGATATGCTGAAGCAATTCCACCCTCTATGGCTGAACATTCATGTCAACCATCCCAACGAGATCACAGCTGAACTGGCTGAAGCCTGCGATAAATTGAGCAGCGCAGGTATCCCTCTGGGCAACCAATCTGTTTTATTACGGGGTATCAATGATTGTGTAAACATACAACGCAAGTTGGTGCAAGCATTGGTGCACATCCGCGTGCGCCCCTATTACCTTTATCAGTGCGACCTGGTGGAAGGTGCCGGACATTTTCGAACGCCGGTTGCCAAAGGCATTGAGATCATTGAGGGATTGCGCGGGCATACCTCCGGTTTTGCAGTTCCTACCTATGTGGTGGATGCACCAGGAGGAGGTGGCAAGATCCCAGTGATGCCCAATTATGTGATCAGTGCTTCTGATCATAAAGTGATCCTGCGCAATTATGAGGGCTTTATCACAACCTACGAAGAGCCCATTGGATACCAACCGCATGATGCTAGCCACTGCACATATTGTCGGCAAAAAAGTATGGAACCAGGGCAATCCGGCGTGCTGGGATTATTGGAAGGCGAACAAATGGTTATTAAACCGGAAGGATTTGATAATCTACATATGCGAGGTGGAGAACAACACCGTCTGCGAGATAATGCAGATAAGTGGAAACCCCTGGGAATTGGTGATGGAGAACACGAAGATAAGGAAGGAAAATAAAATGCATTACAGAAGATTAGGAAAAGCTGGAATCAAAATCAGTGAGATTTCCCTGGGTTCCTGGATCACATTTGGTGACCAGATCCAGGAGAAAATTGCTGTTGATATGGTTCATGCAGCGTATGAAAAGGGCATTAATTTCTTTGATTGTGCCGATATCTATGCTGATGGGAAAGCTGAAACAGTATTGGGAAATGCCATTAAAGGTCTGGCGCGACCGACCCTGGTCATTTCGAGCAAGGTGTTCTGGCCAACCTTTGAAGGCGTGAATGGAAAAGGTCTCTCGCGCAAGCATATCCTTGAATCCATTGACTTATCGTTAAAACGGTTGCAATTGGATTATGTTGACCTGTATTTCTGCCATCGCTATGATCCTGATACCACCATTGAAGAGGTTGTGCAGACCATGGATATGCTGGTGCGTAGTGGAAAGGTATTATATTGGGGAACTTCGGAATGGAAAGCAGTGCATATTGTTCAAGCTATTGAATATGCCAACCGCACCGGGTTGATTGGTCCGGTGATGGAACAACCGCAATATAACTTACTAAAAAGAACCAATGTGGAAGAAGATCTGGAACCGCTGACCCACCAGTACGGTTTGGGATTAACAACCTTCAGCCCATTGAAGAATGGTATTTTAACAGGGAAATATAACAACGGCTTTCCTGAAGGGAGCCGGGCATCCATGGAAAACATGGGCTGGCTGCGCGATCAAGTAACGGTTGAAACAATCGCCAAAGTACGCGAATTTGTAAAATTAGCAGAAGAACTTGGAGTAACCCCGGCTCAACTTTCCATCGCTTGGGTGCTGCGGCGGAAAGAAGTGAGTTCCGTGATTACTGGCGCCAGTAAAATGGAGCAGTTGGATGATAATCTCAATGCGGCTGCCCTGGTCGAAAAACTGGACGAGTCAATCTTGGATCGCATCGAGACGATCTTCAACGGCACGCCAGAATAATGAAAATAAAAAGAGCTCGTTAGAGCTCTTTTTTGAAGTTTATTTCTTGCGAACAACCGCTTGGATTTGATTTTCCAGGGCTTTGATGATTTTGTCTCTTGTTTTTTCAACATTTTTATCGGTCAAAGTTCGATCAAATGCCTGAAAAGTAAGATTGTAAGCCAGGCTTTTCTTTCCACTGCCGATCTGTTCACCCTTGAATATATCAAAGAGGACAACATCGGTCAGCAAGTCCCCGCCGGCAATCCGAATGACGGCTTCGACATCTTGCGCTGGCATATCTTCCGGAACGATCATCGCCAAGTCTTCCAAAACAGGGGGATATGCGGAAACCGGTTTGCTGTGGTAGGAGGGGGGGAGAGTTTTCAGAAGCAGTTCCAGATTCATATCCGCAATCAGGACCGTATTCTCCAAGAAGTTATATTTCCCTGAAATTTCAGGATGAATTTCTCCCAAAATGCCGATCTCCAGGTCGTTCCAGCATATCACAGCACATTTTCCGGGGTGGAAGAGGATATTCTCACCCGGCGTGAAGGTTGCGTTTTCCACATGCAGTGCATCAAGCAGAGCTGTGATGTATCCCTTCAGGTCATAGAAATCCAATTTTCTGGAGTCTTTTCTATCCCAGGTTTTCTTTTGATCCAATCCGGTCAAACCCAGGCAAAGGTGATATTCCTCTTCAGGTAAAGCTTCATTCTTTTTTGATAGGAAGACCGGTCCCACTTCAAAGAAACCCAGCCGATCTGCGTGGCGGATATTCTTTTCGAGGTTGACAAGCATCTGGGGAATCAAAGCTGAGCGCATCACGCGTTTATCCTGCGAGATGGGGTTCAATAACTCAACATATTCCTTCTCGGCTGGTGTGGTCTGCTCTGGCAGCATGCGTGTTTCTTCTTCTGGTGATGTCAGACGATAATTGATGGTCTCCTGCAGCCCCATATTAATGAGTGCATTTTTAATGCTTCGTTCAAAATCGTCCTGTACATTAACCCGTTGGGGTGGCAGTGCATCAGCGATGCGGCTGGATGGGATACGGTCGTAGCCGTACAAACGGGTAATTTCTTCCATCAGGTCGGCTTTTCCGATGATGCCTTCTCCAATATCCATGCGGTGGGGTGGGCACTGTACGGTTACGTGGTCACCTTTGATCCAACACTCAAATTCGAGGCGAGTAAGCAAATCGGAAATTTCTTGCGGGGTCAAAGTGATCCCGATCAGGTGTTTGATATCTTCTGTGGAAATTTCAAGTGTAGGATCTACATGTAGTTTTGGATAGGCGTCCACCAGCCCGGTGGCGATTTGCCCGCCGCTCCATTCGGCGATGCGGCTCAAGCATAATTCAACTCCCAGTTTCGCTAGAGCTGGGTGAATGTTGCGCGAGAAGCGATAACCCGCCTCGCTCTGCAATTTTTGAGCACTCACCGTGCGCCGGGTCTGGATGAAATTCCAGCTTGCTCCTTCCAACAGGATGGTACGGGTGGAATCGGTGATCTCGCTTTCGAGCCCTCCCATCACCCCCGCCAGCGCGAGGGGACCAGCCGTATCGGTAACCAGAATGGTGAAATCATCTAATTTACGGTCAATGTTATCGAGCGTGGTCAATTTCTCACCTTTCTTTGCAGCGCGCGTGATAATAGTGGGCGCTTTGCCGCCTGCACGTTTTTTCAGGATATCGTAATCAAAGGCGTGCAGTGGTTCACCCACTTCAAGCATGACATAGTTGGTGGCATCCACCGTGCTGTTGATGGGACGCATACCCGCCAGGCGCAGTCTTCTCTGCACCCAGTAGGGGCTGGGTTGAGCGGTAGCACTACGCACCATTCCAAAGACGAAGCGCGGATTCAGGTCGGGGTCGGTAATCTCGATCTTCACTTCCCCTTTGATCTTGGGTCCATTTCCTTGCAGTTTGGGTTGTGGATGGCGCAAGGTCTTATGTGTAGCAGCCGCGATTTCGCGAGCGGCACCCAGCATGCAAGCATCCCGCACCATATTTGGAAGAATGGATACTTCGATCACTGCGTCACCCATATAATCCGCCAGGGGCATTCCAATCGGCGCATCGTCATCCAAAATGATCACGCCTTCGTGCTCATCGGAGATACCCAGCTCTTTTTCAGAGCAGATCATGGATGAGGATTCCACTCCACGGATCTTCATGCGTTTTAGAGTGGTGAGCACTTTTCCGGGTTGGTGCCCATCATAAAGAGTAGTTCCTTCCCTGGCATAGGCAACTTTGAGGGATTTGTTGAGCGCACCCTTGCCCTTGTAATCAAACAGGTTCGGTGCACCGGTGAGCACGATCTGCTCACCCTGACCATCGTTGAGTTTGCAGAGAACCAGTCGATCGGCATTTGGGTGCGGCATGACCTCTGTAACCTCGGCAACCACCACTTTATCTTTTTCCCATGTCAGACCGGTATACACATGTTCCAAATGTTCACTTTCTGGTATCGGAAGACCGACGAGTTGAATATTCTCCACTTCCAGACCAATCATGGTCATCGTGCGGGCTAATTCTTCTAATGAGCTGTCAATATCAACGAATTCTTTTAACCAAGATAATATGAGCTTCATATTTCTTTATCCTTTTTAGAACTGCTTCAAGAAACGAATATCATTCGCCCAGAAATTGCGGATATCTGAAATGCCGTAGCGCAGCATGGAAATTCGTTCGGTTCCCATACCAGCCGCAAAGCCGGAGAATTTTTCAGGGTCATACCCGCCGTTCTTGAGAACGACCGGGTGCACCATACCGCAGCCGAGAATTTCCAACCAGCCGGTGCCGGAGCAAACCGTGCAGCCTTTTCCACTGCATGCAATGCATTTCATATCCATTTCAGCGCTGGGTTCGGTAAATGGAAAATAGGATGGACGTAGTCGTGTTTCAACACCGCTGCCGAACATGCGTTTTATAAATTCTTCCAAAGTTCCGCGCAGATCACCAAAGGTGATGTTTTTTCCTACTGCAAGCATTTCGATCTGATTGAACTGAATCTCATGGCTGGCATCCATTTGCTCATAACGGTAGACCATGCCGGGCAGGATAATGCGCACCGGGTCGGGCGCATATTCCCGCATGGCGTGGATTTGGCCCGGGGAAGTATGCGTGCGAAGGATGATCCCTTCCTTTTTTGTATAGAAGGTATCCCATAGATCGCGTGCCGGATGATGAGCTGGAATATTGAGCAGCTCGAAGTTGAATTCATCCGATTCCACTTCGCGTGAGCGATAGACCTGGAAACCCATTTCCGCCAGAATGCGGTAGATCTCTTGTAGGGTTTGCGTGGCGATGTGCAATCTGCCGCGTTCCGGCAGCCGCCCGGCGGCGGTAACATCAATTGCAGATAAATCACAGATTATTGCTCTTTTAACACTTTCAGTTTGAGTAATTATTTCTTCTATTTCAAGTCTTACATTATTTGCCTTTTGGCCTATATCTGGACGATCACCAGGGGGTAGATTTGGAAGTTCCTTGAAAATTTTAAGTAGGTTAGAAGATCGCCCCAGAAAAATTCTCTTTGCCTTATTTAGGTCCTCGAGGTTTTTTGCTGAGTTCACTGCTTTAAATGCTTCTTGTCTAATTATTTCTAGTTCTTCAATCAAAGATTTTCCTAGTTTCATAGTATTACTCCGTGTTAAAAAATAAACCCCGCCCAAAGGGACGGGGAAATCCGCGGTACCACCCTGATTGGCTGAAATTCAGCCCACTTTTTTACCAATCCAGAAAATCAGATTGGCTGTGCCTGTATCGCTGCACCTGCGGTTTGAACTACTGATTATTGTTCACCCAAACTGCTCGGGAGAGAACTTCGCTCTTTTTCTGCCTGACCGGAGTTTCAATCCACGCTCCGATCTCCCTGTTGGTTTCGTAAGACTTACTTTTCTCCGTCACCGCATTTTATGAATTTTCATTATTATCTATGGATTAAGCAAAAAGTCAAGCAAACAAAGAGAGGATCAAAAGCATGCCCCTCCATGAAATAGTGGAATAGGTTTTTGTTAGTCGCAGACGATCGTCCCGACGTTTTCTCCTTGAATGGCTTTGATCAGCGCTTCATCATCCCATAGGTTCAATACCAGGATGGGCAGTTTGTTTTCCATGCACAGCGTCAAAGCGGTACTATCCATCACCTCAAGGCGCAGGTTCAGGGCTTCGATGTAGGTTAGGTGATCAAATTTCTTGGCACCATGATTTTGATTGGGATCGCTATCGTAAACCCCATCCACCTTGGTGGCTTTGATCAACACATCGGCTCCCATTTCGGCTGCGCGCAGAGCTGCGGCAGTATCGGTGGAGAAGAATGGATTGCCGGTTCCGCCCCCGAAGATTACCACGCGAGCTTTTTCAAGATGGCGAATGGCGCGCCGGCGAATGTAAGGTTCAGCAACTGCGCGCATTTCGATGGCTGATTGAACGCGGGTGGGGACTCCAATGCGCTCCAGAGCATCCATTAAAGCCAGAGCGTTCATGACAGTTGCCAGCATGCCCATATAATCTGCAGTTGCGCGGTCCATACCCCATTTAAGACCTTCGCGCCCGCGCCACAGGTTTCCGGCACCGATGACCAAACTGACGTCCACGCCCATGGCATGAATATCACTGACCCGCTTTGCAATATTGGCTGCACGCATGGGGTCGATCCCTGTTCCTTCATCCTCAGCGAGGGCTTCCCCGCTCAACTTGATCACCACTCGATGATATTTTACTTCTGCCATATCTCTCCTTTGCTAAAAAAAAGCCAACCGTACGGTTGGCTTTTTAATTAATTTTCTTCTTCGATTTCGCTGGATTCACCCAGAGTGAAACGGGCAAAGCGCCGGATAATGATGTTTTCTCCGGTCTTGGCAACAGTCTGGTTTAGGAGGTCCTGGATCAATAACGTATCGTCGCGGATATATTGCTGCCGTAAGAGGACATTTTCGTCTTTATATTTTTTCAAATATCCTTCTACAATCCTTCCTATTATTGTATCAGGTTTCCCTTCCTCTTTGGCTTTAGCAGCCGCTTTTTCTTCCAGATCTTTGATGACTTCTTCCGGAATATCGGTATCGCTGATGTACAGCGGTGATGCGCCGGCAATTTGCAGGGCGACTTCATGTGCGAAAGTGCGAAAATCTTCAGAACGGGCAACGAAATCGGTTTCGCAGTTTACTTCGACCATAACACCAACTCTTCCACCGCCGTGGGAATAGAGTTCAACGATTCCTTCGGAAGCAACTCGATCAGCTCGTTTACTGGCAGTTGCCAGACCTTTTTCTCGTAGAATAACCTTGGCTTTTTCAAAGTCACCATCGGTATCCTGCAGAGCTTTGCGGCAATCCAGAATTCCCGCTCCGCTATCCTCTCGGAGCTGTTTGATCATTTCAGTAGTAATTTCCATTATTTGAATCCTTCTTTTCCGACCTATTTCTCTTCTTCCTCTTCATCATCCTCGAACAAATCCTCGTCCGTCCCGTCTTCGTCTTTATTAACAGTGAGCTTGGCGAGTGTTGAGGCACCTAATAATTCCTCGTCTGATATTTCTTCTTCCAGAGAAACCTGTCTGCGGGCTGCTTCTGCGTTCTGTGCGCCTTCCAATACAGCGGCTTCTTCCAATTCATCTTCTTCTTTGCGCATATCTTTGCCTTCAAGCACTGCGTCGGCAATTTTGCCAACCAATAATTTAATGGCGCGGATCGCATCATCATTTGCTGGAATGAGGTAATCAATACCGGCGGGATCACAGTTTGTATCTACCAGAGAAACGACTGGAATACCTTTCAAATTTGCTTCATGAACGGCGGTATATTCGCGCATGACATCCACAACGAACAACATATCGGGGAGATTTTTCATGTGGCGGATACCCCCCAGGTTCTTTAGAAGCCGTTTGATGCGCCGGTCGATCATCAGGATTTCTTTTTTGACTAATTTGTCAAATTGACCGCTCTGGCGTTTATTCTCGAGATTGTCCAGTTCAAGGATGCGCTGATAAATAGTCATCCAATTTGTTAATGTTCCTGGTAGCCAGCGCTGGATCACATAGGGCATTCCACAACGCTCTGCTTCTTCTTGGATTGTCTCCTGTGCCTGGCGCTTTGTGCCAACAAAAAGGATGGTACCGCCTTCTGCAACCGTATCGCGAACCACATCATAGGCTTTGTCAAGATATTTGACAGTTTGCTGCAGATCGATGATATGGATCCCATTGCGTTCAGTGAAGATGTACGGCTTCATCATGGGATGCCATTTGTTTGTCCTGTGTCCAAAGTGAACACCGCTTTCCAACAGGCTTTTCATAGAAATATTTGCACTCATGGGTAAAAACTCCTTTGCGTTTTTCCTCCGCTCTATTTGTAGACCACTGATTTCTCTCAGCACGCAAAGTCTAACGAAGAGCGTGTGTATTTTTATCACCTTTCAGTGACCGCAGAAGTATAACATAGATTTAAATGTTCCAGGATGTCCAAATCACGCTATATAATAAGGAATCTATGAAAAGAGGACTTAGAAAATGCATTTTTTAGTAACAAATGATGATGGTGTTCAAGCTCCGGGGCTGCTGGCTCTTACTCAGGAAATGCGGAAACTTGGAAAAGTAACTGTTGTTGCACCTGATAAAAATTGGTCGGCTTCAGGGCATGTTAAGACAATGAATCGCCCTCTGCGTGTAAAAGAAGTATTGTTGGAAGATGGTACGAAAGCATTTGCATCGGATGGTGCACCATCTGATTGTGTGGCTCTTTCTATGCTGGGATTGTTGGGAGAAACAATTGATTTTGTGGTCTCCGGTATCAATCCAAACGCGAATCTTGGTCATGATGTAACTTACTCGGGTACGGTAACCGCCGCCATGGAAGGTACGATTAGCAACATACCCAGCATCTCCGTTTCTCTGGATGCGCCTGAATTTTACACTGGTCCGTTGGATTATCTGGCTGCTGCTCGGGTTGCGCGAATTGTAGCAGAGAAGGTTGTTGAAAATAAAATGCCGGGCAATGTTTTGCTAAATATCAATGTACCCTATCTGCCTTTTGATGAGATCAAAGGGTTTCGGATTACCCGCCAGGGATTGCGTGTCTATCGTGATGAATTGATCCGGCGGGAAGACCCACGCGGGCGCCCTTATTATTGGATCGGTGGAGATGCACCTACTGGTGTTCCAGAAGAGGGTACAGATATTGGAGTGTTAAGCGCCGGCTTTGTATCCATCACCCCCATTTCGCTTGACCTCACTGCTTATGATTGCTTGGAACATTTTCAAAGTTGGAATATTGGAAAATGATTCTTCAATAGATTTATTATGAAGAAACGATGGATCGCTCTCGGTATCCTGCTTTTGTTGGACTGCCTGGTAATAACAAAACCGGTTCATGCAGCACCGCTGCAGGTTCCCACTGCATACGAATTGATTGATGCCGTCAATGCATATCGCGTTGCGAATGGCTTGGCGCCGTATGCTATTGATTCCCTTTTGATGATCTCTGCCCAAACGCACGCTGAATACCTGGCGTCACAGAGCGATTCACTCAGTGGGCATGTTGGAGCTGGCGGGACGGATGCGGATGCGCGGGCGGCAGCCGTCGGTTATCCACAGGTGCCGGGATTGGATATCAACGAAAACTGGGCTAGTTTACCTATTTCCGCTGATCTCGATACTTTACTCTTTGAAGTCTGGGGAGATTCTCAACACACCCACACCATGCTGCATCAAATGGGGCAACATGTAGGCGCCGGTGTGGCGGTAGCGGGTGATAATGTTATTTATGTATTAGATGTCGCGGCTTTCTGGGGTGATGCCGGATTGACTGTCCAACCTACTTCTGATGCCTACCCCGGTGTTTCCAGCGGAAATTCTTCAGGGGTCTCGATATCACAATATATGGCACCTGTGGAGGTCGCAGAACCCGATAAAGAGGGAAGGGTTATCCATACAGTACTGCAGGGGCAAACGTTATGGAGCATTGCTACAACCTATGGGGTCAAGATTGACCAGATCTGCCAGTTAAATGGACTTACCTCGGAGAGCTTGATCTACGCTGGTGAAAAATTACTGATCAAGATGATTCCCACTCCTTCGCTGGTACCTACCACCACGATTGGTGTTTTTCCCGAGAATCAATCATTATTACTACTTACACTGACCCCTACCGTGCCACTCCATGCATCCCCTCAGCCGGATCGAGGAGATCAACAATTGGTCAGTGATCAATGGGTGGTCATTGGCATCATTGCTGTTGCAATTTTGGGATTTGCCCTGATCTTTTTAGGGCAGCGATCTTCATAAAAAGATGCACGAATGTTGGGTATAATGCCTTTCATGAAGAAAAATCAGATAATCCTTTCTCTAATATTGATTGGTTGTTTTCTCATCCCCAATTCTGTTGCAGAAGCCGCTGCGGTCAGCGCTTATGATCTCATTGTGGCGGTAAATTCCTACCGGTATGAAAATGGATTGGATGAGCTACCGACCAATGTTTATTTGATGGCTGCTGCACAAAACCAGGCGACCTATCTTGCAAACACTTATGGTTCCACTCCTCCCGGTGAAACAGAGGGGCATCTCGGCGAGGGGGGAAGTGATGCCACCGATCGTGCAGAACAAGTGGGATATCTGGTTATCACTGGAGTGCAAGTTCGTGAAAGTTGGGCTGGGGTTGATGCCAGCACTTCCCTTGAAACCCTGCTGCATACAACCTGGGGTGATTCTGATAACACCAGTGTGATGATGCATGATTACGCCACACAAATCGGGGCGGGTGTGGCGCAAGTGGATAACATTGTTTATTATGTTGTCAATATTTCAGTTGATTATTCCACTTCACCTACCAGTTCTACTTTAACTGGTAAAACAACAGAAACTCCGGGAGTTGTGCCGGTGGCGGTCTCAACCCCCCTGTCGGATGGCTCCGTTATCCATGTAGTGGAGAAAGGGCAGGCTCTGTGGAGTATTGCCATCACCTACGGCGTGACCGTGGACCAGATCCAAATTTTGAATAATCTATCTGATAATGCAGCAATTTATGAGGGTGATAATCTGATTATTCGCGCAGCTTACACTGCTACGCCAACCCTGATCCCAACCAATACTCCCATGCCCCCCACCCGCACTCCCATTCCACCGCAAACCCCTCAAGCTTTGAAAACACAGGCGGATAATTCGTTACTGGATAAAGTTGTCGCTTCAGGAGAAAAAGAAGTCCTGGGAATTGTACTGATGGTGGTCTGCGGTATTTGTCTGATTTATCTAGTCTATACGATGCTGCGAAAGAAAGGGTAATTTACCCTCCTTGTCGCTAAAAACTTCTATCTTTGCGCTGCTTTTTTCTCCAGTTTTTCCAACCTTTTAGTGAGATTCGTTAATTGTTGTGTGACCATATCCGGTAACTGGTTATGTGCCAGATCGGGAATGTGCATATCCATATGCGCCTTATGAACGATGCGACCGGGCACTCCCACTACAACAGAATCGGGCGGAACATCTTTAACAACCACTGCATTTGCCCCGATACGGCTGCAGTTACCGATCGTGATGGCTCCCAAAACCCGTGCACCTGCACCGATAACCACTTCGTCTCCAATAGTGGGATGTCGCTTTTCTTTTTCTAAGCTGACTCCGCCAAGGGTCACGCCATGATACATGGTTACATTATTACCAATGACGGATGTCTCGCCGATCACCACTCCCATTCCGTGATCAATAAAAAATCCTTTTCCAATTTCTGCTGCGGGATGGATTTCAATTCCAGTGAAGAAGCGATTTACCTGTGAGCCCCAGCGTGCCAGAAGTTTTAATTTTTTATTCCACAACCAATGCGCGATGCGGTGATTCCAAATGGCATGTACACCAGCATAGCAGAAAACAACCTCTACCCAATTGCGAGCGGCTGGGTCGCGTTCCAGAGCAACTCGAACATCGTTTTTTATTTCTTTAATAATTTCTGTAATCATTTATCATCCTGTACATTGAGATCATTGCTGAGATAGTGCTCTCTACATGATGGTATAGGAAGCATAATGAGATTTGGCTGCAATACAAGCTTGATCGTCTTGTTGAATTTATTCAACCATACCAAAGTTCCATTTCTAATTAATTCGGTGGTAGCACTTGCAATTTGCATATTTTCTCCATTGTATTAAAAACAAAAAGCCATCGATCGATCGAAAAGGATAGATGGGGCTCACGCCGCTGCGACCAGATAGCTCGTTTTTGTATTTTTGGTTGCAGGGCAGGTCTACGTTGAGCCCCGCATGCTACACATACAATATTTGTTCATGTTATTTCCAATTTATATAAAATTAATCATAAAAATAGTATTCCGAATCGATGGACTTGTCAAGCTAAGCAGAACTGGAAACCATTTATTTAATAAAGCGTATATAAATAGAACCAATCGGAGGAAATCATGCGAAATCGAATTTTCTGGGGTGCAGTCCTTATCATTTTGGGGTTGCTCTTTTTATTTTCCTATCAAATAAACTTTTCTGTGTGGAACCTGATCTGGCCGTTTGCTCTCATTGTCGTTGGCAGCTGGGTTCTACTGATCCCTGTTCTCTCACAGGGAATGGAAATTGTCAGAGATGAATTATCTATCCCATTGGGAGGTGCCAAACAAGCAACCATCAAGATCGAACACGGTGCTGGCACGATCAATCTCACAACTGCCGATCTCCCTTCCATGTTGCTGAATGGTAGTTTCCTTGGGGGGGTGAAGTCCATTGTCTCTTCATCAGAAGGAAAAAGCCACGTTAAACTGCAAAGCAAGGTAGAATTTATGAACTTCTTACCACGTTTTCAAAAAGAACAAAGGCTCATTTGGGATCTCTCCGTGAATCGCACAATCCCATTGAAAATTAAATTGGAAACCGGAGCAAGTGATAATCATTTGGATTTGAGAGGTTCACAATTAAAAGAACTGCATCTGGAAACCGGCGCTTCAACTTCCGAGATTTTTTTACCGGAGAATACCGGTGAAACAAAAGTACAGATTGAATCCGGCGCATCGACCATACGAATCCACGTTCCTCAAAACGTTGCGGCAAGAATAAAGGTGGGAGGTCTGATCGGGAAGACAATTAACACCGAACGTTTTCAAAAAGATGGTGATATCTACCAGTCTGCCGGGTATGCTGATGCGGCAAACCGTACAGAAATCAAAATTGAATCAGGTGTTGGTTCAATAGAAATTAACTAGTTAATAAATCGTTGGAGGTAGCTATGAAAGAAAGAGTGTATCGCAGTTCACAAAATAAAATGATCGGGGGTGTATGTGGCGGTTTGGGAGAATATTTCCAAATTGATCCCATCTTCGTGCGTATTTTCCTTATCCTCTGGTTAGTCGTTGGCGAATGGGGATTGCTCGCGTATTTTCTGTTGTGGTTGATCATCCCACCTCAACAATATGAAGGTGGCAGTTTCCAACTCAATGATCTGGGCGCACGTTTTCGACTGATCGGAGATGATTTACGCGATTTATTTCAGAATCCCTCTTCTCAATTGCTTACCTATGGTGGAATTGTTCTGATTGGGTGGGGGGCAGTGACTCTTGCGCGTGCCCTGGGTTGGGATTTGAGCCAGTATTGGAATTCAACATTGATCTGGGCTGGATTGTTGATCATCGGCGGTGTCTTTGTGCTTGTGAAAACATATTGGAAGAAAAAATAAAAGAAGACCTTCCCAACCGATTGAGGGGGGCAACCGGCTGGAAAGGCAACCCCATAATAACATGATACAACCTGCCGTGCAAGTATTCAGAAAATTATTAAAAAAACACGGGAACTTTTTGACGGGATTATCGTTTTAAACATACATATTACGGAGGTAAAATGAAAAAACACTATTTTCTTGCAGTTTTGACTGTTGCAATGATGGTTCTTCTTGCAGCGTGTGGCGGAACTCAATCAACACTTTCAAGTGGTACCACGAATCAGAAAAATATCACTGTCACCGGAACCGGTGTTGTAAAAGTTGTTCCTGATATCGCCTATATCAATGTTGGAATCACCACTCAAAACGAAAATGTAACGGATGCAATTGCGGAAAATTCCAGTCAGGCACAGGCGATCAAAGTTGAATTGGTCAATTTTGGAATTGCAGAAGAAGATATTCAGACATCCAGTTTCAGCGTATACCCGCAATCCAATTATGATTATGAAGGAAACATCACCAGCACGACCTTTGTAGTCAACAACAATGTCTATGTCACCGTCCGTGACCTGAATACCATGGGGGACCTGCTTGGAAGAGTAACGGCGTCTGGCGCGAATTCCATTTATGGAATTAGTTTTGATGTGCAGGATAAAAGCGCCGCATTAACCCAATCGCGTGAATTGGCTATCGAATTTGCCCGCCAGCAGGCTGAAGAAGTGGCTGCGACATCCGGGGTGAAATTGGGTGAGATCCTTACCATTTACGTGAGCTCTAATGATGTCCCCTATATCGTTTCAGATTCTTATGGGATGGGTGGCGGTGGATATCCAGTATCGGCTACCAAGGTTCCAATTTCAGCCGGAAACTATGTGATTTCTTCGAGTGTCACGATCCAATACGTAATCGACTAAAGCAAAAAAGCTGCTTCAAAAATGAAGCAGCTTTTTTTATATCCAGAAGAAGGTAATAACGAAATAAGCAGCTACTCCACCTAGCAGCCAGGTATCAATTCGATCCAGAATCCCACCATGCCCCGGGATGATTTTACCGGAATCTTTCCGATTAAAGGAGCGTTTTAATAGACTTGCCAACAGATCACCAAGTGGGCTAACGATACCAAGAATCACACCCAAAATAGCTGCCCGTGCAACTGTGATATTGGCTGCTCCAAATGTAAAGACGAGGGAAAAGAGCAAGGCGTACAAAACTGTAAAGAGAATTCCTCCCAAGTACCCTTCGATGGATTTATGCGGGCTTACTTTTGGAGCCATTTTGTGACTTCCAAACCGACTGCCAATGAGGAATGCACCAATATCTCCGCAGCCAATGGCGGGAATTGCCAACAGGACCCACATCTTTCCATCTGGTAGAAACCGTAGCGAAACTAGATAAGATCCAAAATAAGCGATAAAAAGTACCCCAATCAATTCCAGCCCCATAGTTGCAAGACTGTTTGTGTCATCTTCTTCATAACGAGCAAGACTGATGATAACGCTGGTCATGAACAGCAGGGCAAAGACAGGTTCAAAATAGACACCGGAAAAAATGTACCGGGAAATTGCACACACTACTGTAGCAATGATCAAGAAATATTTATGAGGAGCAAATTTGCTTTCGCGAAAAAAGTTCCAATATTCCCAGGCTGCAATTGCAAGAATTGCGGATGCTCCCAAAGTGAAAATCCAACCGCCGGCAATTACCAGACCAACACCAATTGGAGTGATGATCGCAATTCCCAAAATCCGTTTAGCCATTGTATGCTTCTTCTTCCTCTTTTTTTGTTCTTCCCCCGAATCTTCTGGAACGGGTGCCATAATCGAGAATAGCTTTTTTTAAACTCTCCTTATTAAAATCCGGCCAGTATGTTTCTGTGAATAACCATTCAGAATAGGCACTTTGCCATAAGAGAAAATTAGAGGTTCTGAGTTCGCCCGAAGTTCTGATCACCAGATCAGGATCCGGAACATCGGTAGTGTATAGATGTTCTTTGATGGTCTGCTCATTGATTGCATCTGCAGAAATACCTTGTCTTACTATCTCCTGTACTGCATGCACGATCTCATCGCGACCACCATAATTTATAGCGATGGAGAGAACTAAGCGACTATTCCCTTTTGTGATATTGATCGCATTTTGCAGTTTCATTTGCAGTATCGGATTCAATTCCTTTTGGCTTCCAATATGGCGGATCTGGACACCCTGTGCATGCAGTTTGGGTACTTCTTTTTCCAGAAGGTCGGCAAAAATATCCATCAATCCATTTACTTCATCTACTGGTCGTTTCCAGTTCTCGGTTGAAAAAGCAAAAATTGTTAGATATTTAACTCCAAAATCCACACAAGCTGTTATGATCCGCCGAAGATTCTCTGCCCCGGCGCGATGACCTGCCATTCTGGGTAACAGGCGTGCTTTTGCCCACCGTCCATTGCCATCCATGATGATAGCAATGTGCTGTGGAATTTTCTCAAACGCTCTGTCTTTCACTTTTCTCATGCAGGTTGATTAAACCTCCATGATTTCTTTTTCTTTATGTTCACCGATGGAATCGACCTCACCAATCATTCTATCGGTAAGTTTTTGAATATCTTCCTCTCCTCGCTTAAGGTCATCTTCGGAGATCAATTTTTCTTTCTCAAAATCACGCAAGTCTTTAATAGAATCTCTGCGAACGTTGCGGATCGCAATGCGAGATTCTTCACAGTGATTCCCAACCAGTTTTGTTAATTCAATACGGCGTTGTTCATTCAAAGGGGGAATATTCAGACGAATGACTTTTCCATCGTTGAGAGGGGTCAAACCCAGATCAGAAGCAAGGATCGCTTTTTCGATATCCTTGATCGATGTGGCGTCAAAGGGTTTGATTAACAACTGCCGCGGTTCTGGAACCCCGATCGTTGCCAATTGCATCAGAGGAACAGGCGCCCCATAATACTCAATGGATAATCTTTCAATCAATGCCGGACTGGCACGTCCAGTGCGAATTCCAGAGAGGTCTTCTTCTAATGCTTGCACAGCACTTTTCATCCGTTTTTCTGCATCCTGCACAGCTTCATTTATCATCGCATCCTCCTTGTTTGAAACATGGACGGTTTACTATAACATTTAAGGATACCTCAAAAAAAGTAAAAATACCATAAAATGCCGTTCATTCGAAAAAGCATTTGACATAAAAGAACAATTGTTCTATAATAAAAGTGAGGTTGTATGGAAAATGGGATGTTGTGGTTTGACGATCGAAATGATATTTCCACGGAAGAGAAGATTCAAAATGCAATCGTGTTCTTTCAGGAAAAATATGGGGGCAAACCTGACTGCTGTTATATCGATGCAGATACCCCACAAAAAGAAAGTTCACAAAAGCTGATGGGCTTACGAATTGAGATCAGCCAATATGTGATGCCAAACCATTTCTTACTGGAAAGGGATCATTGATGTTTTTTTCTCTTGAGCCACTTTTTTATCTTTATCAGGAATAATTTAATAAAACCGGGGTGAAAATTCATCGAAAAATCTCCGGCTGCCTCTTCAAAACTGAAATCTTTATGATGTTCTGCCTTAAGAAATGCTAAATGTTCGATGATCCAAAAATAAAGATCTGCTTCTGTGCGCTCAGGAAACTGATCCAAAATTTTCTGTTCACGAATGATCTTCACCAACGGCAGATAAATGTTTTCATACCAGCTGGATACTGCCTTTTGGTAACTGATTTCATGCTGCAGGAATTCACTGGTGTAATAGCGGTGCGCATCAATGTGTTCCTGCAGGCGATCGAATAAGCCGGGTATGCTCATTTCAATATTCACATCCGGATAAAGCTTCTTGATATTCGTCTTTTCATAAAAACGATTTTGTTCTTCCTTCAATATCAACTGGTTGAAATCAAAGGATCGGTCAATTTCATAGGGAACTTCGATCTTCACCACATGCGCATCGATCCATTTCTGACCACGTTTCCTTGCCACCGATACACGATGATTTCCATCCATCACAAAATAGAAGTTCCCAATTTGATATACGTCCACAGGCGGTAATATTTCATCCCGTAAATAAGCACGATCGATCTTTTCCCAACGCGCGCGTGTATATTTCTGACGAGGTAAAAACGCATTATCAAAATCAGCATAGCGATTCACACTGCCGATGATGGCATCAATTTCTTGAATGCCGGCATCATATTGCCCCTGGATCGAAATGTGTTTCAGAATCTCATTGAAAGCGAGCAGGCGGGTTTTATCCAATTGCAGCCAATTTTCAATGGAACGGATAAAGCCACGGAAATAGGCATCGTCGAAATCCATCCTGGATTGTTGTTTAAAAGAATTAAAACTCATATGAATCCTTTGAAGATTCTCTTGTTTTTTTGTTGAAAGAAATTTCATGAACGCGATATCCATACGTGTTCACGACTTCGGTATCTCCATACTGCGTGATCATTGGTGTGCTTTTTCCGAAATCATATACATGCCCATGAAAATGATAGAGTGGTTTAAATACTTTTAACACCCATAAAAAAGCTTTGATACCCTGGTGAGCCACATCTTGATTGTCATGAATTCCCCAGGGTGGAGCATGTGTAACGAAAATATCCAAATATCTGCCGGAAAGTGCAAAGTTTGCCATCAAAGAAGGTACAAGTCGAAAAACGAATTGCCACATGGTTGCCTGTGAATACTGATATTGACCATAATTATAGACATGGCTTCCTTGTACCCCTGCTAAAAGATATCCCGAAGGGTCTTTTAGGGAACGTACATGCAAATCATTGCAGCCCCAGGGATGGTCATGGATGATGCCTGTTTCGCTCTCATAAAATTTTGCATGGTTTCCACGTACAAAATACAACGGAACATTGAATGTGCTTACCAGATTTTCAAGATAGTCATACGGTAGATCGCCGGAGCTGATGATAAAGCGAATATTTTGCAGACTTTTTTGTTTAGCGGGATCATACAGTTGATCTGAAATAGTGTCACTGACTACCAGTATTTCATGGGTCATGGTTTTCAGCCTTAGGAGATGAACCGATTGCGACTGCAAATGCGACAGCATATTGTTTGGAATGGGATATGCTCAGCGACCATGCATCCAAACCCAATGCTGTGCTGATTTCTTGTGCCTTTGCATGCAAGATCAAAAATGGTTCGCCGTTTTTTCCCTGCAAGATTTCAATGTCCTGCCAGTGGACTTCTCCAATTCCACACCCCAAGGTTTTTGCCACTGCTTCCTTGGCTGCGAACCTGCCGGCAGCGGAAATGGTTGAATTTCGAATTAAGGTCAATTCACGAACTGTAAAGACCCTTGTAAAAAAGCGGCTGCGTATTTCGGGTTTTTGTTCCTCGAAACGCATGATTTCAATAATATCGACCCCGCTTTGAATGATCATATTATGTTTTGGCTCCTGCACTAATAATAACCAATTTTTTAGGATCCAAATACCTTCTGGATGCTTCCAGGATTTGAGCAGATGTGATGCTCTGGATACACTCGGCATAGTTTTGGAAATAATCCAAACCCAAATGAAAACGTTCGATGGAGAGCAGAGCATTGGCGATCCCTGCGTTTGATTCCAGTGACATGGGCAGTCTGCCAATCAAGTGCGATTTTGAATTTTCCAGCTCTTCATCTTGGAGCGGTTTATCAAGATAGCACACAATCTCTTCGCTGATCAATGCAATTGTTTTATCAACATTAGCCGGGTTGACTCCAGCGTTGAATTCCCAACTCCCGGTATCCGGGAGTGCATTGAGGCTGCTGAAAGCATAATAAGCCAGACCGGCTTTATTTCGTACGGATTTTCCGATCCTGCCGTACAATCCAAATTGACCCAGAACATGATTTCCAAGGAATGCTGCATAATAATCGGGTGAAATTCTTGAAGGTCCAAGAGTGCCCATCTGGATATCGCTCTGGCTTTTTCCTTCGATCGGGATATGGATCCGCGTTTCGGATGAAAGCGGTAAAATTTCAGGGAAAACCGTTTCTACTGTTTCCGAAACCGGATTCCATTGTTCAAACTGAGTTCTAACAAGGTTCTCTATTTTCCGAAACGGGAGAGCCCCCGAAATGGCTATGATAGCATTGCGTGGATGGTAAGTGCTATGATGCCTGATGAGATCTTCACGCTTGATCTGCGCAATGGAACCAGGGTATCCGTCTACAGGAATTCCATAGGGATGATCTTTATATAGGACTTTATCAAATTCCATTGCTGCTCTTTCCTGTGTATCCTGATCGCGAATAAGCAGCGAGGTGAGCAGTTGATTGCGCAGGCGGGAAATATATTCTTCGGGGAAAACAGGTTTTGTCAGATTGTCAAAAATTAATGAAAGCAACATGGGGAAGTCTTTAACAAGCGACCGCCCTTGGAACCAGGTATTCTTTGTTCCGGCACTGAAGCTCAGGTTAGCCCCTACTGACTCGAGTTCATTATTTATTTCTTGAAAGGTATATTGTTCATTCCCGCGCATCAACATGGATGCTGTAAAATTGGCTGTTCCAATTTTGCCGGGTTGATCCCAGGCTGATCCGCTGTCAAGCATGCCAATGATGGTAAGCGATTTGCTTTCCACATTGCTGTATACCAAGACGGTGATGCCATTTTGAAGTTGAAAACGTTGAATGGTATGTGCATTGGGTAGATGATTCTGCAAGACTGTGTTATTTTGCTGCATTTTGACCCTCTTCCTGGGTGGGAAAGTAAATTCCAACAGTTCTGTTTTGGGTTGCGAAATGTTCTTGAGCGAGAGTCTGAATATCGGAGCTGGTAACCGCCCGCAAACTCTGCAAATAATTACCATACCAGTTGTAATCTGCGAAGATATTGCTGTAACCCATCCAAAATGCCTGGTTGGTAATGTTCTCACTGCCATATGCGAACATGGCTTCAGCTTGTTGGATAGCTCGCTCAATTTCTTGCGCGGGGGTCTTTTCCTGCTGAATCTTTTTAACTTCATCATCAAAAGCCTGCAGGGCTTTTTGTGGATCGGCATTCGGATCGAGCGTGAGAATAAAGGTATGCAGAAATGGATCAACAGTTGCTTGAACGTCGCCGTTCACGCTGACGACGATATCTTTTTCTACTAACGCCTGATATAAACGGCTGGTGCGGTTTGAAATACTGCCCCCGCCAAACATGACCAATGGGGATGGACCAGCAAGTAAA
>CAYLUJ010000004.1:24139-49808 GCA_964386805.1 uncultured Pelolinea sp. | reverse complement strand
GATAGCGGCTGGAAGTAATGACCAACTCACCCTCTTTGGTCATGCGCCTGCCCGCTAATTTCATTAACCGCACGCGCACCGGTTCCGGCAGGGATGAATTGTGAGCTACATCGAAGCGCAACTGCACGGCTGTGGCTACTTTGTTGACATTCTGCCCGCCCGGTCCGGAGGAATGATAAAAAGCATAGTGGATTTCATTCTCATCAAGTTCAAGAGAAGGGGTGATTGTAATCATGGCCATAGTATATCAGGCAGCGAAATTCACAGCAGAATAAAAAATCCATTCATTTTTCTCTTAACTGCATTATTTCACACAGCCTGTATAATGATTAATGAGAAGCAGGTTTTGAAAACAATTATTAGTTTGGAGGTAACGAATGGCAGCAAAATTTGAACTCAAGAAAAGTAAAAAAGGGGAATTCACCTTTAATCTAAAAGCTCCCAACGGGCGCATTATTCTGACCAGCGAGCAATATACCAGCAAATCGGGCGCCATGAACGGTATTGATTCGGTCAAGAAGAACTGCAAGACCGGTAGCGCCTTCGAACGTCTGGAATCAAAAAAGCACGAGCCCTATTTTGTGCTGAGAGCCAAGAACAAAGAGATCATTGGCAAGAGCGAAATGTACTCCTCTAAATCCGGTATGGAGAATGGCATCGCTTCCGTGAAGGAAAATGCTCCGTCTGCAGAGATCAAAGACCTTACCGAATAAATTTTGCGGTTTTTAAACTAAATGGCATTTATGAAAAACGCACATGCTGTGTTGTATATTAGCACGTGTGTTTTGTATTAATCACCCAAAAGCAAAAAATTTTTACAAATAGAGATTAATTATAATAAAGGGAGGGATATATGGATCAAGTTTTTCTAGAAATACTATCTGTTGTAATAAGTGGTGTAGGTATTTTCAACTTTATGGCCAAGTACGATGTTATTAATACAAGGCGTAATTTCTATGGAGAACAAAACCCGTTCAAAGAAAAAGCGCATATTATTGAAGAATTTTTAAATAGAATATTCGCATTTATTACAATCGTTGGGTTCCTTGTTTTGATTCTAAAATTGATTTATGAGGACATGATACCCAAAAGAATATATTCAGATCAGAGTTATTGGGTGATATTCATTATTAGTATTTTTGTAACCTATTGTTGTACAAAGATTCTTATTTCGATCGGAAAGAAATCAGCAAAAAAGAAATGGAAACCGTATGTAATTGGCATATACAAAGATCTTCTTGCTATCATACAAAGTGAAAATTTATTGATTAATGACGTAGAAAAATCTGAAAAAATTATTAACATAATTGAGGAAATTCTTGAAATTGATGAGATTGCTGGTAATTTAAATGATAGATATATGTATTTATTGGAAATATTTGACCGTGCAAATAGTGATTAATGGTTTTCTGTTTTTAATAAGGATATAATAAATCGCAATCGTTCAGGAGATACTATGACCATTTTTGTTGATTCTGCCATCATCGAAGAAATACAGCAGGCTGCCAGTTGGGGCTGGATCGGCGGCGCCACCACCAATCCGAGCCTGCTGGCGAAGAGCCCGCTGCCGCCGCGTGAAACATTGCAGAAAATGGCAGAAATGGTGGATGGTTTTATCTTTTACCAGCTCACAGCCTCCACTGTGGAGGGTATGCAACACGAAGCGCTCGAAGCTCACCACATCTTAGAGGATCAATTGGTTCTAAAGATTCCGGCAACCACAGTCGGTTTTCAGGCGGCTGCCCGCCTTTCGGATGATTATTGCTGTGCTGTCACCGCTATTTTCTCCCCTGAGCAGACACTGCTGGCGCAGGCTTGTGGGGCACGTTATGCCATTTATTATCACAACCGCGCCAAACAATGGATGCCAGATGGAGCCGAGTTAGGTCCAAAAATGGTGCACCTTCTCGCTGGCTATGAGGGCATTGAAGTACTGGCTGCCAGCTTCAAGAGCAAGCAGGAAGTTTTTGAAGCTGCCAATGCGGGTGTAAAGCACCTTACAATTAAATTCGATCTGCTGAAAAGTCTGGCAGAGAATGAATATTCTCAAAAAGCGATGGATGATTTCAATGCTACTGGATGCGGTATCGTTTAAACAATCGATTGAATCAGAGATTTGACTTCATAAAGGTCTGGAGGGATCATGAAATTTCTCATCACCGGGGGTGCCGGGTATATCGGCAGCACCATTTGTTCTGCTCTTGAAGAGAACGGGCATACCCCCATCATTCTTGATTCGCTGGTCACCGGTCGCCCTGAATTCACTAAAGGTCGCATTTTCTATAAAGGCGATATCGCGGATACAGCACTGGTGCAGGGCATTTTTGAGGACCATTCGGATATTCAGGCTACCATTCATTGTGCCGCTCTCATCGTAGTGCCTGAATCAACCCAGAGACCATATGAATATTATCGTGAGAATGTCGGCAAATCACTGGAGCTCTTTCACTCCCTGCATCTAGCAGGTTGCAAGCGGGTGGTGTTCAGTTCTTCCGCTTCAATTTATGATACCGTACCTGGTTTTATGGTTACCGAAAGCTCTCCATTGAACCCCACCAATCCCTATGCGCGCACAAAAATGGTGATGGAAATGGTATTGAAAGATTTCTGCCAGGCATATGGCATGCATGGTATTGCGTTGCGTTATTTCAACCCCATCGGTGCCGATCCGAAGATGCGCTCCGGGCTGCATCTGCAGAATCCTTCGCATGTGCTGGCGAAATTGGTGGAAGTGCAGCTTGGTCGTCTGCCTGAATTTCTGATCACCGGTACTGATTATCCCACCCGCGATAGAACCGGCATACGCGACTATGTTCACATCTGGGATCTGGCGCGCGCTCACATTTTGGCGGTCACTGATTTCGATGGCGTCTTCGAACGGGCAGGCAATCCAAAAGAGAATTATTTGGTCATCAATCTGGGTTCTGGGAATGGCGTGACGGTGCGGGAACTGGTAACTGCCTTTGAGACCGTTACCGGGCAACCCATCAAGAAACGCGAAGCAGCCCGCCGACCGGGTGATTCAGCCGGTTCCTATGCCAATGCTGATCTGGCAGCCAGACTTCTCAATTGGAAAACCGAGCTCACCATTGAACAGGGCATTGCGGATGCGCTGAAATGGGGCGCCATTCGCGATCAGGTACTGCACTATTCTTAAAGTGCGTTGCGGCTGGTTTTTTCGAAGAAGATCAATTCCAAACCCACTTCAGGGGTAATATTGCCGCGTTTCACGTCTCCATCCATATCATATAACGCGCGATAGATGTGTTCCAGTTCTTCATGAGTGAATCGCTTGCTTTGCTGGATGGCTTTTTGAGTCACAAAATCACTTTCGCCGATCCGGGCAGCCACGCTGCCGGCTGCTCCTTCTTGCAGTGCTTCTTTCGCCAAGAGCAGCAAGCGAAACTGGCGCACGATCATGGAGAAAACGCGCACGTAATCTTGATTCGCAAACATTAATTTCAGATGATGCAAAGCCTTGGGTGCATCCCCCAGTGCGAAAGCATCTACCATGGCAAATACATCTTCTTCGGGGATCGTGCTGCACAGCAAGCGTACATCCTCTGCCGTGATGCTTCTTTCACCATTCACATACGTACACAGTTTCTTCACTTCCTGTCTGACGAGCAGGATATCATCCCCAGCCAAACGTGACAGCTCATCGGCGGCATGGTTTTCTATCTGCCCACCTTCTTCTACTGCCATCTGCATGATGCGCAGGGGTAGCTCCCGGCGGGATGGAATGCGAAATTCCTTGAAACAAAACCATTCATCTTTCCGCTCTGCCCATTTCGACAGCCAGGCATGGTCTGCATACGCTTTCCACATCCATTCTTTTTTCTTTACCACGGAAGAGGGAAACTCTAAAACCAGGATTGTGGAAGGGGGCACATTTTCAACGATCTTTTGCCAGCGTTCGATATCTTTTTTATCGTGGATACGTTCCAGAGAATCGGCATAGATCACCAAGCGTTTCTCCACGCCAAACGGGAAAAGACCGATATTCTTGACCAGTTCATCCAAATTATCTGTCCGCCCATTCAGGCGTGCAATATTGAGAGTCGCCATATCCGGGTTCCCTACATCGCGGATCATGGCACGTTCCACTACTTGCAGTGCGTCCAGATCATCTCCAATAAAAAAATATACAGAACATCCTTTCTTTATCTCGGAGGGTTTCGCTTCTTGCATTTTTAACCAGCCTTGAATTCCGTGGTCACGCGGTGAATAACCAATCCGTAGGGTTTGTAGCAGCGTACTTCCCGCACCAGCATGTCTGTCAGGTGGTCTGTGGATACTGCTTTTTCCTGTAAAAGTGGACCAACTGGTTTGGCGGCTTCAAAACCGATCAACGCCAATATTACGGCCAACGGAAAGCGCACTGCTTTTTTGCGCAGGTCTTTCCCTGCGCCTGCCATCGCCAGCCAGGCTAATCCACCCGATACTACAATGCTCGGAACCAGGTTGGATCCGCAATTATCGTGAATTGCCAGACCGGTTTCACCAGCTTTCATGCGCTCCAGGGCTTCACGGGCGCTTTCAAACACCAGATCTGTTGGCACCTCTCCCAGCAGCCAGAATCCCCCGGCATCGGAAAGTCCACTCACCCTCGCCCGGGTTACTTTGGTAGCCAGAACATGCAGGGTGGCATGTTCCAGAGCATGATTCGAGCGAACTTTCCAAACAGGTTTGGTTTCCAGAATCGGTTCCATACTTGACCTCTTTCAATTTATTGGTTAAGGGCTGACCTTACCGCATCACTGAGCGACCGCGCTTCAATGATCTCGATCCCCATAGGCAGTTTCTCCGTCTTTCGCACCCGTTTTGGAATGATGGCCTTGGTAAAGCCCATTTTTTCAGCTTCTTTTAAGCGAGCCGTCATTTGGCTCACCCAGCGCAGTTCCCCCGATAAACCGACTTCCCCAATCAATACTGTCTCTGGGTGAACTGCTTTATCGAGCAAAGAAGAAGCAATGGCAGTCGCGATCGCCAGATCGGCTGCCGGTTCATCCACATTGAATCCGCCCACCACATTCACAAATACATCCTGGTCAAACAGCTTAAGCCGGTTGCGGCGCGTAAGTACTGCCACCACCAGTAACAGCCGATTGAAATCAACGCCATTAGAAGTGCGGCGGGGATTGCCAAAATTGGTGGTGCTGGTCAATCCTTGAATTTCAATTAACAACGGTCGGGTACCTTCCATGGCAACTGCCACAGCCGACCCCGGTGTATTTTCCATTCTTTCTGCCAGAAATACTTCCGATGGATTGGAGACTTCCACCATGCCCGCTTCGCGCATTTCGAATACACCCACTTCGGAGGTAGGGCCAAATCTGTTTTTCATGGAACGCAGGATGCGGTAGCTTTGAAAACGATCTCCTTCCAGCTGCAACACGGTATCGACAATATGTTCCAGCACACGCGGACCGGCGATCATGCCTTCTTTGGTAACATGCCCGATCAAAAAGACGGTTGTCCCGCTAGCTTTCGCAAACTCGCGCAAACGGGAAGCACATTCGCGTACCTGGGTGACCGAACCAGCGCTGGAAGTGAAGGCGTCCATAGCCATGGTCTGGATAGAATCCACAATCAGGAGTTGCGGCTTGACATTCTGCGCATGAGAAAGGATGGCATCCAGGTCAGTTTCCATGAGCAGGTACAGATATGGTGGAAAACCAACTGGTTTTTCATTGTTCCCTTTTGCCAGTAACCGTTGGGCGCGCATTTTGATCTGCTGACCCGATTCCTCCCCCGATACATACAATACATTCCTCTTGCCAGCGAATTCCATGGCTGCCTGCAGCAATAGGGTTGATTTTCCGATCCCCGGATCTCCACCCACTAACACAATTGATCCGGGCACGATCCCCCCACCCAGTACGCGTGAAAATTCAGCGATACCCAATTCCCAGCGTTCGGTGTTCTCCCCGCTGATCTCATCCAATCGCAGTGCTTTGGAGGTGGTGAGATTCGTGCTGGTTTTCTTTTTCCCTTCGCTGGAAGATTGCACTACTTCCTCTATCATGGAATCCCATTCCCCACATTGCGGGCAGCGCCCCAGTGGTTTTACAGAGATCCGGCCGCAATTCTGACAAACATAGCGCGTTTCTAATTTAGTCATATCAACTCAACCTAAGTATAAAACGGAAAAAGGGAAGATGGTTGCCCATCTTCCCTTTGCGTGGAGTGAAACGAACTACGCACCCATTTCCAGGGTTTCCTCCTGGCTGGGTATGCGTTCGTCGTCTCTAAGGAGTACAAAATTGCCTTCCTGATCGACATCGATCAAAATATCATCCCCATCGCGGAATGTCTCTGCAAGAAGCGCATCGGATAATTTATCTTCGATTTCAAGCTGGATCACCCGGCGGATCGGTCTGGCGCCCATATCGGGATCATATCCCTTTTCAGCAACTTTATCAACGGCGGCCGGGCTGGCGCGCAGGCGGATTTCCCGCTCGGATAGCCGCTTGGCAACCTTGATCAATTCCATTTCGGCGATCTGGTGTATTTGTTCTTTATTCAATGGGTGGAATACGATCACATTATCAAGACGGTTGAGAAATTCGGGGCGGAAAGCCTTTTTAAGCGAATCCAGTAGTTTTTCACGAATTTCTTTATAAACGTGGTCTTCTTCTTTTTTCGTATCCTGCTCCAGCACAAATCCCATCCCCGATTGGCGTTTGATCAGCTCTGCACCGATGTTGGATGTCATCACAATGATGGCATTGCGGAAGTTCACCTTGCGCCCGTGTGCATCGGTAAGCTGTCCCTCTTCCAAAATTTGTAAGAGGGTATTGTGCACTTCGGGGTGCGCTTTTTCCACTTCATCAAAAACGACGATGGAATATGGTCGCCTGCGGATGGCTTCGGTTAGCTGACCGGCATCTTCATACCCCACATATCCGGGAGGAGATCCCATCAATCGGCTAACGGTATGTTTTTCCATGAATTCTGACATATCTAACTGGATCAATGCTTCTTCACTGCCGAACATGATGCGTGCCAGAGCTTTGGTCAATTCCGTCTTTCCAACCCCGGTAGGGCCCAGGAACATAAATGATCCAATCGGGCGTTTGGGATCTTTCAAACCAGCTCTCCCTCTGCGTACTGCTTTGGCAACCTTTTCAATGGCTTCATTCTGCCCAACGATCAATTCATGCATTTCTTTTTCCAAATTCAACAAGCGCATGGATTCTTCCTGAGCAAGCTGCATGATCGGCACACCGGTCCACATGGAAACCAGTTCCGCAATATCATCCGGTCGAACGACTGGGCTGCTGTCACGATCCCACTGGTCGCGAATCGTATTCAATTTAACTTCAAGGTCTTTTATTTTGCCGGCAACCTCGAGTGCAAGTTCGTCATCGCCTGTTTCCATCAGGTCTGAATGTTTTGTGCGCAGTTGCCTGAGTTCATCGGTGATCTGTTTGGTAACTTTGGCAGCATCGCTTTTATACATGCGTACTCGCGAAGAAGCTTCATCGATCAGATCGATTGCTTTATCAGGCAGAAAGCGGTCGGTGATATAACGTGCAGAAAGATTCGTGGCTGCTTCCAATGCTTCATCGGAAATCACCAGATGATGGTGTTCTTCATAATTTTTCCGAATGCCACGCAGGATTTCAAGCGTTTCTTCTTTGGTAGGTTCGTTCACTACCACCGGTTGAAAGCGCCGTTCCAAAGCCGCATCGCTTTCAATGTTCTTGCGGTACTCATCTAACGTGGTAGCTCCCACCACCTGCAGTTCCCCGCGTGAAAGGGCGGGTTTTAGAATATTGGCTGCATCCACAGAGGAACCGGCTGAACCTGCCCCTACCAGCATATGGACTTCGTCAATAAAAAGGATCGCGTCAGATTTCTTGAGTTCATCAATGACGCGTTTCAAGCGCTCTTCAAATTGTCCGCGGTACATGGTTCCAGCCACCAGCGAACCTACATCCAGGCGCAGCACGCGCTTTCCGAGCAGTGGAATGGGTACATCACCTTCTATAATGCGCTGTGCCAGCCCTTCCACAATGGCGGTCTTGCCGACCCCCGGTTCTCCAATAAGCGCCGGATTGTTCTTGGTGCGTCGAGCAAGGATTTGGATAACGCGTTCAATCTCTTTTTCTCGTCCGATGACAGGATCCAACTTATGTTCTTCAGCTTGTGTGGTTAAATCAACCGCCAGTTGATCCACCAGCGGAGTTTTCCTCGAGCGTTTGGAAGGCGTTGGAGCTTCTTCCGGTATTTCAGACATTTTCGAAAGCGGGGCTTGTTTTTGATTGATCTCGCGGGTTATTTGTCGCCTGATCTGTTCAAAAGTGACGCCCAGTTTGGTCAATACACTTTCACATAATCCACCATTGGAATTGACAATTGCCAGCAGCAGATGCTCTGTGCTAATATAGCGGCTGCTCATTTTTTGAGCTTCTTCCAACGAAAGAGCGATGATCTTTTGTGCTTCGATAGATAGGTCAATGCGTTTATCAGCAAAGGTACCCATGCCGGTCAATCGCAATACCATTTCCCGTGCACGCTCCAACTCAATTCCCAGTTCACGCAGTACACGCCCTGCCACCCCATTATTCTCTTGGATAAGGCCTAACAGAATGTGTTCAGAGCGGATCTGCGGATGGTGAAATTGCTCAGCCTCTTGATGAGCGAGGCTTAGCACCTGCCGCGAACTTTGCGTGAACTTTTCCAAACCAGACAATGAACTCTCCTTTTTTAAAGCAAATCTGACGCAATTTGCCCAAATTATCGTAGGTACCTGGATTTTACCAAAGAAAGTATAAGAATTAAGTCAGAATGATAGTTTTGTTTATTTGTTAACGCTTAGGTGAAAAATAGTAATTTTTAAAGCTCTTCGAATTTCATGATCTTCTTGCGCCAGCTTTCGGGAATAAGAATGGTTGTTTTGCTGCGAAAATCATAGGTTACCAACACAACTTCAGCCTGGGCTTTCAGGGATCCATCCTTTGTATTCAAGATTTCATTTTCAATGGTCATGCTTTTATTACCAATATGCGAAACCCTGAGCGCAACTTGGATCTCATCTTCCAATTCAATGGGAGCTTTGTAAGCAATATGGATATCGGCTACGATCACTCCTAGATCAAGAAAAGACTTTCCATCCCATAATCCAAGCTGTCTGATGTAAGAAAGGCGTGCTTGTTCCAAAATGGTCAGAAAATGTGCGTTGTTCACATGCCATTGGGCGTCTAGGTCTGCATAACGGATCTGCACCGGATAGAAAAATCGAAACTTGGCCATGTCATGATTATACCGGAAACACTTGCAAACCTTGATTTCTTTGTTAGACTTATAAAAGTGGACAATTTGTAGACAAATTATCCAAAGAGGAAGATTAGAGATGCAGATTACACGTCAGGCAGATTACGCTTTGAGAACAATTATTTATCTCTCCCGGTTAGGAATGGATGAGAAGGCGCCCACCAGCATCATTGCCGAAAAGCAGCAGATACCATCCTCATTTCTGGCCAAGATCATTTCGCAGTTATCCGTTGCCGGGATCATTCATACATCCAGGGGTGCCCATGGCGGTGTTGCGCTGGCAAAAAGTCCCAACGAAATCTCCGTGCTGGAGGTGATCGAAGCAATCGATGGTCCAGTGATGCTGAATGAATGTACTCATAACCCGGGTATTTGTATTTTCACCAAAGATTGCCCCATGCACGTCATCTGGTGTGATACACGCAAAGAACTGGTGAATAAATTAGAGACAATCACGTTTGAACAGTTTTCAAATGAAAAGCGTGCCATCCTTTAATTCCAATTCTAATCGAATGACTGGTTCAAAAATTTGGTTTCATAAAAACCAGAATCTGATCTTCATCAAATTGTGTGCTGTAATTTTGATTCAATTCCGCAAAAACTTCAGGGAACTTATCTTTTAAATACTGCCAATCATCGATCGAAAGAATGATGAAATCATATTGATCAGCCAGTATCTGCTCTGGGATATCCTCTTGTTCATATGACAGGGTTAGGTTCTCGCGTTGAGTGCGCAGATCATACAGAACATTATACATCCCCAGAATATCATACGGATTATCGCTGAACATGTGGTCTTCATTCTCTGCCGTATTCTTAAAGATCGTGGTGGTGGTATACATTTTCACATTGTTGCTCATCACAATATCGTCCTGAAATTCAAGGAAAGGATAGTATTTGATCTGAAATTTTACATTGGTGACCGGTTCAACATAGATATATTTGTAATTGTAGGAGACCTGCGGGATGATCCATGAAACCAGGCAGAAGAGGATGATCCCAAAAGTAAGCATGTTTTGCTTCTCCACCAGAATGATTACCCCCAGCAGCACGGAAAGCAAAATCGGAAAATAGATGCTCTCCAGGAATTTGCCATAGGTCCAATCAATGCTTTTCGCATACACCATACCAAATTGGCGCATGACTACTACCACCAACAGAACTGCTAAAACAATAAGCACCAGTTGTTGGCGACCTTTGTGTTCTTCAGGGACCTTCAATGAAACAAATTGCGGCGCGAGAAAGGCAATCACAGGCAGTGCCGGGAAATAAAAGCGCTCAATGAACCCCCAGGGTATCTTGAGCATATTCAATGTGATGAAACTAACCAACAATAATGGAAACGCCCACACGATCTTTTTTTGTGGAGCGATGGTTTGCGTGCTGAGCTTGGTCCCTCCAACTAAAAAGAGCAGAAAGGGGATCATGATGTCATTAAGTAGATAGGTCCGGTACCAGTCGACGGGTTCTCTGCGAAAACCCCCGGTATATGCATAATTTTGAAAAACCTCTTTCAAGGTGTTGAGGCTGAGAGCAAAAAATGGCTGCCCGAGAAAAACCGTATCCAGAACAATGAATAATCCAATCGCTCCCAGAAAACCTATGAAATAATTTTTCAAGCAAGGAAGTATGTTTTTAAAAGCGAATTTTCCCTGTTTATCAAAAAAGAATCCGAACAAGACCACATTAGAAAAAAGGGTGGTCTCTTTGGTCTTGAACGCTAAAAAAGTTAACGCACCCAACCCAACCAGCAACCATTTCTTTTCGGTTCGTTGGTAAAGCAGATAGGTAAACACCAATGCCGTCGACATCAGCATGGCAGCGATATCCACCGAGGTCACTCCCGCGTAGGATGAAATAAGTTTGTAAGAAAAGAAAATGGCTACTGCCAGCAACCCGTGGATGGGAGTACTTTCTTTGAGGAAAATTCGCGCGCTCCAGTAGATAAACAAGGCGGTCATTGCGATCATAAAAGCCCAATACACGCGTATCCCAATCAGGGGCGTAGGGGCAACCGCCATGAATAATTTTTGCAGGTATACATGAAAATAGCGATTCCCATAGTTCGGAGCACTTTCATTATTTAACCCAGTTTCAATATAGAGCAGTTCATCCGAGTAGATCGGTCCGCCTGTGTTAAAAGATAGCCCGATCCAAAGGGCAATAAAGAAAAGAATGGATAGAATTACCTCAAGGTTTTTCCGTTTCATGCCATTTCCTCGTGTTTTCAATGTGAATTATCCTGTCCTTGATTTTACTATACCCACCATGCCTTGTTTTTTCCTTTCCTTTTATAATTGAACTAACCGAAAGGGAACGGGAGTTTATGTTAATTCATTCCGCATCACAATTGATCTGTTTGCGGGGAGGTCCGCAGCGCGGTGCACAACTTGGCATATTGGATATCATCGAAGATGGCGCTGTATTGATTCGCGATGAAAAAGTACAGGAGCTGGGCAGCACAAAAGATCTGCTGCAGCGCTTCTCGCAAGAAGATAAACTGGACGCACATCATCAGGTGGTCATGCCCGGTTTTGTCGACCCGCATACGCATCTCATCTGGGCGGGTGACCGCGCTTTGGAATTCAGCCTGCGATTGGAAGGTAAAAGCTACATGGAGATCATGGCTTCCGGCGGAGGCATTCTTTCCACAGTCAATGCTACACGCCAGACGTCTACTGTTGATCTTGAAATTACGACTGCCCGGCGCGCCCGTTCCATGCTGCGCCACGGCACCACCACCCTCGAAGCCAAAACCGGCTACGCTCTGGATGCAGCAGGTGAACTGCGTTTGCTGGAGGTCATCATGAACCTGCGTAAAGATGTGCCAATGGATATCATCCCCACCTACCTGGGTGCGCATGCTGTTCCATCTGAATACACTGGAGATACCACTGGTTATACCCGGCTGCTTGTTGAAAAAGCTTTGCCTCAATTAAAGGATTGGTGGCAGCAGTACTATCCCAATGAAAGCTACCCATTCGTGGATGTTTTTTGTGAACCATCTGTCTTTAATTTGGAGCACACCCGCGCCATCCTAACCGCTGCGCGAAAACTCGGTTTTCTGCTCAAGATCCATGCAGATGAGTTCGAAAACATTGGGGGGGCTTCGCTTGCTGTGGAATTGGGAGCTACCTCCGCCGACCACCTGGTAAAAACCAGCGCTGATGATATTAAAAAACTGGCAGCCAGCAACACGGTTGCCGTGGGATTGCCCTGTACGCCTTTTGGACTGGCAGAGAATAATTACACCCCGGCAAAATCGATCATCGAACAGAATGGGCTGCTGGCATTGGCTTCAGACCTGAACCCGGGCACCGCCTGGTGCGGAAATATGCAGTTTGTTATCGCCTTAGCCTGCCGATTTATGAAATTAACCCCCGCGCAAGCCATTGCAGCAGCCACCATCAACGCTGCGGCGGCAATCAAGATGGAGCATAAGGTTGGCTCACTCGAGCCCGGAAAACAAGCTGATCTGTTAATTTTGAACATCCCCGATTATAGACATCTCGGTTATCGGTTTGGCGAAAACTTGGTTGAAACTATTATTAAAAAGGGAAAGGTAGTTCATTTTTCATGAGCCAACACACTTTGCTGGATTTATCATCAGTACGAAAGCTGTATCCCTTTGCTGATCCTGTGCATGGCTTTGATCATATCGAACGTGTCTACCAGCTATGTCAGGTCATTGGGACTGCAGAAGGCGCTGACATGGAAATCCTGCTCACGGCTGCTTTGCTGCATGATTGTGATGGCAGCGATCCTACCACCCAAAATCGTGCGGAACACCACTTGCTTTCTGCTGAAAAAGCAGGGGGTATCCTGCATGAGATAGGTTGGGAAGAAAGCGATATTCAAAAAGTACAGCATTGCATCCGTGCCCACCGCTTTCGCAAGAGTGAAGAACCCCACACCATTGAAGCCAAATCGCTGTTCGATGCAGATAAGCTGGATGTGATCGGTGCTATCGGTATTGCACGTACCATCGGATATGCTGTTCAAGCAGGTGAACCGATCTATTCCAAACCATCCGAGCAATTTCTGACTACCGGGAAGCTCAGCGATGGTGAGCACCACAGCGTTTATCATGAATATTTATTCAAATTGAGAAATGTACACACTACTCTGTATACTGAGACAGGTCGTAAGATGGCGTTGGGGCGCCATGCGTTTTTGGATGTCTTCTTTAAACAGCTCGAACAAGAAGTGAACGGGGTGCGGTAATCTTTGATTAAATTGGAGTTTTTGTAGAAAATGATACCTGATTTGAATTATTTAATACGTATGGCAAAGCAAGCAGGAGAAATTTTGATGGAGGGTTATCTCAAACAGCATGAGATCCGCCATAAAGGACGTATTGATCTGGTCACAGAGATAGACAACCGGTCAGAAGATTACCTGCTGGGTGAGATTCGCAGGGATTTTAAAGACCACACCATCATTACCGAAGAAAGTGGATATTTGGAAGGCGTTCAAGACCATTGCTGGTTCATTGATCCATTAGATGGCACATCCAATTACGCTCACGGTGTACCGATCTTCAGCGTCACCATAGCGTATGCCTACCATAATCAAATCACTCTAGGAGTAACAGTTGACCCTACGCGCGGTCAATGTTTCAGCGCTGAACGCGGTCAGGGAGCTCATTTAAATGGGCAGCCTTTGCATGGTTCCACGACGCAGGAGCTGGTGGATGCCATGCTGGTAACGGGTTTTCCAACCGACCTAAAGGATCCCACTAAAAATAACTTGGATAATTTTTCCAGGTTTCTCAAGAATGTTCAATCCATCCGCCGCCTGGGTTCGGCAGCTCTCGATATCGCTTATGTCGCAGCAGGCTGGCTGGATGGGTACTGGGAGATCGGCATTCACCCCTGGGATATTGCCGCCGGAACGTTGCTGTTGGAAGAAGCAGGCGGATTGGTTACGAATCTGCAGGGGGAAGAGGACTATTTCAAACCACCCTATTCTCTGATTGCTGCCAATCCTTCTTTGCATGCCAAGATGCTCGCAATACTTCAGATGGCTGATGTTCGTTAAAAACCCATGCTGTTATAATGGGTTTGTTATGTTTTTTCTAATTTAATCCAAAGGAATTGCCATGACTACTGAAAACAAAATTTTTAATCAATCCCGCTGGAGTCTGAAAGACCTTTTTCCATCGGCAAATTCGCCGGAAATGGAAAGTGCTTTCAAACAAGCAGAAAAAATGGTCACGGATTTTGAAAAAAAGCGCGAAATTCTTGCCGAAGACATCTCCACAGAGGCTTTTTTACAGGTTATCAAAGAACTGGAAACTCTTACCCGCCAGCTGCGATTGATCAATGATTATGCAGAATTATGGTTCACCGAAGATACACAAAACCAACAAGCCCAAAGCTTGGCTGCCCGCGCAGAACAATTTATTGCTGAACAATCCAACAAAATCCTCTTCTTCACTTTGTGGTGGAAAGACCTAGGTGATAAAGATGCCCAGCGATTAATGGATACATCAGGGGATTACCGTTACTGGTTAGAAGAGATGCGCCACTTTAAACCCTATACGCTCAGCGAAGCCGAAGAAAAGGTCATTAATATCAAAGACCTGACCGGCTTTGCCGCCATCATCCGCCTGTATGATTCCATCACCAACCGCTACACATTTCGCGTCACGGTAGATGGAGAAGAAAAAGATCTCACGCGCGGCGAACTAATGTCGCTGGTACGGCTGCCCGATGCCAACCTGCGCGCCAGCGCTTACCAAAAGCTGTATCAAGTATATGGCGATGAAGGTCCTATTTTGGGACAGATCTACCAGACTATCATCCGCGATTGGCGCAACGAAAATATTGGTTTGCGTAAATACAAAACACCCATTTCCGCCAGGAACCTCGGCAATGACATTCCTGATGATGTCGTGGATACATTGCTGGATGTCTGCAAGAAGAACGCATCAATATTTCAGCGTTTCTTCCGTTTGAAAGCAAAGTGGTTGGGCGTGGATACGATCAGGCGTTATGATGTGTATGCGCCAGTGGCTGAATCGAATAAGAAATATTCTTTCGGAATGGCTACCGAGCTGGTTTTGGATTCTTTCCAGGAGTTTGACCCACGCTTTGCACAATTAGCCCACCGCGTGTTTGCCCAAGGGCATATCGACAGCGAAGTCCGCAAAGGCAAGCGCACCGGTGCATTCTGTGCCACGGTTGCCCCTGATCTCACCCCCTGGGTATTAACAAATTATCAAGGGAAAGCAGAAGACATGGCCACACTGGCACATGAATTAGGGCACGCTATCCATTCACTGCTGGCTTCTGATCATAGTATTTTCACCCAACATACTTGCCTGCCATTGGCAGAAACCGCTTCAACTTTTGGGGAAATGATGCTGATTGACCGGTTACTCTCCGAAGAAAAAGATGAGGATGTACGCCGTTTCTTCCTTTTCAAACAGGTTGATGATTCTTACGCCACCATCATGCGCCAGGCGTATTTTGCCATATTTGAAAAGACCGCGCATGAGATGACCTTGCAGGGCGCGGCGGTGGATGACTTGGCAGATGCTTACTTCAAGAATCTACAAGATCAATTTGGTGATTCCCTCACGCTCGGTGAGGAGTTCCGCTGGGAATGGGTTTCCATTCCGCACTTCTACCATACCCCATTCTATGTATATGCCTATGCTTTCGGGCAGTTGCTGGTCTTATCGCTCTATAAACAATTCAAGAGTGAAGGCGATAGCTTTAAACCGAGATATATCCACATGTTATCCACAGGCGGCTCAAAAGCCCCTATGCAGATACTGGATGAGGCTGGAATGGATGTTCGGAAAGCAGAATTCTGGCAGGGTGGTTTTGACCTGATCTCAGCGCTGGTCACCCAGCTCGAAGCTCTCTAAACAATGAAATGAATTGGCATGAAGCTGTCGGATTAATCCGACAGCTTTTCGTTAATCGGTTATCTCTTCTTCGGATTCTTCTACTTCTTCGAGGCCGGTTTCCTTCGCCTTTCGTTCGAGCATTTGCAGAGTACTCAAAACCACGGTTGTGAAATAACGGGTGTTCCCTTCGTGCTCATACTTGCGGGTGCGTAATCTCCCCTCCAAATAGACCAGTTTCCCTTTCGCAAGGTATTTCTGGCATATCTCACCGAGTTTGCCCCAAGCCTCCACATTGAACCAATCCGCTTCCTGGTGCAGTTCGCCTTTTTTATCCTTCCATTTGCGGTCGACTGCCAAAGAGAAAGTAGTGTAGGTGGCGCCTTTGGGGGTCTTGCGGGAGTCCGGGTCTTTGCCCAATCTTCCAATTAATTGAACACGATTTAGTGATGCCATTGTATCCCTCCGTTTTTCGTATTGCAATGTTATATAATAGTTTAGATTAATTTATCCCATTGTCAATAATTTTCGAGGAGAACGCATGTACATTGCCATAGAAGGAGTGATCGGCGTAGGGAAGACCAGCCTTGCCCGCCTTCTGCAACCATCATTTAAATCAAATCTGCTGCTTGAAATATTCGAGGAAAACCCCTTCCTTCAAGAGTTTTATCAGGACCGTGCGCGGTATGCATTTCAAACACAAATTTTCTTTCTACTCAGCCGTTATCATCAGCAACGCAACAACGTTCCCGAACTGCTTCAATCTCAAAAAAATTTGATTACCGATTACACCTTCGAAAAGGATGCCCTGTTTGCAGATGTAAATTTGCAAGGAGATGAACTTGAAGTGTACTATTCGGTACATGCGGCACTTGCTGAGAGAATTCCTGCACCTGATCTCATAGTGTATCTGAAAGCCAGCACAGAAACACTCCTGCAGCGCATTACCATGCGTGACCGCTCTTACGAACGCTCCATGGAACCGGAATATATTGCCTTATTGAATGAAGCGTATGAAAAATTTTTTACCAGCGCAAGCGAAACGCGAAACGTTCTGATCGTTGATACCAATGAATTGGATTTTGTTCACAATCCTTCCGATCTGCAGTTCATTGACAACCGCATCCGCCAAACCTTGCATCTATCGCCTTTTCAAGCTGCCCTTCCTATCGATTCACAATAGAAAAAGGATGATGAAATGAGAGCAACTAGGAACATGCTTCTGGAAACCGCTCGTAATTATGTGAAAGATCAAACTTTCAATAATCCTGATATTGCCTGTGTTTTCTTGGTCGGTTCCTTGGTCGGAGAAGATCCATTTCTGGGAGAATCTACCGATATTGATCTGGTCTTCATTCACAATACCGAGCCTGCGCTTTCTCGAGAAGTTCAGTCGTTAGGCGACGATTTTCAATTGGATATTCTTCATTATCCCCGCAGGATTTTCAATCAACCCAAAGAACTGCGTCAAGACCCCTGGTTGGGATGTCTCTTTTGTGATGGTCCATTCGTATTGTACGATTCGTATCATTATTATGACTATTTACGAGCTGGTATTTTTTCTAATTTCTTCTCTGCTACCAATACTTATGCCCGCTCGCAATTTTTTTATACGCGTGCGCGCGATCGTTGGATGAACCTCCAGCACCAGGCGGACGAATTTTCAGCGGATACGGTTTATGACTATCTTTTGACTCTTTACGATGCAGGAAACTGCATTAACTGCCTAACTGGAAAACCGCTCCCTGAGAGAAGATTCCTTTCCGGGTTGGAAACATGCACAACTTATCTGGGGCGCCCCGGTCTGGCAAGCGGGATGCGAGATTTATACGGTATCAATGACTATACGGACTTCCCCTGGGAAACCAACCTTCAGAAAATGAATGTTGCCATTGCTGTTCTTACTGAAAAGTCCTATTGTCCACCGCAGTTTTCCTCCCTACGATTTAGATATTATCAACAAGCGATTTCTTTTTATCAGACAGAACGTCCGGATGAAGCTCTGTGGATATTGTTTTGGATATGGACCAATGTTATTCATGCGCTGCCAAAACGAGCGCCTGAAGGGAAAGAATGGAAAAATTTTTGTGAACAGATTAATCTCACGCGAGATATCTTTTCTCTGAGAATCCAACAGCTCGACAGCTACTTGGAAGCAGTTGGCGCCACCTCTTTAGAGTGGCAGAAAGTAAGTGGACTGCTCTAATTTTCCACACTCTTTTCCACAGACCTGTGGATAAACCCTAAATAACTGTGGATAATTCCTTCTATTTGTGGATATCTTCGAAAAAAAATTCTATTTTTTTATTATAACTGTCTATATCTATCTGAATTCTTATTCAAAAGTTGTTGATAAAGGAGAAGGGAAAAATGAGAAACATAGATTAATCTCTTTTTTTCTTTTTTTATACACAATCATTTTTTGTCTATCTTTATTAAAAACCCAATTTATCCAATGTTAAAATTTTGCAGGTTATATATGGGGGCTCTTTTTAGTTATCCACTTATCAACAAGTCCTACTAAGACTACTAAATACATTAATTAAATAATGAATACATTCAGATTAAGCATGCTTGTATAAGGAGTTTCTTTTTTGTACAATGCTCTTACCAAAAAGGAAACTGAATTGCTCCCTTTGGAAAGGGATATAAAAAAGGACATTTTTCTGAAAGGAAGGGAAACCATGGATGTAATCAAGGTGAAAGCTGTTTCCCGCACAGCAGCAGTCGCGGGAGCGATCGCGGGAGTAATTCGAGAACACAAGCACGCTGAAGTGCAAGCGATCGGTGCAGGAGCCGTGAACCAATCCATCAAGGCCCTCATCTTGGCAAAGAATTTTTTAGATCAGGATGGCATTACAGTGGTTTTTATCCCTGAATTTGTCAATGTTGAAATAGACGGGAAGGTACGAACGGCCATTAAATTTATTATTGAGCCCCGTTAAGATAACGATTAAATAAAAACACTGAAATAGAATTTACCTCTCTATTCTATTTCAGTGTTTAATATTGGATGCATTCTTCCGGTAAGAAAAAAACCTCTTCTTTTCCAGCTATTTTTTCCTGTATCTTTTCCAAAACAAGATCCATGTGTCTGGCGTGATTTACAAAATCAAGATTATCCGAAGGAACCGTCAACACAGGGCAGAGAGTGAAATTCTGTATCCATGTTTCATATGTATCATTTAACTGCTGCAGATATTCCGCGCTGATATTTTTTTCATAATCCCGGTTGCGGTGGCGGATGCGTTCGAGCAGGGTATTCACTGAAGCCCGTAAATATACTACCAGATCGGGAGTGGGGAGGAAATGAAGCAGGGTTTGATAGATGGTTTCGTAGGTTTCATGATCACGCTGACTCATGAATCCTTGCAGATACAGGTTGCGCGCAAAGATCTCTGCATCTTCATATAAACTGCGGTCCAGAATGACCGAGTTTTGGCAATCCAATAATTCCTTATAGACTTTTAATCTATTTGAAAGAAAATATATCTGGGAGTGAAAGCTCCACGTTTGCATATCGGAATAAAAATCGGAGAGATAAGGATTATTTGCCACCGGTTCAAAGAATGGATCCCAATCTAGATGCTGGCTGAGCAGACGCACCAAAGAAGACTTTCCCGCGCCAATGTTCCCGGCGATGGTAATAAATTTCTTCATATTAAAAATAATTATAGATGGAATTAAATTTAAAAAAAGAACTGCAGTGTTCTGCAGCTCTTTTTTAAGCTTAAAAAGGGTTAGCCTTCTTTGATGATGGCATCAACCGGGCATACTTCTACACAGGCACCATCATCAATGCATTTCGCCGGGTCAATTTCAAAATGTTCCTCGCCCATAGAAATTGCGTCTTGCGGGCATTCTGCTTCGCAAGAACCACAAACAATGCATTCATCAGTAATTACGTGCGTCATCTTACCGATCCTTTCGCGAATGTATTTTATACGTTCTAGCAATTTAGGATAGCACCATAGTTTTGCTTTGTCAACAAATCGAAATAATAATATTTCCACTTGAAAGCAAGATTTTATTCCTCGATTTTTTTAATACGTTGGCGGAACCATAGTGCAGTGCCGGGTTGATAGCGGCGAACTATGAGGATGGAACAGGTAACTTCCTCTACTAACGCATCATTTAGTTTTCCAAAGATATAGTGGGGAGAAAAAACTTCTTCTGCAGCGCCGATGATCATCAGATCGTACGATTTCTTTTCGGTTTCACTCACAATTCCATCCAAAATATCACCGGATGTCACAATATGTGTTTCCAGATAGAAAGGGATTTTTCCCAATTCATTCTCGACAATTTCTTGCAGTTGCGATAGTTCATCTTCACGAGTTTCTTCGTTGGAATGTTTTGGAATAACACGTAGAGCAGTTACTTTTACATCCTGATGGTAAGCAAGATCGGCAGCTAATTTAATCGCCAAATGGGCATTCGGTCCATTTCCAACCGGGACGAGGATGTTCTTCAATCCATTGATTCCAGAATCACGAAGGACTCCCACGTTCTTATGTGCCATTACCAAGACTTCCTTAATTATGTTGTGAGGCGTCATGATCTTGGTTTTGGTAGAAGGCCATCCCATAAGCACCATCTGTACCGGGTTTTGAGATTTCAATTCATTGAAAATACCAGTTTCCACATTCGGTGCCGACTTGTGTTTTGTGTAAATTGGTACATTCCTTGCTTGGGCGATCGAAGCAGTTATGTTGAGAATTTCGGATTGAATTCTCGTTGTCTTCTCAATCAATTCATCCGCAGTTTTCTGAGAAGATCCACGGGGAGTTTTAATCACGCTGAAAAGGCAAATGCTGGTATCTTCCTGGTGTTCTGCCAATCGCGATGCCAGTTTGACCAATCCCACTGCTGTTTTTGGATTTACTGTGGGCACCAGGATGCGTCCACCACCAATTTCTTCCTCGATCTTTTCATGTTTTTCAACAGCTTTGTTGATTCCTCTTGAGATGTAATACACAGCCGAAAGAATAAAAAGAACTACTCCAAGGAATTTCAATGCTTCTTTACTGGCAAAGGCAATGATTAAAACACCTGATGCGGCTGCAATATATGCAGTAAGGGGAAAGAAAGGAACTTTGAAGGGACGCTCGATATTGGGATGCATTTTCCGCAGCCGGAGCATTGCCAGGGTAGCCCAGAAGAGGACAAACATGTACCCGGCGCTGGAAATATAGCTTAAGAGATCAACCACCTGCAAGAGTGCCACCAACCCGCTGATGATAACAATGAAGATAACTGATACATACGGTGTACGCCAGTGGCTCAGACGAGAAAAAATGCGCGGCCATACACCATCACGGCTTAGGGTAAATGCCTCGCGGGTTGCCGAGAGCATGGCCGAATTGACCGAGGTGAGTGTAGCTACAATGCCTGCCAATCCCATTACCGGCACGCCTACTTTTGGCCAAAAATAACTGGCAGCATCGGTTAATGCGGTTTCTGAACCGGCTAATGCGGTATAGGGAATGGTGCCGATGGTCACCAACGAAACAAGCGTATAGATCACCGTGGTGATCCCCAAGCTAATCAGGATTCCCAAAGGAATATTTTTTTTGGGGTGGGTTATTTCTTCCGCATCATCCGCGATCACCTCAAAACCCACGTAGGCGTTATACACCAGAGCGATCGTTGTCAGCATACGCCCAATATTTGCTATGACAGATTGATTTGCAAAGAGCACCCTGCCTGATTGGAAAATTTCCAAATTAAACCCATTGACATCGGTTAACCCGCGAAAGATGTAAATCGCAAATACTACCAACAAAAAACCACCCAGGATGATCTGCATATTTCCTGCTTGCTTCACCCCGCGTATGTGCATGATTCCCACCAGAATGATCACACCCAGCGCGACCGGTATGATCGGCAGGCTTGGGATGAACACGCTTACAGAATATGCAAAACCAATGGCTGACAAGGCAGCGTAAAAAGCGCTTGAAAGCCCATCCAGTGATCCGACCAGGAACATGATCAATCCCTTGCCGAATCCCTCTCCCACATAGGTCATGGCTCCGCCGGTGACGGGATAAGTGGTAGCCAATTCGCAATAATTAAGCGCAACGCTTAAAGTTAAGAAGCCGCCGATCAAGAGTGCCAGCACCGCATCCGGTCCAGCGGTCCCGGCGGCATGCCCTGTCAGCACAAAGATCTCTGCCGCAATGGTGCCGGCGGTGCCCAGCATGATCACCTGCAATAAGGTAAGCTGACGCTTTAATTTTCGTTTAGCCATAATGTACTTATAATCATCCTTTTTGGTTCAGGCTTTTTGACTGTATTTTATTCGTAATGAAAATATTCCCGGAAAAAAATTTTGCGATTATTTCTATAGAGATAATTGTGTCTGTAATTAATCATTGGTCAGATGTTCATTATACCCATTTTAGATAATAGAAAAAGAGTGTGTGCATTAGGAAGTTTCCATAGACTTGATTTACACCAAATGATTACTTCTCAATTGAACTTGACAACCCACTGTGAGGTATCTATAATTACCGCACGTTCCTCGATAGCTCAATCGGCAGAGCAATCGGCTGTTAACCGATGGGTTCCAGGTTCGAGTCCTGGTCGAGGAGCTCTTTATTTAATTTCTAAGGGATGGTTTATTTCCTTTTTTTCATTGCTATAATCAAAAAGAGAAGAAGTGATTCTGGAGGTAAGCGTGAAACATTGGAAACTGACCATTCTACTAATTTTTTCCGTTATTTTTTTACAGGCATGTGATGTTACCGTGAGTCTGGGAGATTCTGGTGGTACCAAAGCAAGCGTACCCCTGGCAGTCAGCGTAGAAGCACCTGCCCAGGGCAGTCAGGTATCCATGGGCGCCATGGATATCCGCTATACCGCAACTGCCCCTGAAGGGGTGGGAGTGGTTGAATTGAACATTGATGGGTATGTCGTCAATTCGTATACTTCCCCTGACCCTTCGCAGAACACTGTGGCACTGGCATACAGTTGGACTCCCCAAATGACCGGTAGCCACATCATTCGTGTGCGCGTGCAGGATTCCAAAGGGACCTGGAGCGATTACACAGATGTAATGCTGACGGTGACTGACTCGCAGGCAGCTGCCCAATCGGATCAGTCATCATCGGAAGATCAAAGCTCACAGCAATCTCAGCCGCAACCAACCGATACACCCGTTCCGACCGCAACACCATCAACTCCATATATCTATGCTGTTACCCATAGTGTGGATAAGTTTTATTACAACAACAGCACCTGTGGTCCCACCAAGATCACCATTACACTCAAGGTCTCGGATCCCAATAAAGTTTGGAGTGTGGTCATCTTTACCCGTTTTATGGATAAAGAAGGCGAGGGACAGTCCAAGTGGGATACCGGACATGCCATGACACCCCAGGGCAGTGGTGGCGAATATTCCATCACTCTCGAATCTTCCAAGATTACCAATTTTGATACCTATGATTTTGCGGTTTTTCGCTACCAGTTTGTGGCGACCGATAAAAATCGCAACGAAGTGGCGCGCACGGAAGTGTATGAAGATATCGAATATGCGATTTGCCCGTAACACTGCATAAATCGACAAAAGAACGCTTGTGAAGGTGAGCCTGCTTTGTATCATGGAGCAGGCTCTTTCTTTATGACCATGTTCAATGACTGCCGTCACTTGACTGTGACCGCCGATACACTAGAATCAAACCGATTGGTCGGTTTTTATGCAGCAGAGAAGCGCAGAAACAAAAGAAAAAATACTACAAACGGCGAAAGTATTATTTTCATCGGTTGGTTATGACGCGACCGGTGTTTCCCAAATTTGCGCTGCAGCGGGCTTGAGCAAAGGCGCTTTTTATCATCATTTTCCATCGAAGCATGCAGTTTTTATGGCGCTGCTGCAAAATTGGTTGGAAGAACTGGATAAAGAATTCTTGGCAGCACGCGTAGAAAAGGAAGATGTGCTGACCGGAATTTCAAAAATGGCTGCATCCTCCGACGTTATTTTTGATAACGTGCAAGGTCAATTCCCCATGTTCCTGGAGTTTTGGGGAAAATCCATCCGCGATGAAAGAGTCTGGGAAGAGACCAAGGAACCCTTCAGGAAGTATTACTTTTATTTTTCGCAAATGATTAAAAACGGGATTGCGGATGGCACGATCAGGCCAGTGGAAGCAGGGACAGCTTCACGGGCAATTATGGGTTTGGCAATTGGTATTATTTTGCAGGGGCTATTGTATCCGCAGGATGCGGATTGGAAAGAAGAACTGCAGAAGAGTATAGATTTACTATTAAGAGGTTTAAAAAATGGATAAAGGAAAAGTTCTTGTTACTGGAGCAGCCGGGCACCTGGGGAATGTGCTTGTGCGCGAATTACTCGAGCATGGCTATGAAGTACGCGCCATGGTGCTGCCCAACGAAGATGTATCTGCATTGGTTGGGTTGGATGTCGAGATTAAATTAGGGAATGTGCTTGATCCCGCATCACTGGAGCGTGTGCTGAAAAGCATTGATTATGTCTTCCATATGGCGGGTATTGTCTGCATTGTCCCGGGAGAAGAAGGCCTGGTTTGGAATGTCAACGTGGAAGGAACCCGCAATGTGCTCAAAGCTGCAAAAAATGCAAAGGTGAAGCGGTTGGTGTACACCAGTTCCATTCACGCTCTTAGCCGGCAGTGCAAAGGCACGATCGATGAAGAGGTCCCCTTTGACTGTGAGAACCCGGCGGGCATTTATGATCGAACAAAAGCTACTGCCTCTCTGGCGGTGAAGCAGGCTATCAAAGAAGGCTTGGATGCTGTCATTGTTTGCCCGACAGGCGTGATCGGTCCTTATGATTATCGCGGTTCAAGCATGGGCGAGCTGGTGAATGATCTGACGCAGCGCCATGTTCACATGCTGGTCGAAGGAGCCTATGATTTTGTAGATGTGCGGGATGTGGCAGCCGGGCACCGTTTGGCACTGGAACGGGGGAAGACCGGACAGGTGTATATCCTTTCCGGGCAACAGATTCAATTATTCCAGCTAAAAGAAATGGTTCAAAAAATTGTTGGGTTTCAAACACCGACTATTAACATTCCCATTAAATTAGCGAACTTCGGAGCTGTTTTTGCTACATTCTACTACCGTCTTGCTCGGAAGCAACCAAAATTTACCAAATATGCCCTGGAAACCGTTCAGGGTAATTCGGTGATCAGCAATGCCAAAGCCAAACGAGAACTGGGATATTCACCACGTGATGTTTTCAAAACCATTACCGATACGGTGAAATGGTGGCAGACCAATAAAAGGAAGAACAGCGAATTGTAAGAAGAATGAAATCGAAAATATCGATCAAAGGGAAAACTGCGTTAATTACCGGCGCCTCCAGCGGGATTGGCAGGCAGGTTGCTCTTGACCTGGCCACCCGGGGGGTGCAGGTCATTTTAATAGCGCGCCGGCAAGACCGCCTCGTTTTTATTCAAAAAGAGATCGAGAGCCATGGCGGAAAAGCTGATTATTTTGTGTGTGATCTCGAGGATGAAAACGCGCGCCAGAATCTGATCGCCAAGCTGACGG
>CAYLUJ010000004.1:0-24129 GCA_964386805.1 uncultured Pelolinea sp. | reverse complement strand
TTTTGTGATGAATCCACCAAGCAACAAGCTGGAAAAAGTAGATATTTTGATCAACAATGCCGGGTTTGGTTGGTATGGGTTTTATGCTGATATGCCATGGGAGATCGCTCAAAATTTGGTGACAGTAAATATCACAGCCATGTTGGCTCTGACCAGAGCTCTGCTGCCGGGCATGCGAGCACGCGGTTATGGGCACATCATCAATATCGGATCGATAGCGGGGAGTTTCCCAAATCAAGGTATTGCTGTTTACGCTGCCAGCAAAGCATTCATGGATGCTTTCACCACGGCTTTGTATCGGGAAATGCGCGGGAGTGGGGTGCAGGTGAGCGTGGTACGTTTGGGCCCGGTGAAAACAGAGTTTTTTGAAACCGCTAAAAAGACCGAGAATGGCAGTAAAGTGCCGGGGGAAAGTTTTTCCATTTCGGTGGAACGCTCATCTAGAGCGATTGTGCATCTGTTACATTCACCGCACAGATTCTTGTATGTGCCGGCAGTGTTCAGTGGATTACGGGTGGTGGAATTCTTGTTTGGGTGGCTCATCGACAAACTTGGTCCACTGCTCTTGCGCAAGCTTCCTGGGCACGAATCCGGTGTGTAATTTCGGGAACGGACAAAAAACATATCTTAGTGGGGTTCAGTAGGTTATCAGTTAAAAGAAGAAGGGGAAATATAACGTGGGAAAATTAGAATTCCAATAATTGAGTTTCCCTTTTTATCTGCTATGCTTTATATCAGAACAAAGAGCTAAAAAGGAGGAAAGATGCAGACATTGGATAATACCCTGGCAGTGATCATGGGAGGGGGACAAGGAACACGTCTTTTTCCTCTGACCCAGCAGCGCGCCAAGCCGGCGGTACCGTTTGCCGGAAAATATCGCTTGATCGATGTTCCCATCAGTAACTGTATTAATTCTGGGATCTATAAAATTGCTGTACTTACCCAGTTCAACTCTGTCTCTCTACACCGCCATATTTCGAATACCTATAATTTTGATGCTTTCCATGCTGGCTATGTACAGATTTGGGCGGCTGAGCAGACCGGAGAAAGCACGGCGTGGTACCAGGGCACGGCAGATGCAGTGCGCAAGCAGCTTTTTGAAATCAAAAGCTCCAACGCTCCCTTTGTGCTGATTCTGGCAGGCGATCATCTATACCGCATGAATTACGCTGAAATGGCAGCTTTTCACTGGCAAAAGAATGCGGATGTAACGGTGGCGGTTCAACCCATCATGCGCGAAGATGCTTCGCGTTTTGGAGTGTTGAAACGCAATGCTGAAGAAAAGATCACCCGCTTTGCTGAAAAACCACAGGATGAAAAAACGCTTGAAGAAATGGTCAGCCGACCGGATACGGATAAACCGTATTTTGGTTCCATGGGCATCTATTTGTTCAAGACAGAGGCTTTATTTGAACTTCTGGAACATACCAATTATGACGATTTTGGCAAGCACGCCATTCCGGCGGCTGTGGATAAATTTAAAGTGTATGGTTATTATTATGATGGTTTTTGGGCAGATATTGGGACAATCCGCGCTTTTTACGAAATGAATTTGGCGTTTACTGATGAAAATCCTTCTTTTTCCCTCATCGATGAAGGCTGGCCGATCTATACCCATGCTCGCTTCCTTCCAGGCACAGAAATAGACAATAGCCAGATCAGCCGTACCTTACTGGCGGAAGGTTGTTGGATCAAGGATGCGCAAATATCTCATTCTGTGATTGGTCTGCGCAGCCAGATCCGTGCGGGGGTGATTATCAAAGACAGCATCATCATGGGTGCTGATTCGTACGGGTTTTTCCGGGCTCGTGATGTGGAAGAAAAGGGCATCCCATTAGGAATTGGCAATGATTGTTATATTGAAGGGGCGATCATCGATAAAAATACGCATATTGGTAAGGGAACCACTATTCTGCCATTTCCGCGCGGCACCGAACTGGATACTGCCAACTGGATGGTGCGTGATGGGATTGTGGTAATCCCCAAGAACACCATCCTCAGCCCCGGTACTCATATTGCACCGTAGCTCAAAATGTATTAGACTTGTGCCATTGCGAAAATTTCCAAAATAGCGAAAAAGATAGGAGAATTATGATGCCTGCAAAAAACAATGCAGATATTCAACGCGCCGCTGATCAGGATATTGAGATCATCTGGCATTCTCTCAGCCGCGAGGAAGTGCTTGATAAGCTTCAAAGCCCTCTTGAAAAAGGGCTCTCTACCCAAGAAGCTACCGCGCGCAAAGAAAAATGTGGTTCTAATGAACTCCAGGAAGGTAAAAAACGTACCTTCTTGAATATGGTCTTTGACCAGCTCAATAATTTTGTCATCATCATGCTGATCGCTGCAGCCATTATTTCTGCATTTTTAGGTGAAATCGTGGATGCGAGTGCTATTATTGCAATTGTTGTTTTGAATACCATCATGGGTGTGGTGCAGGAGAGCCGAGCTGAACAGGCACTGGACGCTCTGAAAAAAATGGCTGCTCCTGAAGCGCAAGTATTGCGCGATGGACACCGCACTTCCATCCCTGCCCGTGACCTGGTTCCTGGAGATATTGTCTTTCTGGAAGCCGGTAATTTTGTACCCGCAGACCTGCGCCTTCTCGAAGCGGTCAATCTCAAGATTGATGAAGCAACACTCACCGGGGAATCTGTTCCGGTGGAAAAGAACGCAACTGTTCTGTTGGGTTCGGATGCAACGCTCGGAGATCGTATCAATACCGCCTTCAGCGGAACGGTGGTCTCTTACGGGCGTGGAAAAGGAATTGTCATCAGCACCGGCATGAATACCCAGATCGGGTTGATTGCCACCATGCTGCAATCGGTAGAAGAAGAACAAACTCCTCTACAGATCAAACTGGATCAACTCGGTAAACTGCTCGGCTACGCCTGCCTTGTCATTAGCGCCATTGTTTTTGTTTCTGGTTGGCTGCAGGGTGGCGATCCCCTCGAAATGTTCATGGTTGCGGTCAGCCTGGCTATTGCGGCTGTTCCAGAAGGTCTGCCAGCCGTGGTCACTATCAGCCTGGCGCTGGGAATGCACGAGATGGTAAAGCGGCACGCCCTCATCCGCCGACTGGCTTCTGTTGAAACTCTTGGCTCTGCCACGGTGATCTGTTCGGATAAGACTGGTACACTCACTCAAAATGTGATGACCGTTACCGAAGTATGGACGGACGGCAAGACTGTGAATATCACCGGAACCGGCTATGTTCCGGAAGGGAACTTCATTCTGGATGGAAAAAAGATTGATCTAAACGAAGTTCCAGCTGTCGCTACTACACTGTGGGTTGGCAGTGTCAACAATGATTCGGAGTTGGAGGGCATCGAGGACGAGAACGGGAAAATGAATTACCGCATCGTTGGCGATCCCACGGAAGGCTCCATCCTAGTAGCGGCTGCCAAAGCCGGTGTGCATGCGGCTGATCTACAGAAAGCATATCCCCGCGAAGGAGAAATTCCCTTCGATTCCACCCGCAAGCGCATGGTCACGGTGCATGGTATTAAGGAATCTCTGAAGACTGCGAATTTACCTTTCAATGGAAAAGAAAAACAGGATTCCTATGTCATTGCTGTAAAAGGGGCTCCTGATGTGGTGCTGAAACTCTGCAACCGCTATCAAAAAGCAGATAACACCACCGCAGCACTGGATGATGCCGCCCGCAATCGTATTCTGCAAGCCAATGACGGCATGACCCAAAAGGCTTTGCGCGTGCTGGGTATGGCGTATCGCGTGGTTTCTGCCAAACCCGAGGAAGTGGATAGCGATCACCTGGAAAAAGATCTGATCTTTGCTGGTCTGGTCGGCATGATCGACCCCGCCCGCGAAGAAGTGAAACCCGCTCTGTTGAAAGCCATCGGCGCTGGCATCCGTACCATTATGATCACCGGAGATTATCCCAACACTGCTAAAGCCATTGCTGAAAGCATTGGGCTACTGCGACCCGGGCATCGCGTGGTCACCGGCGCGGATATTGAATCTCTGTCGAATGAACAGTTACAAAAAGAAGTCAAGACTATAGATGTATTTGCTCGTGTTTCACCGGAACACAAGATGCGCATTGTGAATGCGCTGCGCGCCAACGATGAAACCGTTGCCATGACCGGTGATGGGGTGAACGATGCGCCTGCCATCAAGACTGCCGATATCGGGGTTGCCATGGGTATCACCGGTACCGATGTTGCCAAACAAACTGCGGATATGGTGTTGACCGACGATAACTATGCCAGCATCGTCTCGGCAGTGGAACAGGGTCGTATCATCTACAGCAACATTCGCAAATTTGTCTATTACTTGATTTCCTGCAACATTGCAGAAATCTTAATCATCTTCCTCCCCACGGTCTTGGGAAAAGTGCTGTTCCCGTTTGCTTCTGAAACAATGGCGGTTTCCTCCCCACTTAAACCGATTCAATTGTTATGGCTGAACCTGGTGACGGATGGCGCACCTGCCTTGGCTTTGGGTACTGAAAAGGGTGATCCGGATATTATGGATCAAACCCCGCGCCCCAAGAAAGAACCTATCGTGAACCGCTTCATGCTGTTTGGCATCGGGATTCAAACCATTTTCATTGCCGGGGCGACCCTGCTGGCGTATTCGCTTGGCTTGCGCATGGGCGATCAGCAAACTGCAGAAACTATGGCTTTTGTCACCCTTTCGCTCTCGGAGTTGCTGCGCGCTTACACTGCCCGCTCCGAACGCTATCCGTTGTTGAAAATGGGTGTCTTTAAGAATAAATGGATGAACTATGCTGTATTTGCTTCCATTGCGTTGGTAATGGCAGTCGTTTATCTACCTTTCTTGAATAGTATTTTCGATACCGTACCCCTGACGATGGTTGAATGGGAAGAGATCCTTCCCTTGCTGCTCCTGCCTTCTGTGGCAGCGGAAGTGGTGAAATATGTTGTCTCCAGGAAAAAGAAGAAGACAGCATAGTCTGGCAGATAGGAAGTAGATAAAAGAGGAGTGTAATAAAAATACACTCCTCTTTTTCTTATTGTGATAGGAATTTCATAGGTTTGAAGCTGGCACGGTGAATTTCACACAAGCCGGCGGTTTGTATAGCTGCGCGGTGCCGGGCAGTACCGTAGCCTTTATGGTGGGCAAAACCGTACGGGGGATATTTGCTATCCAGCTCGATCATCAGTGCATCGCGGGCGGTCTTGGCAAGAATGGAAGCAGCGGCGATACTTAAGCACAGCGCATCCCCTTTTGGCATACTGGTTTGCGGCAGGTCGCCTTCTTTCAGGTGTACATAATCGATCAGTAAATAATCGGCTTTATAGCGCAGTTGGTTCAGCGCGCGCAGCATGGCGCTGCGTGTGGCTGCTGCAATCCCTAACTCATCGATTTCCTGGTTGCTGGCGGAACCGACCGCCCAATCCAGACTGGAGCTTTTAATGCAGCCCTGCCAGCGTTCGCGCTGACAGGGGGTTAATTTCTTGGAATCGTTCACTCCGTACAAGAGCTGCAGGATATGTTCATCGCAGGGCAATACAACTGCCGCGGCGTACACCGGCCCAGCCCAAGCGCCCCGCCCCGCTTCATCTAGTCCCGCAACGCTCTGGTAGCCCTGCTGCCAGAGTTGCATTTCGTAATCGATACTCGGGTGTTGGGGAAGAGGAGCGGGCTTACGATTCATATTCTTTTCGAATGGCTTTCCAGCGGATGCGCATCAGATCACCTGCCATATGCAGAGAATCGCGCAAGAACTTCACCTTGCTGTGCGCATCGAAATACCAGCGAATAGGAACTTCGGTGATGGAATAACCGAACTTGCGCGCCAGAAAGAGCACCTCTACATCGAAGGTCCAACCTTGAATGGTCTGCAGTGGGAATAAATGGTCTGCAGCTTTAGCGCTGAAGCACTTGAACCCGCACTGCGTATCCTGCAATCCGGGCAGCGCCATCACTTTCACAAAGCTGTTGAACACGCGCCCGATGAAATGGCGGTAAGCCGGCTCCCCGATGCGCTGTGCGCCGGGCGCTTCACGCGAGGCGATAGCGATATCAAATTTTTCCAGAACAGGCGGAAAGAAGCGGTTCACCTCTTCGATGGGCATGGAAAGGTCGGCGTCGCAGATGAAGCGGTATTCTCCCTGCGCTGCCAGCATGCCGGTCTTGACCGCGATGCCCTTGCCGCGTTCCTCGATATGTAGGACGTGAAAGATGGGGTTCTTTTTTTCGAATTCCTGTGCGATGGCGTAAGTGCGGTCGCTGCTGCCGTTCTCCACGATCAATACCTCAGCACAATAGGTCTGCTTGCCGAGAAAGGTAGCGATCTTTTCCAGGCTCGCTGGCAGGCGCGCCTCTTCATTGTAGGCGGGGATGATGATGGAGAGAAAAGGTTTGTTCATGTTAAAGATTAATTTTTCCATAAAATGATTAATCTATTGAATCATCTATCCTTTTTTTGGACAAAATATATTAGCTAAAGATTCACTTTACAAAGCAATAGACTGATTTATTTTTAATTTACCACGTAATTTTTGATTATAGTGCAGTTTTCTAAAAATTCGGCTTTTATTAATTCATTATCACTAATATTCCATTGGAAATTTCGTGATTTCCTATTGACAAATCCTAAAATCGATATTAACATGTTAACATATTAAGTAATATCATGTTAACATGTTAACTTAAAAGGATTGACGGTAAGGATTATATAAATGATTGATAGAAATTCATCAATACCTATGTATTTTCAACTTCAAGAGTTATTCATCGATAGGATAAATCGAGGTGAATTAGAGCCTGGAAGTAGAACACCAACGGTAGAAGAGATTTGCGAGACTTATGACCTTAGTCGAATTACTGTTACCAAAGCATTTGAGAACCTGAAAGCAGAGGGTTATTTATATAGTGTTCAGGGGAAAGGATACTTTGTTAGAGAAGTTTGGAAGATTGAAAAACCTTTGGGCAAGGTTTCAAGTTTTACAGAAGAAGTAAAGAAGTATGATCTGGAGCCTTCATCGCTAGTATTGGAATGTAAAAGAATCCCTTCTCCAGAGGATGTCTCAAAAAATTTAAATATAAAAGCAGGTAGTCAAATTGCCTATATTGAAAGAGTTCGTAAGGCGAATGGTGAGGCTCTCTGTATAGACAAAGCATATATCAATGATGAGCTATGTCCTGGAATATTAGAGATTGATTTTTCCGACAAATCTCTATTTGGTATTTTACGAACTAAATATCACTTATCACTAACAAAAGCTAAACAATCACTTGAATCAGTAATTTTACTACCTGAAGAATCTAGATTATTTAACTTACCTTTACATCAACCAGGATTTCTTTCCACAGGCACTGTCTTTCTGAACACCGGGCAACCAATTGAATATTCAAAACAAATATTTCGAGGGGATAGGTATCGTTTCGTCCTCGAAAAAGAGGCTCATCTGAATTCCTGGATCTTTACAACGCAACAATGAAATCATATTGAATGGGAAGAATCGAATAGATGTTCCAGTAGTTTTTTCGTTACCAATAATATATGTACTTATTGTTTTAGCGGAGAGGAATAGTTCGAAAAAAATGAAAAATACACCACTACTTAGGATGGAGGATATCTGTAAGACTTTCCATGGGATAAAAGCATTGGACAAAGTAAATTTTGATTTGTATCCTGGTGAAGTTCATACCTTAGTAGGGGAAAATGGAGCTGGAAAATCTACATTAATGAAAATATTATCGGGTTCATATCAATCCGATTCCGGCAGTATTTTTATTAATGAAAAACAAACCCAGATAAAATCACCGGCTGATGCAATTGAGACTGGAATTGGTATTGTATATCAAGAATTTATGCTTGCTCCACATCTGAGCGTTGCAGAAAACATTTTTATTGGTAGAGAGCCTGTAAAATATGGAGATTTACTTGATTGGTCGAAAATGTATGAAAATACAGCAACTTTGCTCGAGGAGTTAAACGTAAGAATCGATCCCAAAACTCGAGTTGAAGATCTTACAGTCGCGAAACGCCAGCTGGTTGAGATTGCAAAAATTATTTCGCAAAAACCAACAATTCTTATATTAGATGAACCGACCTCATCATTATCTGACTCAGAAGTGGAAGTCTTATTTGAAAAAATACAAGTACTCAAATCTCATGGAATTGGGATTATTTATATTTCTCATCGAATGGATGAGATAAAACGAATTGCCGATAGGGTAACTGTTTTACGCGATGGCCAATATATCGGTACTCTGGAGAAAAAACAAATTGATTTAAAAAGAATCATTGAAATGATGGTGGGCAGAAAAGATACCGCAATTTATACAAGAGAAAGAAAAATAATTAAGAGAAATCCCGTTTTAGAAGTTAAGAATCTTTCCAATGATAAGGTAAAAAATATATCATTTCAACTCCATGAAGGAGAGATACTCGGTTTTGCGGGTCTAATGGGTGCTGGAAAAAGCGAGGCTATGCGAGCTATTTTTGGTATAGATCCCACTGATAAAGGTGAAATATTCATTAGGGGAAAAAGAATTGATATAACTCATCCAAAAGAAGCAGTTCGACAAGGGATTGGATTTGCTCCTGAAGATCGAAAAGAGCAAGCGTTATTCTTGGAAAAAGATATCTGTACCAATGTCAGTATTGCCATGTTATACAAAAGGAGGGGAGGAATCCGTTCACCCCAAAAAGAATACAGCCTTACAAAAGAGTTCGTAAAGAAACTCAATATCCAAACACCAAATATCTATCAATTAACAAAACGACTATCAGGTGGAAATCAACAAAAAGTAGTTATATCGCGATGGCTTTCTATTGATCCGGATATCCTTATATTAGATGAGCCTACTAGGGGAATAGATGTGGGGGCAAAAACAGAAATCTATGAAATATTATCCAAAATGGTGGACAAGGGAGTCGCAGCAATATTGGTCTCTTCAGAGTTACAGGAGCTTTTAGCCGTTGCCGATCGGATAATTGTGATGCATGAAGGTGAAATTACTGGTGAGTTGTCTTTCCAAGACGCGACGCAACAAAAAATAATGTATTTAGCAACCGGCTCAAATCTTAGTGGAGACAAATGAAAGTTCAAGAATTCATTATCAAGGTAAAAGAAACAATATCAAAGAATTTTATCAATTTTTCTATTTGGTATTTCCTTATTGGCATTGTTGTTTTATCCAGTTTGATTTCAAATGCATTTTTGAATCAATCTAACCTAATAAATATTTTAAGAGAAACGGTGATTGTAGGTGTTGTTGGTGTTGGAATGACATACATTATTGTTTCTGGATGTTTCGATTTATCAGCAGGGGCAATATTGGGCTTGAGCGCAGTAATTTCACTTACTGTGAATCCAATTGATACAAAGAGTACATTGTTAGCAATTTTTCTTCCAATTATTATAGGTGCGATTTTTGGACTAATGAATGGAATTCTTGTTGGATATTTGAAGATGAATGCTTTTATTACAACCCTAGGTATGCAGTATTTAATTTTAGGAATAACATTGCTTTTCACGGGCGGGCGTCATATTAGCGTTTATGAATGTTCAGATTTCTTTTATAAAATCGGAAATGGTTTTGTTTTTGGGATACCTATTTCTGTTGTAATACTGTTAATCTTGGTAACAATTGCTCAATTTGTATTAAGTTTTACAAACCTTGGAAAATACATTCAAGTAGTTGGTGAAAATTCGAAAGCTGCAACACTGTCAGGGATAAATGTATCGCGAGTAAGGTGCAATGCATATATTATTTTGGGAATTTGCGCATCGATTGGAGGAATTATTCTAGCCTCATGGATTCGTATGCTTGATCCTCAACAAGGTATCGGATATGAATTCTCTGCAATTACTGCAACAATTTTGGGTGGAGCAAGTTTATCTGGTGGTAAGGGAAATGTTTTTAATACTTTTGCCGGAGCCACACTCATTATTCTGATTGTAAATTCGATGATGTTAGTAAACATTTCATATAACTATCAACAAATGATTCGAGGGATCATCATGATTGCCGGTGTCGCCGTTGGAATTATTTATGGAAAGAAAGAAAAATGAAAAATAAGTACCTACAAATATTAAACCAATACAAATCAATTTTCCTATTCTTTTTAATAATGACACTTGCATCTGTTTTAGATGATACGTTTATGTCACCTGCAAATATTACTAATATTCTTCAACAAGTAGCAAGTACAGGTATCGTTACGGTAGGATTGACTCTAGTAAATATTACCGGCGGTTTCGATATGTCTGTAGGTTCTACCATGGCGTTAACCGGGGTCATAACAATGATGTTATTGAAGTCCGGATCAAATTTAATAATAGCTATGATATGTGGAATAATTATCGGCCTTTTGGCTGGATTAGTGAATGGTCTATTAATTGGAAAAGTAAAAATAAATCCTTTCATTGCAACATTAAGTACTAGCATATTGATTCGCGGAATTGCTTTAGGCATAACCGATGCGCGACCCATCTCGGTATGGAATGAAACTTTTGGATCTCTTGCATCTGGCACACTTGGAATTATTCCTATATCTTTTCTAACGTTCATTGGATCTGCAATTCTATTCGAATGGTTCATAAAGAAGACAAAGGTAGGACATAACATATACATTTATGGAAGTAATAAAGAGGCTGGTTATGCTGCGGGAGTAAAAATGGAAAGGACAGTAATCATGGCATACATGATTTGTGGCGTTCTTGCCTCAATTGGTGGTTTTTTCCTGTCCTCAAAACTTGGCACAGGATCTCCAATCGTAGCTGGCGATGTAGCCTTACTTGGTACAGCGGCAATAATTGTTGGGGGGAATAAGCTTGCAGGTAGTCGGGCAAATATGTTGCGATCAATAGTAGGTGTGATTATTTTAGGCATGTTAAATAACATGTTGAATCTTTTAGGCACAATGTCGTATTTTCAAACAATTATCCGTGGGTTATTAGTTGTTATTGTTGTTGGTTTGGATGCGGAGGGTGTTAAGGAAATTATTGCACGAATAAAATCAAAAATCTTTGTAAAGATATAACGATTGATACAGTTGATGCGCGCAAATAATCGTATTAAAAAATTTATTGTTGGAGGTCTATGAAAAATAAATAAATAAAAAAACACAAAAAAACAAAAAGAGGAGAAACATGAAAAACAAATTATGCTTATTTATCTTATTGGTTTTTGCAACTACATTATTAGTTGGCTGTGCAGCAAAAACTGAAACTGCAGCAGAAGTTCCGGCAGAAGCAGAAGAGGTTGAAGAAATTACCGAAGAGATAGTAATCGGCCTTTCTGAACCTTCGTTAGGATGGCCCTATATCGCAGCATTCGTAGAAGAATTTGAGTCCTTGATTGCCAAAACAGAAAACGTTCGAGTAATCACGCTAAGTGCCGATGCAAGCATCGAAAAACAAACGAATGATATCAACGATTTAATTGTTCAGGACGTAGATATTATTCTTGTATGCTCTTTGGATGGACAGGCGGTTATTCCTGCAATTAAGGCTGCTTATGATGCTGGGATACCGGTTCTTGCTGTGTCCAATGAGCCTTTTGAAGAGGGTAGACAATACCTTGCTGGCTATAGTGGTCCGGATGATTATGAACAAGGCCGAATTGCTGCTGATATCATGATCGAGGCAATCGGTACCGAAGGTGATATCGTCATGATCGAGGGAACCGCTGGGCAATCGACAACCCAATTACGCGCTGATGGTTTTAGAGATAGAGTAGCTGAGGTTGGTGCCAATATTAATATTATTGCTCAGCAACCTTGTGATTGGGATTCTGCGAAAGAAAAAACAGCTGTTCAGACCTTCTTAAATAAGTATGGTGATCAAATTGATGGCGTTTTTGCACAAGGTGGTGGAGCTGCTGTTGGTGAAGCGGTATCAGAAGCTGGATATGACATTCCCGTTGTCTGCACTGGTCTTAAATCAACAACATATGAAGCAATAAAGAATGGATTAGTTTATGGTACGATGAGCCAAAGTCCATTCTTGGATGCTTCTCAAGCACTTGAGCTTGCTTTAAGAATTGTTAATGGCGAAGAACTCGAAGAAGATCGATATATCATTCCCATGCCCGTAGTAACTCAAAATAATATCGCTGAGTTTGAGCCTGATTTCTAATCTTATTGGTTGATATGTGAGGGATGCTAGCATCCCTCACATAAAGCTACGGTTTGACCGGACTATTAATAGATGGAAGGTATTATGAATAATAAATTCTTATTCGGATTGAAAGTTGTTTCTCAGGATTGGTATTGGAAATATAATCTTTCATACGATGAAGCTATTGATAAGTTGAATTCTATGGGAGTAAATTTTATTATCGCACGAAATTCATTGATTCCATCCGTTGATACTGCCGTAAAGAGTGAAATACCTAAAGAATTGGAATACAAACTTGCTGAATATGACGACCTTACATTTAGACAGAAAATAAAGAATGCAGGAATAGAATATTTTGGATCAGTAAGTTATGGTTTTGCTGAAGATTGTTTAAACAAATACAAAAATTTTCCTATTGATCAAAATGGAAATAAAGAAGAAAAAATTGATTGGTATATTGGTTCCTGTCCGACCTGTGAAGATTATAACCAAGAACGTTATAGTCTCGTCGAAAATTCAATGAAAGTGTTGAATCTGGATGGTTTCTTCTTTGGATTTATGCGATATCCTGGATTTTGGGAGTTATGGTTGCCGGGAACCGATGGGGAAAAGTGGAGAGAATATTGTTTTTGTCCGAGGTGTCTTGAAAAATTTCAAAAATTTAGTGGTATCAAAGTACCTGATTATGTAACGGTACCTGAGGGGCAATGGATTAGACAAAATTGTAAAGATCAATGGATTAAATTTAAGAGCCAAATCATTCATGATATTGTTCAGAATTTCAGGGATATTATAAAAAAATATAATCCACATGCTAAAGTAATCCTGAATACAATCCCTTTTAACCAAGAGCATTACGGAAATTATGGGAAATCAATATTTGGCCAAGATCCGTTGTTATTAGCTGATGTAGTAGATATATTTGAAGTCATGGGTTATCATCAGATTCTTAATCAACCTTTCCAATGGATTGGCAAGACTGGGGAGTATTTTAAGAAAACTTCAGGCAAGACCGTTGTTTGTACTGCTCAAGGGAAAGCTTTATATATTGATGGTATGCACAAAAATAGTGGGCGAATGGAAAATCTTTCGAAGGAGGAATTTAAAAATGCTCTTTATTCGATTAAAGATTCGAATGTCGACGGAGCAGTTGTTTTTACCTGGTCAGATTTCCTGAGAGCAGAGTATGAAGAAAACAACAAGGAGCTGATAGATATTGTTTCGGTCTTTACTAAAAAATAGATGATGGGTATAAAGTGAGAAAAAAAGAATTCGCTGTGGCAGTTGACTATGGGGGAACCAAAATGCTTATTGGTATTGTGGACGACCAAGGGCGTGTACTAAATATTAAACGGTATGCTACAGGATTCCGTGACCAGCAATCGGCGATGCAAAGGATTCTTTTTGGTTTGGATGATTTTCTAAAAAGTACGAACACAAATAATTGTATTAAATCAATTGGTGTTGGCGTAGTTGGCAATGTAGACCCAAAGAGTGGTTACTGGAATACTATGTATGATGAAGGCGATCATGGTTTTCCCTTGGCGAAAATTGTAAATGAAAAGTTTAATGTCCCTTGTGCTGTAGATAATGACGTAAAAGCCGCAACAATCGCCGAGATAAAATTTGGTAAAGGTAAAATGACAAAGGAGTTCATTTATTTAAATATCGGTACGGGTATTGCAGCTGGTTTTGTGGCTAATGGAAAACTACTGCGTGGAATAAAAAATGATGCTGGTGAAATAGGCCACATTTTCGTTGAGGGTTTCAATGATGTTCATTGTTGGTGTCGAAAATTTGGTTGCTTCGAATCTATTTCTTCAGGATATGGAATAGAATTACGCTATGCTTCTTTAGAAAAAGAAAATATGAATAATTCTCTAATTCAAAAAGTGGGAAAGGCACCAGTGTCAGAAATTTTTAACATGGCAAAAAAAGGAGATTTACCCTCAAAGAGAATTACCCTTGATGCAGTAGATGCAATTAGTAAAATGGTTTCAAATTTAATAGAAATATTTGATCCGGAAGTGGTTGTTTTGAATGGTGGCGTAGTTACAAATGATTGGTTCTTTCAAATGATCAAGAAAACATTAACTAAAAAATCAAAACAATCAGCATCTAAAGAAATAGTCTTGTCAAATCTGAATCCAAGTACAGTTGGGCTTGTTGGAGCTTCAGTTCTTGGACTAGAAAAATATTAATATTATGGAGACCCTGAATGAAAATTACAACAATTTCAGAAAAAAAAGATGTTGACATTTATGCGGCATGGCATATTATTGGCCAAATTCTGATAAAGCCCCAATCGGTTATTGGTCTTTCTACTGGACAAACAACAATTGGAATACATTCAACAGTAGCAGAAATCTATCAAAGCTATCATTTCTTCACCTCGGAAGTTAAGGTATTTGGTGTAGATGAAATTGTTATGTTGCCTTCTTCGTCTACTATCACCTGTGGTTCAAGATTACTTGAACAATTTGTTAAGCCACTAAACATCCCGGAATCTAACTTTATCATGCCTGCTACAATTTCTGATGATTATGAAGAGGAAAGTTTAAAATTTGAATCAAAAATCCTTCAAAGTGGTGGTATTGATTTGCAAATACTTGGTTTGGGACCAGATGGACACATTGCCATGAATCTGCCCGGATCTTCTTTTGAATCTAAAACAAGATCTGTTTACTTGAGTGGAGAATTAGAAGCACGTCTGAAGAAACAGGCAACTTTTCCTCCGGATCAAAGGTTAAAAGGAATCACTCTTGGAATTAGAACAATAATGAATGCAAAGAAAATTGTACTAGTGGCAAAGGGTGAGAAGAAATCGAATATTGTGAAACAGGCCCTTTTTGGTCCTGTATCACCCAATGTGCCCGCATCAATTTTGCAACTACATCCGGATTGTGAATTTGTACTTGATGCTGAAGCGGCAAGTGAACTATCAGAATAAAGTCATTTATTAGATAATCGAAGCGTGAAATCACACAATATTACAATTGTGGAACTTGATCATGGATGATAAAAAAATTATCAATAGAGAAGAAATATTTGTGAACTGTTTAGCGTGAATAATCGTACGTGGATAATCGTAAAAGTATCTTTTCCTGTTAGCAAACTGTTGTATGTATAAAAAAAATCAAACAAAGCAAACAAAAAACGAAAAACCGCTTTGGTTTTAAGCGGTTTTTCTCTCATATGGATCACTGATTTTAGGAATCCTAAGTCTTTCATTTTCCCCATTATTTACACATTGGGCTGATGCACCAGGAATAGTAACCAGCTTTTTCCGGATGCTCATTGCTACGGTTGTTCTTGCACCTTTTTTCATTATTAATATCAAGAAAAACCTGAAAACCATTAAAAAGATTCCTTTTAGGCTATTTATCCTTCCAATATTGGCTGGAATATTTTCAGCATTCGATCATGCTTTTTGGGGAACCGCAATCAAACATACCAATGTTGCAAACGCTACAATATTGAACTATATTGCACCACTTTGGGTATCCCTGATTGCAATTTTTGTTTTTAACGAACGACATAAAAAAGTGTATTGGTTTGGATTAATAATGATTTTTATTGGTGCAATGATTGTAATGAATTTATTACAGGAAGATAGCACGCATTTTTCTTTTAAAGGTGAGGGCTTTGCAATTATTTCAAGTATCTTCTATGCATTTTATTTTCTCTTAACACAAAAAGGAAGAGTTTACTATCTGGCTATACAACAGTTATGGATATCACTTTTTACATGTTGCATAACTTTGACGGTCCTTGTTATCATTTTGAAATTACCAATTCTTGGATACCCAAATTTCACCTATATAGATATTATTTTAGCTGCCATTATTTCACAAATATGTGGTTATTTTTGTCTAACATATGCCCTGGGGAAAATTCCGGCGTCAGTTGTAAGTCCTAGTTTAATTCTCCAACCAGTTATAACGTCTATTCTGGCAATTCCCCTTGCAAATCAATTACTAACAAAAAACCAAATTTTTGGAGGAGTCCTAGTTATTGTCGGAGTGTTCTTAGTGAACCGATCTCAAAATGATAATGTTAATTCCGAACAATAAGGTTGAATTTAATAAGATTCACCCCTTTTTTCATTATAAATTTTGGTTTTTGATAAATACTTCTTCTAAATTATCAAGTATCTTTTTTGAGTGATTAATCTTTAAAAAATATTGTTCAATTAGATTTTATATATAGGGAATAATCAGTCGGGGTGGGCGGACTTGAACCGCCGACCTCTGCGTCCCAAACGCAGCGCGCTTCCAGCTGCGCTACACCCCGGCGCATGAAGTATAATCTGAGAACGCTTCAACCGTCAAGGAGTGCCGCTTGAGCATGCGTAGCTACCCACATTCACAGACAATCCTCAAATTTTTTCTTTTCCTGGTGCTCGCATTCTTGTTCAATGGTTGCCAACCTGTTGCTACTAAGGTTGAAGAACCGACCCCGTATGTCACTGCCACTGTTTTTCCTACCGCAGCACCTGCGGAGCCGGATTTATCCCCGAGCGAGGATGGTGCCGAAACACAAGATTTGTGTGAGGAGAGCGGCACCATCCAATCTCTCACCCTCGATTCCGAACTGCTCAATGATGTTCTGACCTTCAATATATATTTTCCACCCTGCTACGCCCCCGATTCCACAGACCTCTATCCGGTCATTTACCTGCTGCACGGGCAGGAACAGGATGCTACACTCTGGCAAACTCTCGGCATTCAAACCATTGCTGATGATCTCATCTTGCGCCAAAACCGACAGCCTTTTTTGATCGTCATGCCCACGGAAGAATATTATTTCCGGGCTGTTAAAAATAACCGCTACCCCGCTGCGATTCTGGAAGAACTGCTGCCCTGGGTAGAAGCCAATCTACCGACTTGCACACAAAAAGAATGCCGTGCTATTGGCGGCATCTCGCGCGGGGCTGCCTGGGCAACCCGCTTGGCATTTCAAAACGGGGATGTTTTCGGCGCCTTGGGTGCGCACAGTATGCCCCTGTTCAACGGGGATATTGAAGATCTGCCCGATTGGGTGGATGCCATCCCGCTGGATGAACTGCCGCGCATCTATGCCGATGTGGGCAGCAGCGATCCGGCTATCAAGGATGCTTATAGCTTTGAGCAGGCACTTAACACCCTAGGTGTGGAGCATGAATGGCATTTGAATTCCGGTCGCCATAACGAAACGTACTGGATGGAGCAACTGCCTAATTATTTAGCCTGGTATACTCTTGTCTGGATGGAGGAATAGAGAGAACAGGATGGTCTCAAAGAAGATTTTTCAGTGTGTCGTTCTGATCGCGGTGCTGGGATCCGTTCTGGCTGGCTGTGTCAGGGGGAACGCTGTATCCACCGCAACCACCCAACCAAGTGCTACCAGCATTCCTACGCAAGCCGTCCCTACCCCTACTGCCACTCCGGCGGGCTGTTTGGAAACACAGGGGCATTTTGAATATCAAGAGATCCAGACTACCCTCATGACGCATCCGCTTTCTTTCCGCGTCTATCTGCCGGTCTGCTATGATCCCGGTGGCGATTATGAGTATCCTGTGCTGTATTTCTTGCATGGGCAGAGCTTTAATGACGACCAGTGGGATCGCCTGGGCGCTGATGAGACGCTCGATCGCCTGATCCTGGCAGGGGGGGTTGCTCCTTTTATCATCGTCATGCCCAAGGAATCGGATTATATGTCGAACCAGTGGGATTCCAAGTATGGTCCGGCGATCGCCGAAGAGCTGACAGTCTGGATTGATGAACATTACCATACCTGTGCGGAACGGGACTGCCGTGCTATCGGAGGTCTCTCGCGTGGAGCGGCTTGGGCTATGCGCACTGGTCTCATCTATTGGGAAACCTTTGGCACCATCGGAACCCACAGTTTGGCCCCCTTTCGTGGTGACTTCAATGAAGCGCCGTCCTGGTTCAATAAGATCCCCGAAGATCAACTTCCGCGCATCTGGATCGATATCGGTGTGCTGGATGTCAATTTGGATGCTGCCAATACCTTTGAGGTGCGCCTTACAAAATATCGCATACCTCATAAATGGCACATCTATCTGGGTACACACAATGAAGATTACTGGCAGGCGCATGTGGAAGAGTACCTGCGCTGGTATGCCGAAGCTTGGGAGGATAGGATAACACCATGATCGCGAACATTGGATATCTGCTGTTGGTTTTAGGAGTGGTTTGCAGCGCTCTGGCTGCACTCATTTGCCTGCTGGGGTTAATAAAAAAAGGACGTTCCTATGTGCTGGAAACCAGAGTACTGTCTGCCATTGGAACGCTGGCAGTTTGTGCCGCCTTTTTATTGACTGTCTTTCTGCTGGTTTCCGGCAGGTTCGATTATGAGATCGTCTACGATACCACCAGCCGTCAAATGGATGGACTTCAGAAAGTCACGGCTGTCTGGGGCAATAAAAGCGGCTCGCTCCTCTTTTGGAGCTTTCTGCTTTCCGTTTGTGTTTCTATCGCTGCCTTCGGCAAATGGCAGGGGAAAAAAGAACCCTATTTTCATGGGGTCATGCTGCTGCTGCAGCTCTTCAACCTGTTTTTTATTGCTCTCATTACTTTTCAAACCAACCCCTTTGCCCGCTTGTGGCAGATGCCAGGCGGAGATGTGGCGGCGGCGGTGTTTGCCCCGCAAGGAGCCATGCCTTTCATCCCCACCGATGGGCAGGGGCTTAATCCACTATTGAAACACGTGGGCATGGTCATCCACCCGCCTCTGCTATATTTGGGTTTTGTCATGTTTTTTGTACCGTTTGCCTTTGCTATTGTTTCGCTGTGGCGAAAGGACTATTCCTTTACTTGGTTGGGCGGCACCCGCACCTGGGTCGTGCTGGCTTGGGTCTTTCTCACTGCCGGCATCCTGCTGGGTTGCTGGTGGGCGTATGACATCCTGGGCTGGGGCGGCTACTGGAGCTGGGACCCGGTGGAGATCGCCGGTCTGATGCCCTGGTTGAGCGGGTTGGGCTTGCTGCATTGCCTGAACACCTACCGGGTAAACGAACACGTGCGACGCTGGGCATATGGATTGATGGTTGGTACGGTATTGCTCATTATTTTTGGTATTTATCTTTCCCGCACGGGCGTGGTTACCTCGGTGCATGCCTATTCACAAAGCAGTATCGGTCCGGCCTTCATGAGCTTTTTCATCTTTTTGCTTGTCATTGCGTTGAGCAGCCTGGCGGCGCGTTGGAATGACCTGCGCCCTCACACAGAAAAACCTGCCTACCTCACCCCTGCAGGGCTGACCTGTATGCTTACTTTGTGTTTGGTTCTGCTGGTGCTGGTCTGTCTATTGGGGGTCACCCTGCCGCTTACCTCGCAAGCCCTTACCGGGCAGAGAACGGAACCATCGCAGTTGTATTACGAATGGAGTTTTGCCCCGCCTCTGCTGGTCATTTTGATCAGCACCGCCTTGGGCTATTTACCGCAGAAAAAGAGCTTTTACACGCTTTCCATCATTCTTGCGCTGGCGCTCACCGTTATCACGGGCGTGCTGTTTGGTAAGATGACCTTCTCCGCGCTGGTGGGCCTCACAGCGGTTTTCTTTTTGATCACTGCGCTGGTTCTTACCGCCATCGATAAATTTAGCCATCCAGCTCTTACCGGGAAACAAAAAAGGCGCTTCCCGAAGCTTGCGGGTGTTGTGCTGCACCTGGGGTTTGCACTGCTGGCGCTGGGTGTGGTTGGCAGCCGCAACCTGGCTGATTCCACTGTGGTATCCCTGCAAGCCGGGCAGAGCGTTGCACTGGGCAGCATGCAGATCACCAAGACCTCCGCGCAGGTGGAGGCGTCTGCCAACCAACAGGTGCTGTATGCGGAAGAATATGTATTCCAGGAAGATAGTAAGCAGGATGTTGTGCTACAACCGCACATCCTCTGGTACGCTGATACCAGCAGCACCGTTTCTGCTCCTGATATTCACTCCACTTTGCTGTCTGATACCTATGCTGCCATTCTGGAATGGGATGGGCTTTCCAATGAGAACACCACCGTGTTGCTCTCCACTTTTCCGCTGATGACATGGCTGTGGATCGGTGGCGTACTGCTCATGCTGGGTACGCTCTGGTTGCATTTTTCAACCCGCTATTCCATGGAAGATGAAGAGCTGTCCGGGAAAACAGTGTAGTTTGCCGGGCTATATATAACCTACCCATACTTTCTTCACAACTTCTTCACATCTCACAGGTATTCTTACCCTTGAAAGAAATTTGTGAGGTGAAAGATGAAAAAAGGTTGGAAAATTGCACTGATCGTAGTTGGTGCGTTCCTGGCAGTCTGCGGTGTTTTGTTCCTGGTGTCGTACTTTACCGGAAACAGGATCGGACGGGATCTAAATAGCTATGGTTATGGGCAGCGGGGCTGGAATGACTCTGATGAGCGTTGGTCACGCATGCCGCACAACATGATGCGGGGATGGAATCGCTTCTCTTCCGATAAAGATCTTTATCTCGAGCATTGGGCAGCTGTTCTCGGTATAACCGAGGAAGAGCTCCAAACCAGGCTCGATTCCGGTGAATCGCTGGAAAGTATTGCCGAATCGCTGGGCATAGAAATGCCCTGTTGGAATGCGGATACCGACGATACTGCTGACCTCAGCACAACTCCCACCAATTATTACGGCTGGGGTAACGGTGCCGGGATGTGTTTCTAGGAACATATCCCAAAAATGAACAGGGTTGGAACATTCCAACCCCGTTTGCTTGCGTATACAATAGAACTATGACAAAAATTCTGATCATTGAAGATGAGCTGGAATTGGTCAAAGTGCTGCGCTCCTATCTGGAAAACGCAGGTTTTTTGGTAGTCAGCGCGCTGCGCGGCGACACCGGGTTCACTGCCTGGCAGAATGAAAATCCTGACCTGGTGCTTCTGGACCTGAACCTGCCCGGCATGGATGGCATTGAGATCGCCAAATTCATCCGTAAAACAGCCTCCACTCCCATCATCATGCTCACCGCGCGTGTTGAAGACACCGACCGCATTGTGGGGTTGGAACTGGGTGCCGATGACTATGTCACCAAGCCCTTTTCCCCGCGCGAGGTGGTGGCGCGTGTTAAAGCAGTGCTGCGCCGAACGCAGTCGATTAAAGAAACAGCAAAGAAATTGGTCATCAAAGACCTGGAGATTGATGGGGATTCTTTCAAGGTCAAGCAATCTGGCAATACACTGGATCTCACGCGCACCGAATTTGCGATTTTACAAGTCATGGCGGAGCATCCCGGAAAGGTGTATTCCCGTCTGCAGCTTCTGGAAGCTACCCAGGGTGTAGCGTATGAAGGATATGAACGCACCATTGATGCGCATATCAAGAACCTGCGCTCCAAGCTGGGGGATAAAGCTGACCAGCCCAAATACATTGAAACCTCCTTCGGTATCGGTTACAACTTTAAGGAAGATTAGTCCATGAGCATGCGCTGGCGTATTTTCCTTTCTTTCCTGCTGGTAATTCTGGTTGCAGTGGGTTCTCTGGCGTATTTTGCATACCGTTCCACTTCCAGCGAGGTTTCTTCTTTTGTGACCGGTGGAGGACTGTGGGGGGCGGAAAAAATTGTAAAAGCGCTGGAAGGATATTACCAGGAGCATCAAACGTGGCAGGGCGCTGAAGCGCTGCTGGCATCTACTCAAACAGGAAAAGGCATGATGCAGCGTGGCGGTATGATGAAAGATTCCGAAGCCATGCATAATATGGCTTTCCGTCTGATCGACGCCGATGGCTATGTGGTCATTGACCAAACCGACCCTGAAAATGTCGGCACCTATCTTGGGACCGATTTGCAGGGAGCAGTTACGCTGATTCTGGAAGATACCACCATCGGCTACCTGCTGCCGGAAACTGGCTACATGTTCCCCACTGTGGATGTCAATGAAGCGCTGCTGGAACTGCTGCTACCTTCCTCCATCCGGGCGGCGGTTATCACGGCTTTGGTGGGGCTGGGGATGGCTGTTATTTTAGGGTATTTCCTGTACAAGCCCATTCGTGCATTGGAGAAGGCAGCCGCGAATTTAGCAAAGGGTGACCTGACCCAGCGCGTGAGCGAAACCGGTCCTGCCGAAACAGCCAATTTAGGCAAAACGTTCAACAGCATGGCGGATGAATTACAGAAAGAGGATCAAAACCGCCGCAACATGACCGCGGATATTGCCCATGAACTGCGCACTCCCCTGGCGGTGCAGCAGGCGAATTTGGAAGCCATGCTCGATGGTGTGTATCCGCTGGATAAGAAGAATATTCAAGTGCTGCTCGATCAGAATCACACTCTGCGCTTGCTGGTCGAAGACCTGCGCACGCTTTCACTGGTGGATGCGGGAGAATTGAGCCTGATCCAGAAACCGGTGGAGCTGATCGGATTTCTGAATACCTATCTTGATAAATTCAAACCGCATTTGCATGCCAAACAGTTGACCCTGCATACAGATGTTCCAGATGAGAAAGTTGAAATGATCACCGATGTGTTGCGTTTGGAGCAGATTTTGAACAATCTTATGCAGAATGCGGTCACCCATTCACCGCAGCAGGGCGACCTATATTTTGCTGTTGAAAAAAAGGGGCATCGCTTGAGCATGACCTTGCGCGACACCGGTAAAGGGATCGCTCCGGACTTGCTTCCAGTTTTGTTTGAGCGTTTCAGCAAAGGGGATTCCAAAGGTCGCGATAAGGAGAGCACCGGTCTGGGCTTGGCGATCTCCAAGAAGCTGGCTCAGGCGCTGGGCGGTGACCTGACCGCGAACAATCACCCTGAGGGTGGGGCAGAGTTCACCCTGACATTCGACCTAAAAAAATAGAAAAATCGCTTAAATCTGCAAACCTCGCTATAATTACGCGCATGAGTCTCTCAAGGAAAGAAGTAGAACATATCGCTCTGCTGGCGCGGCTGGATCTCAGCGAAGAAGAGATCGGGCGTTATGCTGACCAACTTTCGGCAATTCTCGACCATGTGGCGGCATTGCAGGAACTGGAAACCGAGCATACCCCCCCCACCTCCAGTGTGCTTCCCCTGCGCAGCGGTTTGCGCGAGGATGAACCGCAGCCGGGTTTGGATACCAACAGGGCGTTACAGAATGCACCGGATGCTGAAAAGAACCAATTCCGCGTTCCGCCTGTTCTGGAGTGATGGTCATGGCGGATTTCAAAGAATATTCCATTCGAGAATTACTGGCCGGCTTGCAAGTTGGTGATTTCTCCAGCCGCGAACTGACTTCCTATTTCCTTGATCGAATCGAAGCGCTGGAAGGGCAAGTGCATGCCTTTCTTTCCCTTAAACCCGAGTACGCCTTGGAACAAGCCAACCGCGCGGATGCAGCATTCGTCGAATGGCGCGCCGGAAAACGCGCTTCACTCCCGGCTTTGCTGGGTCTCCCTATCGCTGTCAAAGATGTGCTGTGCGTGGATGGCTTTCCCTGCACCTGCGGATCGCGTATTCTGGAAGATTTCCAACCACCCTTCAATGCCACGGCTGTCCAACGCTTGCTGGATGCGGGTGTGGTGATCGTGGGCAAGACCAATATGGATGAATTTGCGATGGGTTCTTCAACAGAAAATTCCGCTTATGGACCTACCCATAATCCCTGGAATCTCGCGCATGTGCCCGGCGGTTCCAGCGGCGGAAGCGCTGCAGCGGTCGCTGCGCGCATGATCCCGGCTGCACTGGCAACCGATACGGGCGGCAGTGTGCGCCAACCAGCTTCTTTCTGCGGAGTGACCGGCATTAAACCTACGTATGGGCGTGTCTCGCGCTACGGTCTGGTTGCTTACGGCTCCTCGCTCGATACGGCGGGTGTGATGGCGCGCAGCGCTCAAGATGTGGAAACGCTTCTGCGCATCATGGCGGGTTTTGACCCGCGCGATGCTACCACCAGCGACTCCCTTGTTTTCTCCCCTGCTGGCAGCGGTGAATGTGACCTGAAAGAGCTGCGCATCGGGCTGCCGTTGGAATACTTCATCGAAGGTATCCAGCCGGAGGTTGAGGCAGCAGTAAAGGAAGCCGTGCGATTGCTCGAAGAACATGGCGCGCAGGTTGTACAGATTTCTCTACCGCATACCAGCT
>CAYLUJ010000003.1:46667-55174 GCA_964386805.1 uncultured Pelolinea sp. | reverse complement strand
GTACTCAGTCCTTCAGCTCTACTTAACTTTTGTCCAATAATTGGGGTGCACTACAAAATCACGAGGCTGTTTTCTATTCGCGTTATGCTCTAAAAATACCTTTGATCAATCCGTAATAGATACGGTGATAATCTTTCAGCGCATATTTTTCTTCGATCTGCGGGTGTAGAAAATGGCTAGGGTCCAGATCCTGCCAATACATTTTTTCACATTCCAGGCAGAGATCAGCTTCTTCAAAAGAGGGAGCAACCACGACCTGTGATGCAATCGGGGTAAGCCCTGATTCTGCAATTTTATCAATATCCCTTCCTGATACCGACCCCAGATACTCTAATTTCTCTTTATATTGATCAGGAAAGGTACATAACGTAAAAGTGGGATACCTTTCCAGAAATGTCAGAGTATAGCGCGTGGGTCGCACGAAGATTTGCACAAATGGCATTTTCCATACGATCCCCAGGCTACCCCATCCTACTGTCATGCAATTGTACTTTCCTGTACTAAAATCTCCACTGCTTAGGAGAAGCGAGCGTTCACTCCAAACAGAGAACACATTTTCATTAAATTTTTCTATATCTATTTGTTGTCTTAACATTGGTTTCACCTTTACGCGCAAACAGTAACTCGAACTACTGCATCCAGATTGAGTGGTCCATAGATGTGTGGAAAAAGCTCTTTACTCCCATGAGAATCTTCATATTTCACCTCGGCAGAGAGCAGTGCCGGATCAATTTCGAGGAGGATCAGATCCGATTCTTCTCGAAACCATGTTCTGAGTACATCTTCAGTTTGGTCTTTCGTGCAGCAGTGGATAAATCCATCTTTCTCAAGAGAGTCCGCACTGTATAAACCGGATTCCAATGCTTCGCGCCATTTATTGAGAGGAGTTATATGATAGATAGTCATGCAGACTCTACCTGAAGCGTGATTGCTAAAAGACCCAATTGTTGAAGATTCTTTTCGATATCTTCGCTAAAATAAATACCACTTTCATCTTGTCGGACTTCCAATTCCGTGGATAACTCCGGGATTGCCTTGAGCAATTGAGAGAAATTCTCTTTCACCGATGGAGGGTCTTGAATGGCTTCCGCCCAACCGCGCAGTTCATTACCTTTGATGATAACTTTTACATTTGCTCCATTTTTCAAACTACGCCACCAATCTTCTGTTTTCTCAACCAGTACTTGCAGTGAGTTCCCTGCTTGTTGATAGTATGCAGGAAAAGAATGTTCCTTTCCGGATTCTCTTCCCATATACCGTATCACCAGAGAATGGTCACTCATGAGCGGATGGAGTGGTGATTTTAGTATTGATTCTATAATGGGATTCAAAATCTTTCCAAAGATTCTTGATCTCGCCATTTCGTCCACCACCTTTATCGGGTTATTTTTATATTGAATATACGAAAAACTAGGTACCAAGTTTCGTATTTAATAACCCTAATGTCTTCCAACAGTAGCATCCAGAAATTCCATGATCAGAGTTAATGTGTCATGATCCAACTGGGGTTGGATGAGCATCATGCCATGATAATTTCCTTCATACTTAACAGGTGTGTAATTTTCATTCACCTCGATCGATTCGCAAGTCGGCGCTGATTCGGCATCTCCTGTAGCATAGAAACACATTACACCTACTGATTCTATGTCAATTAATTCATCCACCACATCTTTATAATCTAAAGTAAGGTAGCTGCCTGGTGAAAGAGAGATCGCTGCATGGCAAGTATTAGGATATTTAATATTAATATACTGGCATCCATCCACAGCAGCATCTGCACCAACACTCGCACCCATACCCACGATCCTTGTTGGATCAACTCCCTCCAATGTCATGGCAGTTACAAAAGCTGCCTGCGTATCTAAAAGCCATTTTTCGCGTTCAATGGTCATACAACCATCGACCTTGCAATTATAGAAAGTGAAAGCCAAAACATTGTAGGATCTACCCGCCGGCATAGGAGGAAACCAGCTTGAATCTAGCCAGGGCATTTCCATGTTAATTCCAGTCATGTTTTCAGTGACCCCGGCTAATCCTCGATTCTGCAGCCAGTAGGCGATCTGTGTCCAATCCGTCTTATCTCCCATCACCCAGTGCATCAAGATTACAACGGGTGCATTAAGATTTGCCGCCGGATAGTATGTGGCTGTTAATGTTCTGCCATCTGAGGTTGTGAATTCAATTTCAATTTCTTCTTCTGCCAAACCGTTGGATCCAGCAGTTTCTTCGGGTTCCGACTTTTCTACTGCTGATTCTTCTTTTTCTGCTGCTTCAGGAATTTCAGCTTCTTGTGTTGCTACACCACCGGAAGAACAGGCTGTAACTACCAGCAGGCAAGCAAGTGCAAAACATAGAATGAATAGAGTGAATCTTTTTCTCATTCTAACCTCCTTGACTATTCATTTAATTCTATCAAGGAGGCTTATTTTTTCAACAATTTATAGGGGTCAATCTTTTGATCTCATATTTCCTTGAACGATCAAGCCGATCAGGAATAAAACTACCAGCACTACTGCAGAAAGTGGAAATGTTAGATTCAATGTCGTTGAAATAAGCACTGCTCCACTGGCTGCAGTAAGGATGATCAATGCCCAATCGAACATCGTTCCAGCTAAAATTGCTCCCAGTATTCCACCAACAATGATCACCAGCCAGTAGTAATTGCCAAGGTCAAAATTGATCATGGGCAATAGTGAATAGATCACATAAGCACCAGCAGCAAACCCGGCGATGCTGATCGCCGCACTTTTAATTAATATAGCCAGAAAAATTCCCAATAGCCCTAGAACTACTGCAATGATTAAAATAACATTCTGTGATTGGTTGGGTAATATTTTAGGCGCCAGTGTATAACCAATGAAAAAGCCAATTCCTCCCGTAAATAACCAAAAGAATTTTCTCCCCAAGATCAGCATTGCAATTCCAAGAGCAAGATACACCAGATTCATAGTTAAACTCCCGTTACCAGTTTCATGCTATTCAATTATATTATCTTGCTGTGAGGAAATAAATAAAAAAGCAGGTGCTCTCTGCTGAAAACACCTGCTTTTAGGTTATTTTTTGCGAAGAATTGCCCGCAAAATTACAAAAATACCCACCACCATCAAAGCCACCGGGAAAGCCGGTAAACCAAATGGAATCAGATCCTTACCAGAGATATTCAGGATCAATTCGAAGAAAACGAAAAAGATGAAGAACATGGTCAATCCGACCTCGATCAATCCTTTTCCGTTTTTTACCAAAGAATCACGATTATGTTGCTTCCCATAAATGACCTGGGCAACTCCTATGGAAGTCGGTGCAAGCAATGCCCAAGCGTATGCCCAGCTTGCCCACATATCAAAGATTTGTTGCAGGAGAAAGATGATACCCAGTGCCATCATCATGGAACCCAAGATCGCTAATCCTTCGGCATGAGAATCTTGCGAAGAAATTGCGCTCAAAAAGAGCACACCACCGGGAATTATGAAGATAAATGGCCACATGATCGAACCGAATCGGAAACCAAGCAGTTCACCAACCAGCAGAACAACGCCCAGAAAGAGCAATCCTGCACCCAGAAGCATTGGTCCCTGCAAAAATGATGGGGAGGAGCTTTTTGTTTGCGGTTGTTCTTTTTCTGGTTCGCTTTTCTTTGTAGCCTTTTCAGATGCTTCCGCTTTTACTTTTTTTACAGCCGTAGCATTTTCTTTTTTCGGAGTCGTGACTTTTTCTTCAACCTCAAGCGGTGTCACATCAATTGTTTTTTCTTTTTTCGTTGCCATCATACACCATCCTGTACATACAATTCCATTTCTTTTCTAGAATATACGCAGAATCCACAAAATGGTTGCGGGCTGTGGGTTGCTAGATTTTTCTTAACATGGCATGGAGCAGTCGTCTTTGAGGTATTCAAACTCAACCGTCGTATGCTCACAGCGAAATTCCCTTGCGATCTCGCGAATTGAATTCTTGATCAGACGGATCTCTGGACTTTTAGCTCCTTCAGCCAGTACGATATGCGTGGTTAAGACATTTTCTTCACCATCCAAAGACCACACATGCGTATGGTGCACATCCACAACTTTTTCCAAACGTTTTATTCTTCGTTCGATCTCGTCCATATCCACTTCTGCCGGTACAGCCTGCAAGAAAAGGGAAATGGTCTCGATAAGGGTCTTGATTACGTTATACAGTACAAACACGGATAATCCCATGGAAAGGATCGGATCCAGTGCCGGCTGGTTGACGAACATCATCACAATGCTGACGATTAATACTGCCACCCAACCTAAAACATCCTCAAGCAAATGCCAGGTTAACATCTTGGCATTCATCGTCTTCCCACGCTGCATGCGGTAAGCCGCAAATCCGTTAATCGCAACGCCGATCAAAGCAAAAATTGCCATGCCCCTTACATCGGTTTGAACTGGATTTGCCAACCGCAAGATTGCTTCCCGGATGATGAAAACAGATCCAACCACCAGAATAATGGCGTTGATCACTGCACCGAGTAACGAAAAGCGTCTGAAACCGTAAGAATATTTCCCATTGCGGTTGCGATGTGATAGTTTTTCAAAATACCACGATAATCCCAGTGAAATACTGTCACCCAAATCATGGAGCGAATCAGATAGAACAGCTACAGAATTAATATATAGTCCCCCGATAAATTCAGCTATTGCGAAAATAAGATTTAAAAAGAATGCCAGCTTAATATTTTCAATGGTGTTGGCTGAATGGTCATGTTCCTGTGTGTGCATTTTTATTGTCTTTCAACTTATAATGATTACCGAATTCTACTCCAGGAAACCAATTTTGATGGATTTTTTTTCATAAGGAGACAGATATGAAAGTAGGTTATATCGGTCTGGGCATCATGGGGAAACCTATGGCTAGAAATATTTTAAAAAGCGGTTTTCCCCTGGTTGTGCATAATCGCAGTCAGGCAGCGGTAGAGGCGCTTGTCCGTGAAGGTGCTGTTCGCGCCTCCACCCCACAGGAAGTTGCCGAACAGGTGGATGTGATTTTCACCAATCTGCCTGATTCACCAGATGTGGAGAAAGTGGTCTTGCAAGAGCATGGCATTTTGGCAGGTGCGCACAAAGGCTTGATCTATGTGGATAATTCAACCATTAAACCCATGGTTGCGCGCAGGCTTGCCGGGCTGCTTGCAGAAAAGGGCGTCATGAGTTTGGATGCTCCGGTCAGTGGTGGTGATATCGGTGCCATAAACGGAACACTTGCCATTATGGTGGGTGGACCGCAAGAAGCGCTGGAAAAAGTACGCCCAATTCTCAACGCCATCGGAAAGACCATCACCTATGTCGGGGAGAGCGGTGCCGGTCAAATCGCCAAAGCTGCCAATCAGATCATGGTCGCCGCCCAGATGGTTGCCATGGGAGAATTGTTGATCTTCGCACAGCAAGCCGGGGCAGACCCGCAAAAGGTTATCCAGGCAATTCAAAAAGGAGCTGCTCAATGCTGGACGCTCGATAATAAACCGCAGCGTCTCTTTGCTGGAAACCGCACTCCCGGATTCAAAGCCGGGCTGCAGGCAAAGGATCTCAATATCATCATGGAGTCATCGCATGAATTTGGTGTTCCCTTGCCTTTGACTGCCATCACCACACAGCTTTATCAAGCCATGCTGCAGAACGGTATGCAAGGTCTGGATAATTCTGCTGTTATTGGGATTATCGAGCAATTGGCAAATACAACATTATCGGTTGCTTTGGATACCACACAAAGGAATTAGCATGGATCATTTCATTGAAATTTATCAGCATCAAACACATAGTTACCATCAGATGATTGACGCGGAAGATTTTGAGAACAATCTTCTGAAAACCATCCTGCAATTTACCCCTATAAACGCTCGCAATATTCTTGACCTAGGCAGCGGTACGGGCAGATTGCCTTTGCTTTTTAAAGAACAGAAACCTGATCTGGTTGCCTTGGATATCAGTCTACCCATGCTACTGGAACAGAAAATACAAAAACAACGGATTTCTGGGACTTGGAACCTGGCACAGGGCGATATGCGCCTCCTCCCCATTCGGGATTCTTGGGCAGATGTGACCACTGCTGGATGGGCTGCCGGTCACTTTTGTGGTTGGTTTCCGGAAACCTGGCAGGAGGAAATCGATCGCTTCATTCAAGAAATGCAGCGGGTGACCAAGCTCTCCGGATATCTCTTTATCATGGAAACACTGGGAACAGGGAGAGAAACTCCCGCTCCCCCTACTCTGGCACTTACAGAATATTATGAGCGCATCGAATCCAAATGGGGTTTTCAACGCAAAGTGATCCGCACCGACTATAGATTTAATTCAGTGACAGAAGCAAAGGAAAAGATCACCTTCTTCTTTGGTCAAAAGCTCGCTCAGGATATCGATGAAAAGGAATGGCAGATTCTTCCAGAATGGACCGGAGTATGGCATCGGGCGAACTAACTTTCTCTAAGAATTAGGGGCTCTTAATTATTCAATTCAGCATGGAAAACCGTTACTGCTTCTCCATGCAGTTCTACACGCTCCCCTTTAACATCAACCAACATGCTGCCGCCACGTGCAGATGCCTGAAATGCTCGCAGTGGATTTTTATTCAATCTTTCCATCCAGAAAGGTCCTAAGCTGCAGTGCGCCGACCCGGTGACCGGGTCTTCATTCACTCCCAACGCAGGGGCAAAGAAGCGCGAGATGAAATCATAAGCCGGGTCATCCGATAAGCTGGTCACTGCCAAGTCGCCGTTTTCCAGTTCCATCATTTTATTAAAATTGGGTCTCATTTTTCTGACCAATTCCGCACGCTCCACTTCCACCAGCCAGTGCGTTCCCACCTGCCAGATCATACCCTGCTCCACACCTAAAGCGTTCAGAAGAGCAGGTCTTACAACTGGTTTGGCTCCACGAAAAGCAGGAAAATCCAATACAACCGCACCCTTCTCCCAGCGTGCAGTAAGTAATCCACTCAATGTGTGAAAATGGATCACCTGATCGGTAGGGATAATCTTTTCACCAAAAAGAATCCAGGCGCTTGCCAGGGTGGCATGCCCACATAATTCCACCTCGGTAGCTGGTGTGAACCAGCGCAGACCGTAGCCATCTTCGCGCTTGGTCAGAAATGCCGTCTCCGAGAGATTCATTTCTGCTGCCAGCGCTTGCATCCAGGCAGCCGTCTTTTCGGTCTCCAATAAACATACTGCCGCCGGATTGCCGTGAAAGATCTGGTTGGTGAACGCATCCACCTGGAATAATTTGGTCATAGCCCTCTCCTTATTGTTCTTGCTAAGATTGTATTGTAAACGAAATCTTCTTACATCCCCTGAATGATTAATGTTAAAATGGGTTCCATCTTAAGAAAGGGAATCCTGCCTGCATGAAAGCTTTTATTAAAAATATCCTGGAGAAGGATGTCTCTCAATCTCAGAAACTGCGCAGCCTGGGAGACAACAAAGTGCTGCATCCTCTGGCTGTCTTTCTGGCACATTCCGGAGATTCCTGGTATTGGCTGGCTTTTCTCTTTCTAATCTGGTTCTTTTCAAAATCCATCTGGCATACCTATTCCGCTTTTCTGGCGGCTTCCATTTTGATTCAAGCCGTTTTAGTACTAGCGGTTAAATTCATCATCAAGCGCAGCCGTCCGGCAGGCGAATGGGGAGCGATCTACCGCAACAGCGATCCACATTCCTTTCCTTCCGGTCATGCCACCAGGGCTGCCATGCTGGCTGTGCTTTTTTGGGGACTGCATCTAACCCCGCTTGCCATCATCGTTACCATCTGGGTTTTTGGGGTAAGCCTTGCACGGGTCATTTTGGGCGTTCATTATCTCAGTGACGTCATTGCAGGTTGGGCGCTGGGTGTACTGTTGGGATTCTGCATGCTCTGGCTGCAGCCAGTTTTATACCAAATTTTCCCGTGGGTCTTCTTTCGATAAATTAACTTTCATTCTTTTCAATAGTTTGGATGTATTTTGATTTAGAATCATATGGGGAGGACTTTTCGATGAAACCAATTCTGCAGGATCTTCTGGATTACCTCCGGGAGGATTATCCCGTGAAAAATATTGGTGTTTGTACACACTCCATTCTGATGACCAGTCACTTCAGCGGGATGGCATCCACTGTTTTGAGCAGTCAACCACACGGAGAGGAACTGGTTTCACAAGCAGGGTATCTATTAGATAAAACTGCTCTGCAGATCGCTGCGATGAGCGTATCCAAGAACTCTCTCGAAGTCGGAATTGGGCTGGCAGCTATTAACTCTTTGATAGAACCTCTTCAAAATAATTTGCAAGCCTTGAATATTGCCGATTTGCTTGAAGAAAAAGGCAAAGGAAAGAAGATCGCACTAATCGGACATTTCCCTTTCATTCCCAGGCTAGTAAAGGTTGCAGAAGCTGTATGGGTGATTGATCTAAATCCCGCGGCTGGTGAATTCAGTCCATGCGATGCTCCCCGGCTCTTACCGCAGGCGGATATCGTTGCGATGACCGCTAATACCTTGATCACCAATGCGGCGGAAGAG
>CAYLUJ010000003.1:21228-46657 GCA_964386805.1 uncultured Pelolinea sp. | reverse complement strand
TGCAATCCCACTGCTCTCAAGGTCATGCTGGGACCCAGCACACCCATGTCTCCCATTTTATTTGAGCATGGTTTGGATATTCTGGCAGGCATCCGCATCATCGATGCAGATCTGGTGCAGCTTTTTCTTTCACAGGGAGCTTCTTTTTCACAGGTTAAAGGAATCGAAAAAATCACTTTGACACGTTAACTTCCATTCTTCTTTCTCATTTACTTTCTTGACTTATTTTGTAGAGAGTGCTAATATGTCGTTGTGCGACATGTCTGGTAGCGCCATACGAATGTAAGGAGATAGTGATATGCAAACTAAATCTGATTCAAAATCTTTCCTTCCACTTACGGAAGCAACGTTTTTCATCCTACTTAGTCTGTCTTCGGGCCCGAAGCATGGCTATGCCATTATGAAAGAGGTTACTCAGGTAAGCAGCGGGCGAATTACCTTCAGTACTGGGACTTTATATGGCGCTCTCAAGAGGTTATTAGATCAGGGTTGGATTGTAAGAAATGGAGAAGGCGAAGAAGGCGGAGATGAAACCAGTCGATCTCGGAAAGACTATACTTTGACCTCCTTGGGGAGGAGAATATTGATTTCTGAAATTGCCAGAATGAAGGACTTAGTTCGGCTGTCCGTTTCTATCGATCCGAAGGAGATATAAGCCATGCAAGTTCATCCAGAAGAATGGCATCGAAACACCTGGTTTAGAATTGCATCCTGGATTTACCTAGCAGGTTTATGTCTGTATCCTAAAAGCTTTCGTAAACGGTTTGGGGCCGAAATGAATGAAGTGTTCAAGGAAGCACTTGTTGAACATACCCAGAAGGGCTCTCTGAATACTTGTCTTTTCCTCGGACGTGAGTTGATAGAAGCACCGATCAGCATCCTAAATCAGCACCTCGCAGCAAAATCTTTCTGGGGACAACCTTACCCCATTAATATTCTTGCCTTTACGTTTGGTTTTACCTTGCTAGGGCTCAATGAAGCATTGAATTTCTACCAGGTACTCAACGGATTTCAGATCTATTTGCTTAACTTACTCAGTTATCTTTTAGTTGGCGGGGTGGGTGGACTGGCAATAGGGAACATCTTTGACCCTCAGAGGAGAAAACTTTTTGCCTTCAGTGGAGCGGTAGGTTTCCTGCTAGCAAACACACTGGGTACACAGCTCTACTTTAGAATTTTTCCTGATGCGTTTACTACAATCGGAAACGGGATATATTTTCTGATCCCGTTCCTTTACCCCATCCTCACCGGAAGTATCTTTGGCTTCTTCCTCGGCATAGCCAATAGAAACTGGTGTGGTTTATTTCGCTATACAGGAATAGGGAGTCTGGTGCTATTTGTCGGCTTTTTTGTTAACCGCCTTTCCGATGCCCTAATGCAAAGCTACTTATTTCGTAGTTCATTCCAGGGCGTCGTTCAAACAGGGAGTGAAAGTTTATTCGTTTACTTAGTACTACCATATCTACTTGAAGGAATACTCGTGGGTACACTGTTTGGCGGAATTACGCAAAGGAGTGTTCCTATAAAAACGATATCCATAGAAAAGTAAGGTCGACCAACTGCCTCGGATGAGAGGCACCAATTTTTCTTGTTGCCAAAAAACAACTAATCTGAAGTGAACTTCAGAGGAGGCTTTCTTTATGAATAGCACTTCTACTTCAACGCGCTTTAAGCACTTTGAAACCTATATTGATAAAAAAACCTTTCCAAAGCTCTTGTTCCTTCTTTTTATTGCCTCTTTTCTTATTCACCTGATTATTGTTACCATTTTTATTGATCAACCTATCGCCCTGGATGACATGTTTCAGTATGATATGCTCGCGAGATCATTGAAGGATGGAAATGGCTTCAAATGGTATTCCAAAGCAGACGTTGAAATTCTCCGCCCATATTATTCTCAATTTCTCGATATCGACCACCTTCCCTTTCCAGATCAGGGATTGCAAACTACCTTTCGTGCTCCAGGCTATCCCTTTTTTTTAGCATTCGTATATTTTTTTGCGCCAGATTCCCTCCGCTTTGTCTTCGCTCGTCTCGTACAGGTCGGGTTGGTTGCGGCTCTTGCTCCCCTTGCAGCACTGCTTGGTCATCAATTGGCTTTTTCAAAAAGAGTTTGTATTCTGGCTGGTGTCGGTATTAGTTTTTACCCAATCCTTTTAGTTTATCCTATCGGATTGGCATCTGAGAATCTCTATGTCGTGCTTGGATTATTATCCATTACTTCTATTCTTTATTCAATTAAAAAGAAGTCTTGGGTGTGGATAATATTGGCAGGTTTAATATGCGGCATAACCATGTTTACACGCTCGATATTCGCAGTGTTTACTCTATTTTCGGGGATATGGATTAGCTGTCATAGTCCACGCCGGAAGAAAGCTGGTTTAATTTTTTTACTGGTCGCCTTTGGTGCTTGTCTTCCCTGGAGTATTCGGAATTCTGCCATCATGAAAAAACCCTCTTTCGTGGAAAATAGTTTAGGCTATAACCTTTTTATCGGCTACCACCCAGAAGGGGATGGGGGATTTGTTTCAAAAATTGCGATCATCCCCATGAATATTCTAGATGATGGAGAACGTGATCGTTTTTGTATGCAACAAGCTATTGAATTTATTCAAAAAGATCCATTTGAAGCTAGTCGGAGAATATTCGCGAGATTAGTCAAATTAATAGGGCCAGAAGACCGGGAATTCTTTTACTTTTATAGCAATAATTTGGTTGGAGCAATTCCTCAACCCTGGTTGGCTCTTATTTACTCACTTCTAGTAATTCCTTGGGGATCCATCCTGATACTTGGGGTAACAGGGCTTTGGCAAGCAAGAAACAACAAGATGGTTGTGTCATTGGTCATCCTTTTTTTAATCTGTTATGGATTACCACATCTATTTATTATCGCAGAGCCACGGTTTCATTTAGCCTTTGTCCCTGTTCTGATACCTTTTGCTACTTTTGCACTGGATTCAAAAAACAGAATTCAATGGAAACAATTTTTTCGAAGAGAAACCATACTATTCACCATATTCCTATTGCTTCTGATTTGCATTTTTATTCTCGGTTTCACATCGAATTTTTCCAGATTAACATCGATTATGAGTGAAGGTGGAAACAAGTTGTATCTATCATATTGAAATCAAGTCGAACAAGTCAGTAATTATTATGCGACTTTGGCCAACCCTAATTTTTTATTTCACGGTAACCACCTTGGGCACCAATACATAAAACATTCCCTTTCTCAGTTTATCAAATTACACCTAATATACTGTGGATATTTCACTCAATGACCACCTTCTCTTTACAAGCTCCCCGCTCTGGGATATGCTTTAATCGGGAATGGTAGGATCCCGGTGGGTCCCTCGGTCTTCAAAACCGGTGACGGGCTGTTATGCAGGTCGTGGTGGGTCCGACTCCCATCCATTCCCGCTTCATTAAGAAAATTCTTATGCTCTATTTCCCCTAAACTAAGTACAATAACGCTCAACAAGAATGGGAAACTGCATCATGGAAAATGATCAATTGAAATATTACGAGATCGTCGCAAGGGAATTTGTGATCAGTAATGTTGCGTACGGTCCGAACCAGACCAATCCGTATATTGCAAAATTCACCGGGCAGTTAAAGAATCCCGATAGTGAAAGTGCGTATGCCACATTGGAAGCAGCGTTAAAGCCTTTCAAATTAATTCCAGTTTTTCGTATGGAAGGGGATCAGCAGGCAATTTTTATCGTTCCTGAGATTGCCAAACCTCAAAAGACGAATCCGCGCATGAACCTGATTTTTTTCATTCTGACAGTGATCAGCGTTCTCTTCACAGGCGGTTTGTACGGCTTGGATACTGCCCTTCCACAGGATACCTGGCAGGCAGTTCTCGTCATTTTGAAAAATGGCTGGCCTTTTACCGTATCATTGCTAGCAATTTTGGGCACACATGAATTCGGACATTATTTTATGGGTAAAAAACATGGGGTAGATGTTACGCTCCCTTATTTCATCCCGTTTCCATTCAGTTCTTTTGGCACCATGGGGGCGTTCATCAACATGCGCTCCATCCCAAAGAATAAAAAACAATTATTTGATATCGCTGTGGCAGGTCCGTTAAGTGGTCTGATTGTATCCATCATCGTGCTGCTGATCGGGCTGAACCTATCTGAGGTGTATCCATTACCTCAGGTGATACCGGCAGGCAGTGGGTTGCAAATGGAAGGGAATTCACTGCTTTATTTGCTTCTAAAATACATCAGTTTTGGAAAGCTGCTTCCGCAGCCCGCGGGTCAAAGTGGTCTTGCACTGCTGATCTATTGGGCTAAATATTTCTTCACCGGCAACCCGATCCCTCTGGGAGGGCAAGATGTGATGCTGCATCCGGTCGCCTGGGCTGGTTGGGCAGGTCTTTTTGTGACCATGCTGAATCTGATCCCGTTCGGTCAGTTGGATGGTGGTCATGTTTTTCAAGCATTGTTTGGAACAAAAAATTCCAAGCGTATTCTTCCCTTCATCATCGCTGGCTTAGTTTTACTGGGTTTCTTCTGGAATGTCTGGTGGTTCTGGGCTGTACTTGCCTTATTGATGGGCAGATCCTATGCCGAACCGCTCGATCAGATCACCCAGCTTGATAAGAAACGGAAACTGATCGGGGTTGTGGTAATCTTAGTTTTCATCCTTACCTTCATTCCCGTACCAATCACCATACTTTACGGATAGCATTCAAAAAGGAATGGTTTATAAACAGCCATTCCTTTTTGTTACCATGGTAGAGATGCATTCACCGGTTTCAATATCCATATATTCTCCCAGTGCTTGAACTGTCAGGCAGGAATGAACCGGAAAAATCTGAATCACATCCCCCACCCGATATTGAGAAAAAACAGATGAGGTTACTTCCATGATCCCATGTTCTTGCGTGGTCGTCGTTAATAGACAATCAGTTTGTAGAGAACCAAACGGTTCATGAACAGTTCCCGTCAGCATACCGTAAATGGCTCTCCCTTTGTATTGCAGAGTCTCCTTCGCAAAATGAATGGCTCCCCCATAGATGACCCATTCATTGCGAGAAGCATTTTTTGAAACGATCGGGCATGCCACCGCCACTGCGATCTCTTCGGGGCGGCAGGTGCCTAACTGCCATTGTTCCAGATCAAAGAAAATGAAATTGCCCGGTCTGATCTCATCCACACCATGAAAATTATCCAGCAGGCGGCAGCCGGGAGTATCTCCGATGGATACTTGAATATTCGTCATTCCCTGTTCTATTAAATGCTTCTTAACTTCCAGCATGGCTTGCTGGCTGGCATATGCACTTTCTCGCACCGCTTCCGGTGAATTGGCGCGATACGTTTGCCCGGCATGCGTGAGGATACCTTGTAGGTGCAGTTTGGGCGATTGCATGATCTTAGCTGCAAGATCCTTAATATCTTCCATTTCCTGCCACCAGATGCCGGCTCGATGCAGCCCGGTGTCCACTTTTACCCATACTCCCATAGCATGGCTGGCTTTCGCAGCCAAAAAATCTGTGCTCTCCGGGCTATCCACAAGCACAGCCAGCTTGATTTCGCTTGCCAGTGCATTCACTGCCTCTATTTCCCGCCAATTCAAGGGGAAGGCGATCAGGATATCCCGCCAGCCTGCCGCTGCGAAATACTGCGCCATTTCCACGGATGAGACGGTGATCGCATTGACACCCGCTTCTCTATATAATTCCGCGACGCGTGCCGATTGGTGTGTCTTGAAATGAGGGCGCAGGATCACCTTGTTTTGTGCAGCCTTGGTACTCATGGCAGTAATGTTGGCGCTGGCTTTTTGCAGATCGATCAGCAGTGTTGGTTTTTGAACCAGATTGAAAATATTCATTTTCATTGCGGTTCCTTTTTCACTATAATTAATTTATGGATAATGATAACATCGCTCGCATCCTGATCAGAATTGCCAAGCTCTTGGAGATCAAAGGGGAAAGCAGTTTTAAGATCACTGCCTATGAACGCGCTGCCGATAGCATCCGCAATACTCCCGCCAAACTTGCAGAGATGGATATTCAAACTCTTCAAACCATCCCGGGTATTGGGGAAGCCATCGCCAAGAAAATTACAGAATTGAATCAAACTGGAGAGTTCGCTTTTCTAAAAAGACTGGAAGCTGAGATTCCCCCCTCCCTGCTGGATTGGCTTGAGTTGCCGGGTGTGGGACCAAAGACCACCGCTCTGATCTGGAAAACATTGGGAATTACCACCCTTGCAGAATTACACATAGCTGCTCAAGCGGGAAAGTTGCATAGCCTGCCGGGAATCGGTGAGAAACTGGAAGCGAAGATCCTTCAAGCCATCAAAGAGCGGTAACACTTGTCTGATACGATCAGGGCAGATCTCCTACGTATAACTGGTTCCCAAAAGCCAGGAATAATTCTTTTTCTGCCGAAACACCCACCCCGGTCATTTCTGTTTCCGGCAGGGGATAGGTTTTGCTGGGCTGCGGTTTTAACATCTTTTCCAAATTCAATTGGTAGCTGTATTGCAGCACTGCCCGTTGCGCAGCGTCTAAAATATAGAAAGCTGAATTGGGATACGTTGTTTCTTGAATTACCCGAAATTGTGCATCGAAATATATCAGGGGGTTCTTTTCATAACCGATACGGCTGTCGCCATAGGTAGTAGGATCCTGGCATTCTGTTGCATTCCCATCCCGATAAGGGTTGTATTGGCAGGTCGTCATGTGGCTGTCTTCATGCAAAATGAACATATCTTCTTTGTTCACAATCAGGTCCAACGCACCCCCCAGATCAACCTCCTCTGTTCCTAGAAAATCAACAGGATGGGTGCTGAACACGATGCCTGCCATTGCCGCGATCTCAAAATCATGCCCTGAATAACTCCAGATGCGGTCTTTTTCGGCATCCAGCACATACAGAGTGTATTCATCCAAACTTATTGCAGCAATTCTGCCCCACTCATTTTCTGCCGAAATGAGTGAGCTCGGTACCGGTTCGCTGTCGGGTGAGCAATACAGCAGGTTCCCAGCCGCATCCACTGCCAGAACCTCATAAGCGCGTGTATTGGTCGGTAATGTGGTGAAATCCACGATCTTTCCCAGTGTGATCACACCATAAGTTCCCGGTCCGCACTGAAAAGCTGAATCCACTTCATAGAAACCTTTGGAATTTGCCAGCGTGCGGTAGATTCTTCCCCCGGCGCTATCCAGCAGGTAAATTCCGGAATCGTTGCTCTTGATCTTGGTAAGCACCACATCCTGAGAGAATTGAGAGGTTGTAGCAGGTCTGAAATCCAAGCGGGTGACCAGATCCATATCGTCAATAATGGTTTGGGTCTGTGTCAATAATGTAGCCGAAAGATCGCTATCTCCAAATTCAAGGGCTTTCAGTACGGTATCGTATGCTTTCGTCCAATACTCTCGCTGCTGCGAAGCGTCTTCGATCGTGGTCGCCTGTGTGATATAAGATTGGGCTTCATCCAAATATGCCTGGTGTTGTTCATGTCTGCCGCTATAAACATACACCAGCATAGCCGTGATGATCAGAATAAGGGGAATGGCGATCACGATGATATTCAACAGATGGGTTGAACCGCCTCCTTCCAGCGGGGTGGAATCGGCGGATAGTTGTCTGCCGAGTTTGACAAAAAAGTCTTGCAGTGCATTTTTTACTTTAGACGGTTGACCATCTGACTTTTTCCCTGGTCGATTTTTAACAAATTCGCTTTTTCGGATTCTGCGCGGTTCTTCTTCAAAAGATTTATTTTTATCTTCGGAATGTGCTTTTTCTGGTCGTCCAGGTTCGATATTGATCTCATCGAAGATCTTTTCAGGAAAAAAATTTTCCTGTGTAAGATCATCCTGAGTGGGTTTTTCTACATCGGGAATACTGCGTTGATCTAAAAGATCATCCTGTGCTTTAAGATCAGCAGGTGTAAAATCTGTCTCTTTCTCTTCGTTCGCTGGGAATTCCTCTTGTTTTTTACTCTGGCTCTCTTGATCCGAGTGAAGTCCGGCAATTTCTTCGGACCATTGCTCCTCTTGAATTACCCCTTTCCCTTCTTTACATTTGATCACCAGCGCGGTTAGGTCATCTTGCAGTTGATTCATCAATCTGCGGTAAACCTGTTCCATACCAAGTTGATGACTGCCTGTTAAATGTTCTTTGTCCCATGTAGCGGGGGCTTTTGTCGAAAGAACGATCAGGTCCCCGGCAGAAAGGGTAGCCTGTTGAAAATTCAAAGCAAAACGCCGGGCAGTACCCAATCCGCGTTCATTCATATCCGAATTTTGAAAATGAGTGAAGGTCTCCCCTTCAATAAGAAAGATATGCGTGTTGCCTGCTTGTGCCATAAATAAATACCCATTATGGGAAACAACAAAACAACCTGCTGCCCGAAGGGGTTCTCCGGAATCGGCCGATAGGTTGCGCTCCAGGATGGCAGTATTAATGAACCCTGCAGCTGTTTGAAGTGCATTGGTAACGGACCCGGGTGTTTCGAAGAAAGTTTTTCCGGCTTCCGTGGTTATCTTTTTTATTTCAGTTTCTGTAATCGCTGCAGGATCATTGAAATCCAGCAGCAGCGCAAGAATTTCCCCTTTACGATGGCGGTGACTTTTCGAGGAACTCGCCATCACCAGATAATCTCCAGCAGCAGCCAGTTCTGCGCCATTTACAATTTTCAATGAATAGGTATGAAAATCAATTCCCATGCTGTGCCTTTATGTTTGGTTTGATTATATCCACACAGTTGTTTTTATGAAATATCTACTCAACGCTTATTTCTGCATATACAATAAGCATATCAAGAAATGAAATGGTGAGAAATGATCAATCGAAAAAATAGAGAACTGTATTTGGGAAAACTTTTTGATCTATCCAAGAAGAAGCTCATTGCCGATCAGCCGCTGTTGTATGATCTGGATGACCTTACAACCCATGCCATTGTTACCGGTATGACCGGATCAGGAAAAACCGGTTTATGTATTGGTTTATTGGAAGAGGCTGCCATGCAGCAAGTTCCCGCCATCATTATTGATCCGAAAGGTGATCTAACCAATCTCTTTCTGCATTTTCCTGAATTAAAACCCGCTGATTTTGAACCCTGGATCAACCCTGATCTAGCTCGAAGCGAAGGAAAAACCATTCCCGAGATGTCATCCATCACTGCGCAAAACTGGCAGAAAGGGCTGCAGGAATGGGAGATTGGCAAAGAGGATTTGCTTAAATTGCAGAGCAGTGTGGAACGCGCCATTTACACTCCCGGTTCCTCCAAAGGCATCCCGGTCAACATTTTGACTTCCTTCAACCCACCCCAGGTGAATTGGGATGAAAACGAGGAATCGCTACGTGAAATGATCTCCAGTACCGTTTCTGCCCTGTTAACATTGGTCGGATTCAAAGATATTGATCCGTTGCGTTCACGCGAGCATATTTTAATTGCCAATATTATTGAGCATAGTTGGAAGAATAACACTCCGCTCGATCTGACCGCTCTCATTCTGCTTATCCAGGATCCACCCATTACAAAACTGGGCGCTTTTCCAATGGATAAATTTTTCCCCAAGAAAGAGCGTGATGATCTGGCTTTGCAGTTGAATAACTTTTTAGCTTCCCCTTCTTTTCAATCCTGGATCGAAGGACAGCCGTTGGATGTGGCAGATTTCCTTTTCACTCCTTCGGGAAAACCACGCCACAGTGTCTTTTATCTTGCACATTTGGATGATACGGAGCGTATGTTCTTTGTCACCCTGTTGTTCGCAGCCATCGACACCTGGATGCGCAAGCAAACCGGCACCACCAGCATCAGAGCACTCCTGTATTTCGATGAGATCCTGGGCTATCTTCCCCCAGTTGCCAATCCGCCTTCCAAGCCGCTTATTATTCGCCTGTTGAAACAGGCACGTGCTTTTGGATTGGGGTTGGTTCTCACCACCCAGAACCCTATTGATGTCGATTACAAAGCTCTCTCCAATGCTGGCACCTGGATGATCGGTAGGTTACAGACCGACCAGGATAAGCAACGCCTGCTGGATGGTCTGGAAAGCGCCGCCGGTGGATTGAGCCGTGCCGCGCTGGATAAGACTATATCCTCGCTGGGGAAACGCGTCTTCTTACTGCAAAATGTGAATGAAAAACAACCGATCATCTTCCAAACGCGCTGGGCAATGGATTATCTTACAGGTCCTTTATCCATTCAGCAGATTCCCGCTTTGAATAAATTAGCCGGTGTTCAAACGCCAGAGTCTTCTACAGAAGAAAAAGCGAAAGTGGAAACCTATTCCACTATCCCCTCTGCCAGTGCTGCTTCATACACAGTTGCAGCATCCTATGTGCGCAAAGACGGTAGTTCTACTGGAAAAAAGGCTTCTCTCCTTGGGCAAGCGGAAGTAAGTTTTTATTCGCGCAGTCCGGTCATTAATACCAGTCACACCATCACCGTGATCATTCCCACTCCTCCACAGCGTGCGCTGGATTGGAATGGCAATCTCACTGCCAACCTTACTGGGGAAAGTCTTTCATCTGCGGATAATTCCAAAATGGATCATAAAAACCTGAGTGAATGGATGAAGGATCCCAAGTGGTGGGCGGAGCGGCAGAAGGAATTCGAACAGTGGATCTATGAAAGTGACAGCCTTTCAGTATTTCGTAATAAGGAAACCGGTCTGCAATCACAGGCAGGTGAAGATCGTGCCGCGTTCGAGCAACGTCTGGCTGCTGCCGCGCAGGACAAAATGAAAACGGAGATGGCAGTATTGGAACGAGGTTACCAAACCAAGATCCTCAGTGCACAGAATAAGGTCGATCGCCAAAAACTGCGCGTGGAAAAAGTGGAAAGCGAGGTAAACAACCGACGGCTGGAGCTGCTTGGCAGGGGTGGGCAGGCCGTGCTCACTCTGCTTACCAAGAAAAAAGTTACCGGTCTTTCCAGTTCACTTACCAAGAACCGCATGCTTCAAGAATCGCAAGCCAAGCTGCAAGAAGCGCAGCAGGTGCTTGCTGATTATCAAGAAGAGCTGACGACTTTGCAGGCACAGTTGAACGACCAAAAATCCGTCCTCAGCCAAAAATGGACCCCGGCTTTATTGACTGTGGAAGAAATTCGCCTGACTCCCACGAAACAATATATCCGCATTGATAAATTCGGCATCCTTTGGGAATGAACTTTACAAAGTTAACAAAAAAGGAATCGCAAGCGCGATTCCTTTTTTGTTTTCATAAGAAAAGCTACATATCCTGTCTGCCCGCCAGAGCTCGCAGGATGGTAGTCTGGTCAGTGTATTCAAGGTCCCCACCCACTGGCAAACCGCGCGCCAGGCGGGTAATATGCACAGGGTAAGAAGCCAGTTGCTTTTTCAGATATAACGCTGTGGCATCCCCTTCCATGCTGGGGTTGGTGGCGATAATGATCTCCTGAATATTCCCGGCTTTCACGCGCTCTTCCAATTCGCGAATGCGCAGATCATCCGGTCCGATACCTTCAATGGGAGATAACGCTCCATGCAGAACGTGATATTTTCCCTGAAAGGCAGCCGCCCGTTCGATCGCCAGCACATCCATGGGGTCTTCGACAACACAAATGATGCTGTCATCACGATGAGCATCCGCACAAATGTCGCAGCGCGGTTGATTGGCAAGCGTAATATTGTAGCAAATTGGGCAGGTCCCGATGGAAAGGCGAAGTCCTTTCAAAGCCTCTGACAATTCTGTGGAAACCTGCTCGGGCGCTTTTAAAATAAAAAACGCCAGACGTGAAGCCGTTTTCGGTCCAATGCCAGGCAGCCGCTCAAAAGCCTGGGTCAAACGTTGGAGTGGTTCCGGGAGCAGTGGCATAAACGAGTTCCCTTATCTTCCCATTCCACTGATAGGACCCAGTTTTTTCATCGTTTGTTTACGAACTTTGTCGAGCGCCTTGTTGACCACTTCAACCAGTAGAGATTCCATGGTTATTGCATCCACGTTTTTCAATAAGTCCTCGTCGATTTCAATAGCTTTGCAGATCTGCCCACCAGTAAAAGTAACCTTGATCGCTCCCCCACGGATATCGGCACTGATCTCTTCTTTTTCCAATTCTTTTTGTGCAACCTTCAACTGCTCCTGCATCTGGCGCATCTGACCTAATAAATTCTCTGAATTGAGCAATCCTTTCGGACCTTTGGACATTTTGTCTTACTCCTTATCGATAATTTCGCCACCCAGTGAGAGGGCAGTGTTTACAAGATTGCCATGCTGCCCTGTTGGCTGATTGGTATGATTTTTATTCTTTACGACCTCACATTCGATGATGACATCGAGATGAAGCAGATCACGAATGGCTTTGCCGGTAATTTCCCGGTTGGTCTCTGTATCCATTTTAGTTTTTAACAGGTCGCTCTCAAAACCTAATTTTAACTTCTTCCCTTCCAGATGGATGGATTTACACGAATTAAGCAGCGCTTCAGTATGTGGTTTCTCCTGGCGCACCAAAGCACGGATTTCCCGCCAGCGGTTGCGCACCTCTTCTTCAGAAGAGTTCCCGGTTTGTGGCGTGATATTTTCTTCCTGCTCTTTTTTCTGGGCTTCCTTGGGTTCAGCAACATCCTTCACAACCGCTGCCGATTTTTCTTCCTTAGTTTGTGATGTTTCAGCGGATGGAAAACTTTGCTTTTCGACTTTTTTATCTGTGACCGGTTGAGAAGTTGGTTTCGGTGTGCTTTTTTGAGTGGGTGAATTAGCAGCAGCATGTTCGATCACAGGTTTCTGAGCTGGTTGCGTTTCTTCCAAACATTCCACCACCGCCAATTCCAGCGCCAGACTGGGTTGCCAGCGAGATCCTAGATTATGCAGTGCTTGATTGAAAACGCGGATCCAGATTGCTAGTTTTTCTACACTCACGGAATCACAGTGTGTCTGCATTACCAGTTTCATTTCCTGTGTAGCTTCCACGTCCTTGCTGTTGCCGATCTTAACGAGCATCAAAGCGCGTAAATAATCCACGATCTGGTTTGAAAATTGGCGACCATCGGTACCGCTGTCGAGTGCTGCGTGAATGGCAGAAATTGCTTGATCAGCCGCTTTCTTTATTAATGCTTCTACAAGTTGGATCACTTTTTCATTGGATGTCGTGCCCAGTACTTCTTCGGTCAAAACCAGAGAGATCCTCTCTCCGGTTGATGCGATCTGATCCATCAGTGAAATGGCATCGCGCATGCTGCCGGTCGCCTGGCGTGCGATCATGGTCAGTGCATCCATCTCGAAATCTAACTTTTCCGCTTCGGCGATAGTTTTTAACTGTGCTGTAATATGGTTGAGAGGGATCTGCCGAAATTCATAGCGCTGGCATCGTGAAAGCACAGTGGCAGGGATCTTGTGAATTTCGGTGGTCGCCAGGATAAAAATGGCATGTGCCGGGGGTTCCTCCAACGTTTTTAAAAGAGCGTTGAATGCAGCGGTAGAAAGCATATGCACTTCATCAATGATATACACTTTAAATGTACCCTGCGAAGGTGAAAAATTTATTTTTTCACGCAGGTCACGCACATCATCCACACTGGTATTAGAAGCCGCATCGATCTCGATCAGGTCTAGGAATCGCCCTGCATTGATGGCTTTACAGTTTTCACATTGCTCACAGGGATGAGCTGCCCGGTCAGGATGAGCACAGTTGACTGCTTTTGCTAAGATGCGCGCAGTGGAGGTTTTTCCGGTTCCACGCGGGCCAGAAAACAGATACGCATGCACTTGTTTGTCCTGTGCTACAGCGTTGCGCAGTGTGTGTACAATTGCTTCCTGCCCCACAATTTCATCCCAAACGGTTGGGCGCCATTTTCGGTAATAAGCCTGTGTCATGCTAATCCTTTACTTAATAAATATTCCTGCTTACAGGAATTATAGCTATAAATTCCTTTCCTGATGTTTAAAACATATCTCTTTCCAACATAATTCTAATGGTTCGTTAATCGCTAATTGGACAATTTAGATATACTATATCCACAGATACCAAAACCTTTAGTAGTAGTGGTATCGCCACCGGACGACAGCGTATCCCTCCTTATGCTGCCTTGCTCCTCTAGGAGAACTGGTGGCTAATCCTCCTTTGGACTGCCGGTGCATAACCGGCAGTTTCCTTTTTTGTGGTACCAATTGCTTGACCTGTGCAAAATCAAATGTTAAAATACTTCTCTCTGCCCCCATCGTCTAGAGGCCTAGGACGCAGCCCCTTCAAGGCTAAAACTGGGGTTCGAATCCCCATGGGGGCACAGAAATAAAGAGCCCTGTTGGGGCTTTTTTGTTTTAAGGACACGTTTACTAACTTATCAATATTATTCATTTCTTTTTCAATAGGGTTTTCACTATAATAATGAGAAAGGATATTATGGAAAATCTTTCAATTGCAGATCAAATCGCGATTTTGATGGATGGCACGGACTTCGGGGACGAGAACCTGGCAGCTTTTATGCGCCTTGAGCTGGAGAAAAGATTACAGCAGGTCAAAAAAGAAAAGCGTGTTCTGCGGGTTTATTGCGGATACGATGTCACTGGTCCTGATCTGCATCTCGGACATACCGTCACTTTACGCAAACTGCGCCAATTTCAGGATTTGGGGCACGAGGTCACATTTATCATCGGAACTTTCACATCCCTCATCGGCGATCCCAGCGATCAAGAGACATCCAGAAAACCGCGAGATACCAGCACTGTGAGGAGAGAATCGGAATTATATGCACAGCAAGCTTTTAAAATACTAGACCCTCAAAAAACACGCCTCAAATTCAATCACGAATGGCTGAATGCATTGAAGCTATCTGATTTCATCCCCATCGCAGCCCAATTTTCATTGCAACAATTATTGACCAGAGAGAATTTTAGAAAGAGGATCGAAAAGAACGATCCGATTCCCTTTCAAGAGATCCTCTATCCATTGGCTCAAGCTTATGACGCTGTGGAATTATGTGCAGATGTACAGCTAGGGGCAACAGAACAATTATTCAACCTGATGGCAGGGCGAAAACTGCAGGAGTACTTTGGTTTGCAACCCCAAATTTGCTTAACATTCCCCATACTGGTTGGCATTGATGGGGAAAAGCGCATGTCAAAAAGTACTGGCAATTACATAGGGATTACAGAATCAGCGGCTGATAAATGTAAAAAATTGATGCAATTGCCGGTAAAGGCAATTCCCTCTTATATTCGTTTATTAACCAGATGGTCACTCGATGAAAAAGAGAAAATGATACTTGCTCTAAAGAATTCATCTATGCGTTCAGATGAAATACTACAAAAAGTAGCCTGGGAGATCATTGCAAGTATTGATGGTGACGATGCAGCAACAAATGCAGAAGTTTCTTATTTGAAAGATTCCCAATCCAATCTTTAGAGATCATCTTCTGGTATTTTCTGTTTAGTCCAGATTTAAATTGTTAATCTATGCAATGATAACTTAATTTTCCCTCTTGACTTCTTCTTTTAAATTTTATAAACTATTTAAGTACGAGCGCTCATTTTTATTTACAAGGAAATATCAATGCCTATCACAGATAAAGGTTTAGCTACTCGCGACAAGATCATCGATACTGCTTACCAATTGTTCATTTCACAGGGCTATCATGCCACAAGCACGCGATCCATTGCGCAGGCATCTGGCATGGCGGCGGGCGCCATGTATAACCATTTTCACGGGAAAGATGAAATCTTTATTGAGGTTCTCAAAAAGTATCACCCGTGGCGTGAAATCCCTTCAGCCATTCGAAAAGCCAAAGGCAGTAATCCAGAAGAATTTACAAAAGATGCCGCCCGCATCCTCTCACAAATATGGCAAACAAAAAAAGATGGAACAAAGATTCATCTAATCGAGCTAATTGAATTCCAAGGAATTCATTTACCACCTATTTTTAAAGAAATCTTCGCTGATGCTAATACAGAACTTGATAAGACTCTTGCCAATCAAACTATACAACCACATCTATCACGCAGTAAATTTGAAGAAGCAATCCTGGGACTTTTCTTTGGGTTGATGATGTCCAGCGAATTCATTGGAATTGACCTCCCAGAAGACTTTTCACAAGTAGGGTTTCAATATTTTTCCGACATTTACCTGCAGGGCTATATTAATGATGTTATGAAAAAAGACGATGTAAAATGAACAGAATTTATATTTTTTTTATCAATGCAAAGCAATTTAATTTCATAACTGCCCAAAGAAATTGTCCCAGGATAATTTATAGAGCAACCACCAATTCCCTTATAAATTTTCTCGAGCATTCTCACATTACTCTAAATAAACCACATCCAAATTACAGATAGTATTAATGTCTTTTTAAGACAATCTGTAAAATCGAAAAAAGTTTAAGGTTTGTCGATGAATATTAAAAAGGAGGTGACTATTGAAATAAACAATAAAAAGTGGTGGCAATCCCAACCCATGACAAGGAGAATTGCCACCGGTGAAGATGCACATCCTCACTCTATAAGAATATCAAGAGATGTCTTTAGAAGCAAGCCATAAAATTGAAAGGTTTTGAGATTAAAACTCGGATAGGGAAAAGCAAATGATAAGAATAGTTTTTGTGTGTCTTGGGGGATTTTCCACATCATTTCTAGAACAAAAAGCTGATGAGGCATTCAAGAATGCAAAAATCGAAGCAGAGATACTTGCCAGATCTGCATCAAATCTTGATAGCGTCATAGAAGAGATGGATGTTGTTCTGTTAGCCCCACAAGTTTCTTACATCAAAGATGAGCTAGAGAAAGAATGTGAAGAACATAACATCCTATTTGCCGAAATTCCATCTACTGTGTATGGGCAAATGGATGGCGAAGGGGTACTAAAAATTGTCATGGAACTATTAGATAAAAAGAATAAATAATTCAAGGAGATCCATCATGGAAAAGAAGGGTTTTATGAATTGGATGCAAACGAAATTGGCACCTACCCTTAATAAATTTGCTAATTTTCGATTGATTCGTTCAATTATGCAGGGATTCTGGTACGCAATGCCAATCATTTTTGTTGGCGTTGTCTTTCAAATTATAGGAAATATCGGTATGATCACGTTGAGAATTAGTAATCCAGATCTATATGCAAAGATTGATGTTCTTAAGAATCTATCCTACGGATTACTGGGCGTTTTTATGACCATCGGGATATCCCAAGCCAATGCAAAAGCGTTAAAAATCGATCAAGGAGCCCCTACTATCTTTGCACTGATCATGTATTTCCTATTGATTTCCCCAACATTTATCACATCTGAAACAGGTCAAACTCTATTTCAAGTTGACTTCAATTCATTTGGAGCAAATGGGATGACCGTTGCGATCATAGTTGGAATCATTGCCTCTGAAGTATGTAGCTTGTTCCAACGTAAAGGTCTAACATTCAAAATAAAGGGATTACCGCAATTCATGCAGAACTGGTTTTCTGATTTCATACCAGGTGTTCTTCTAATATCTTCGGTATGGGCAATTGTTTTTCTAGGAGGATTTAACATTTTTGACTTCATCACGAAAATCTTCAGTCCATTACTCGTTGCAGCTGATACCTTACCAGCTCTCATGATCCTGGGTGTTTTGATTTCCTTGTTATTCTTTCTTGGTATACATCCCGGAATCGTTACTGCAGTTCTTAATCCTTTCCTATTAGCCTCCCTCGTAGAAAATATCACCTTATACAACAGCGGTGTTGAACCTCTGCTTTCGAACGGCTATCACCTAGCTACCTTTGGCACATATTTAGTATTCATGATCGTTGGAGGTTCTGGAGCAACACTGGGACTTAATTTTTTAATGTTGCGTTCAAAGTCTACAGCAGTACGCCAGCTCGGAAAAACAGCTATTCTTCCTTCCCTTCTCAACATTAACGAACCAATCATCTTCGGATGTCCGGTAACGTACAATCCAGTTCTTGGGCTAGGATCGTTATTAGTACAGGGTTTGATCAATCCACTAATAGCTTATTTCGTTCATACAACTGGTTTGGTTGCTCCTGCGACTACAATGTCATTGGTACCCTTCCTTCCTACTCCCATAATTGCTCTTTTACTAAACATGGGAATTATAGGAATGGTTATGGCATTGGTAACTTGGGTTGTTGATACATTTGCTTGGCTTCCTTTCTTTAAAATGTATGAAAAGCAAATGTTGGAAAAGGAAACAGTGAAATAGGAAGGAACACATTCATTTATGGATTCAAAAATCATAGAAACTGCCACTTTGGTCATTCTTCATTCAGGGAATGCACGTGCGCTGGTTTGCAAAGCACTTGAAGCTGCTTATAACGAAGATCTCGATGAGGCGCAAAAAAAGATCAAGAAAGCTGAAGAAGAAATCGGTGCCGCGCATAGAGTGCAGACAGAAGTGATCCAATCAGAAGCACGAGGACAGGGGCTTGAATTCTCATTATTGATGACTCATGCGCAAGATTCTTTGATGGTAACCATGTCAGAGATCAATATGGCTAAACAAATATTAAAACTGTACGAGAAACTCTACAGCTAGACAATAGATTAAGGAGCACAGAAGAATTATCTCTGTGCTCCCTCGGAATCTTCACATAGTTGAATTCTGTATTGAATCCATGAAATAATCAACAACTGAATACAATACGGCAATCCAAATAATACAGCATTTTTCATCCAAAATTAATCACCCTTGCTGTTAAATGTGGCATCAATTCTCGCAACAAAAAAAAGGATAAGAAAATGAACTATAAAGATGAAACGCAACCAATTTCAAACAGAGTAATTAACCTATTGGGGCAAATGACCCTGGAGGAAAAAGTTGCCCAATTGTGCTGTGTTTTACCCAATATGCTGATCGGCAAGAATGGACCCGATTCGAAGTTAATGAAACAACACATGCCCAATGGTTTGGGACGCATGACACAATTTGCCATGTTCTTCTGGAAATCACCAACAGAAATAGCTCAATTCGCTAATGCCATTCAAACATGGGTAATTGAAAATACACGACTCGGCATTCCCCTGCTCTTTCAAAACGAGGTGCTGAATGGATTTTTGGCAATTGGAGCTGCCAATTTTCCGACCCCGATCAATATGGCGTCCGCATGGCGTCCCGATTTGGTTGGGGAAGCAGCTTCCATCATCCGCGAAGAAATGCGGGCAGTGGGAGTGAGAAAAGGATTAGCACCAGTGGTTGACCTTGCACAAGATCCCCGCTGGGGGCGAGTATACGAAACATACGGAGAAGACCCTTATCTAAATGCCCTCAACGGCACTGCTTTCGCAAAGGGATTGCAGACCGACGATCTTCAAGAGGGAGTGATTTCCTGCGCAAAACACTTTTTAGGATACTCCATTTCGCAAGGCGGCATCAATCAGGCTGCCATTCACATCGGTCAGCGCGATCTTTATGAAAAATTTGCTTTTCCATTTGAAGCCATGATCCATGAAGCAGGGCTGCGTTCGGTCATGTGCACCTATTCTGAAATAGACGGTATTCCGGTATCGGTAAATCCTGCCGTCCTGCGCGACCTGCTGCGCGACAAAATGGGATTTCAAGGATCCGCAATTTGTGATGGGAGTTCCATCGAGTTATGCGTGGAACAGCAGCATGTCTGTCGCGATATGAAAGAAGCAGCAGTGATGGCATTGGAAGCAGGACTAGATGCTGATACTCCAGTGACCATCGCATTTCACCATCTGGCTGATGCTGTGAATGAAGGTTTGGTCAAGATGGAGATTCTTGATGAGGCAGTCAGTCGAGTGCTGACCAGCAAATTTGAGTTAGGTTTATTTGAAAATCCATTTGTCGACGAGGGAAAGGTACTTGAGGTATTCAATAATCCCGAAGGAAAACGTATTTCCCGCCAGATCGCTGACGAATCTATTATTCTATTAAAAAATGAGAACAACCTGCTTCCGCTGAATAGAAATATCCGTTCTATTGCAGTGATTGGTCCACACGCTGATTCTCTGCGCAATCTTTTTGCTGGTTATTCCATGCCAGCTTCCTTGGAAATGTTGAAGGGCATGGTAAAAAGCATGACCGGGAAAAAGAAAGAGAAAGAAGATAAAGCCAGCATGGCTGGAGTTGCCGACGCACTGGAAAAAACCAATCTTGTAGAGGGTCAAAAGAAAGTGCAGAACGTTGGACAGGGTTTAGGATTATTCGGCAAGATCGGCAGGATATTATTCAAAGACATGAATGCCTTCATTACTGATTCTTTCCATTCTATTTCTATCAAAGATAGTATCAAGGAACATGTTGCAGAACAAACTAAGGTCTATTGCGAAGAGGGCTGTGATATCGTGGATGAATCAAAGAAAAGATTCGGGAAAGCCATACGTGCAGCTAAAAAATCAGATGTAGCGATCCTGGCTTTGGGAGGAAAATCGGGGTGGAAAAACTCTACCAGTGGTGAAGGGCAAGACCGTTCAGATTTAAATTTACCGGGAGCACAGGAAGAATTGCTGAAAGCCATCGTGAAAACTGGAAAGCCAGTGGTACTTGTGCTGTTGAATGGTCGTCCTCTAACCATTCCATGGGCTGCCGAGCATGCGTCTGCTATTTTGGAATGTTGGATTCCCGGGCAGGAAGGTGCCAGAGCCATCGGCGGGGTGCTCTTTGGAGAGATCAATCCCTCCGGGAAATTACCCGTCACTATCCCACGCTCGGTCGGTCAGGTGCCTATTTACTATAATCACAAAATGGGATCCAGCTACAGCAAGGGTACTATGGGATTTTTTGATCATCAGGGGTACAACAATGAACCTTCTACACCTCTTTACCCCTTTGGCTTTGGATTGAGTTATACCCACTTTGCTTATCGTGATCTAGAAATAACGCCAAGCGAGTCTGCCATTGATAAAGAAGTCTTAATCACCTGTGTCGTTGAAAATATCGGCAGCCGCTATGGAGATGAAGTCGTACAGCTTTATCTGCATGATCGAGAAGCGCATGTCACCCGTCCTGTTAAGGAACTCAAGGGTTTTAAGAAAGTTTCCTTGAAACCGGGACAAAAATGCAAAGTAACCTTTAACGTTCCCCTCAGCCTTTTGGGTTTTTATAATGAAACCATGCAATTTGTGGTAGAACCTGGGAATGTGGATGTGTTGATCGGGTCCAGTTCGGAAGATATCCTTTTGCAGGGTTCATTCAATATAAAGGGGGACACTCAAAACGTGATGGGGAAAAGAGCATATTTTTCAATATCGAAAGCTGATTCTATCTAAATAGAATTCTAGAAATAAAGAAAGAATCCACTTTTATTCTAAAGTGGATTCTTTCAAAAACGATTATTTCCCTCCGTAAATCAGAGTTTCTCTAATTCATTGATTTCATAAACACATAATCTAGTACAAGATCATTAGTGGGAATTAACCCACTTTTGCATATTTACAAGCCACAAAATGTCCTGGCGCTAATTCCTCTAGTTTTGGTTCAATCATTGAACAATCCGCTTGTGCAATGGGACAGCGTGGGTGAAAACGGCAGCCTGACGGTGGATTGATCGGATTGGGAATTTCACCTTTGGGCATCGGTTCAGTTCGTCGTTTGCGGGGATTGGGAACGGGAACAGCCGCCAGAAGTGCTTTCGTGTACGGATGCAACGGTTTTTGATAAACTTCCTGCACAGTACCTACTTCAGCTAACTTTCCCAAATACAAAATCCCAATTCGGTCACAAATATACTTGGCAGTTGCCAGATCATGTGTGATGAACAAATAAGTAAGATTAAATTCATTCTTTAACTGCACCATGAGATCCAGCAATAATGCGCGCACGCTGACATCTGCCATCGCCACCGGTTCATCTGCCAGCACCAAATCTGGTCTGGTGATCAATGCGCGTGCGATGACCACTCTCTGCCGCTGTCCACCTGAAATTTGATGTGGGTACTTGTTGATATAAAAATTCGCGGGAGTCAATCCAACTTTTTCAAAAATGGATACGACCATATCGCGATGCTGATCCGCTATTTCTGGATAGTGTATGAGTAATCCTTGCATCACGGATGTCCCTAAAGTCATGCGCGGATTGAGGGATGCCATTGGATCCTGGAAGATGACTTGCATTTTTTGGCGAAGTTTTCGCAATTCTTCTTTTTTTAATGTGGAAAGATCCATCCCATTAAAGATCACTTCCCCTTCAGATAACGTTTCCAAGCCGATTGACAATCGACCAATGGTAGTTTTTCCGCTCCCGCTTTCTCCCGCCAAACCGAACGCTTCTCCTCTTTTTACGTTAATCGATACATCATCTACTGCGCGAACATAATCAATTCGTCCGGCAAAAATTTGATCAAGCAAGGTCTTTTGGACAGGAAAATATTTTTTTATATTGTGTAGTTCAAGAATGAAATCATTGCTCTTTTTGCTGGTTTCTATTGTATTCATCATATAATCCACTTCTCTTTTAGTTTGACTGTTCCTGATATAACCAACAGTGCACAGACCAACCTTCTTCAATTTCTAACAGTGAAGGTTCGCGTTGCGAGCAGATGGGCATGGCGTGCGGGCAGCGGGGATGAAATCGACATCCCAAGGGCGGATGTGTAAGGTTCGGTGGTTCACCTGGCATTTTGTATAAATGTTCTTCTGTATCGAAGCGAATATTCGGGACGGAAGCCAGTAATCCTTGCGTATAGGGGTGCTTTGGTCTTTCAAAGATCTTATAAATATCGCCGATCTCAACCAGATGCCCGGCATACATTACTGCGATGCGGTCAGCCATTTCTGCAACAAGAGCAATATTGTGGGTGATCAACAACAAACTCACTCCAAACTCATTTCTGATGTCCCGCAATTGGTCGGCTAGTTTTGCCTCTACAATCACATCCAGAGAAGTGGTCGCCTCATCCGCGATAATCAAATCAGCATTCAGGATCAGACCAATCCCAGTCATCACACGTTGCCTCATTCCTCCAGATAATTGGTGCGGATAACTGTATAAACGATCTTTTCCAATACCCAGTCGTTCGATCATGACTTTCGAACGTTGTAAAGCTGATTCCTGTTTCATGTGAGGTTCGTGCACCTGGATCGTTTCAATAAGATGTTCATCAACTCGTTGGACTGGATTCAGAGAGGTCATGGGGTCCTGGAAAATCATGCTAGCGTGTCTACCGCGAAAATCGCGTAACTGATTGTAGTCATACTCCATGATATTCTCACCACGGAAAATAATTTCACCACTGGATATCTCACCGGGTGGATCGATCATGCGCAGTAGGGCTTTTCCAAGTGTGCTTTTTCCACAACCGCTCTCTCCAACTAATCCAAGAATCTCGCCTTTATAAATATTGAAATTCACATGATCCACCGCACTCACTGAACCTATGCGAGTTGGATAGGTTATCGATAAATCCTTGATCGTGGCTAAAATTTCTCTTGTCATTTACAGCTCCGATAAGCGTGGGTTAAGAATCTCTGAAAGGCTTTCACCCAACATACTGAATGCAAGTGTGACTAGGCTGACCATTCCGCCGGGGAATGTGATTAACCACCAGGCGCTACGCAGGTAATCCTGCCCTCGCGCCAGATCGATGCCCCAATCCGGTGTATCTGGGGGAAGTCCCAATCCGATGAAACTCAGTCCCGCTTCTGTTAGAATAGCATCTGCAACATTCACAGAAAAAATAATCACAACAGATGGAAGCACATTGGGGAATATGTATTTGGTCAAGATTGTCAGCATCTTCGTTCCAAGGCTTCTGGCAGCTTCTACATATAGCTCATTCTTCACGGTCAGAGTTTGACCACGAACTACACGAAAATAGGTTGGAATATAAATAACAGCAATCGCCACAATAATATTTCCCATTCCGGCGCCAAGTACAGCAGCAATAGCAATAGCCAGAATCAAACCTGGGAATGCATATAAACTATCCATGATCATTGTCAAAATACGATCCACTTTGCCACCAATGAATCCGCTGAAAAGACCTAATGGTACACCAATCATAAATGAGATAATTGCAGAACTAAGACCAACGATCAATGCAATTCTGGTACCCCAGATAATACGGCTGAGAATATCTTGCCCTAGCTGGTTGGTTCCGAGTATAAATGATTCTGCCTTGCTGCTGCGAATTTCTTCCAAAAAGTGGATGCCAGGATAATCCGCCAGAAGACCGTTCAGCTCTTCTTCAGATACGATGAACCCATTAATTTCACCAGCCTCAAGAGCATCCAAACCTTGTTGGGCTGTTTCGTAGCGATACCCTCTGGGTTGATAGTATATGCCAGTACCGTCTTCTTCTGATTGGGCATTCAAGAGATCCAGACTATCTCGAAATGCCTGTGTCGCTTGACTGCCCATGATATATCCGATCTTGTTTGTCGTATTTGCAATATCTTTAAACGATCCAACGTTATCGGCAATATTAGTCAACAGCAGGAATCCCGGGGTTTTTTCACCAGGTTTTAATAATGATGGCCCAACTTCTTCACGAGGATCATGGGGGGCAAACCACTGTGGAAAAACTCCAACCAGAATAATAAATACCAACAGAATGGCACTGATCAGAACAAACCACCAGTCTCCTTTATACCATTTCCTTGCAAGCAACAGACGCCTAACAAAACCCACTTTGTCTAATTCAAGCTGCCATTCTGGTACTGAGTCACTTTGCTTTTCTTTTTGACTATTCATCTCTAAATCCTAGTTCTTCAATTTTTAAATTAATAACGAATTCGCGGATCTACGAGTGCATATAAAATATCCATCACCAATGAAATGACTGCCACAAAAAAAGCAAAAACACCAATGGTGGATTGAACCGCTGTGTAATCACGAAGGGCTATGCGATCAACCAGATAACGCCCCATCCCTGGCCATGAAAAAGTTGTTTCTGTTAGAACCGCTCCGGCGATCAATAATGCCATTTGTAGACCGATCAGTGTTAATATGGGAATGAATGTATTTCGTAAAGAGTGTTTATAAACCAGGCGTGTTTCGGAAATACCACGTGCTCTGCCGGCTGTAATAAAATCTGATTTAATCATCTCTATCATATTTACACGGGTTAATCGGATGAAAACACCTGTAAGTGACAACCCCAAAGTAAGGGATGGTAAGATCAAATGAAGCAAAGTTGACTTTAACGCTGCCCAGTTCTGAGATAGGATCGAATCAAGAATATAAAAATTGGTCCTGGATTCAAAGGTCGTTAACAAAAGTGGATCCATTCTTCCTGAAAGAGGCAATAGATTTAAGCGTACTCCAAAAATTATTTGGAAAATAAGTCCTAAAAAGAATATTGGAATCGAATAAATAAAGATGCTAAATAAACGAACGCCATAATCAATTGGCTTTTTTCGATTTTTCGCCGCAAATGCTCCCAATACAATTCCAAATACAGCAGCGAAAATCATAGCAGGAATACTAAGTTCCAGCGTCGCTGGAAGTCTCTCCCCTAACTCTTCACGAATCGGTCTTTCGCCCCTGGTTAACGCATTCCCAAAATCGAAGGTCACCATATCTTTTAAATAACTACCATATTGAACAAGGGTCGGTTCA
>CAYLUJ010000003.1:17549-21218 GCA_964386805.1 uncultured Pelolinea sp. | reverse complement strand
GGTTCATTTAAACCGAGACGTTCCCGAAGACGATCTGCCTGTTCCTCGCTAACCCTCGGTCCAAGCTGTGATCGAATTGGATCGCCCGGTAGTACTCTCATGATGAAGAATACAAGAGTGATCATAATGAGAATCATAGGTATGGTCAGAAGGATGCGATTAACCAAAAATTTTTTCAGTGAAGATGACATTCTGATAACTCCGATTGAACAAAAATATCATGAAACTATTATTTCATACCAAAGTTTGAATAAGAAAGAAATTTTGGTGAGGATATCGCTACCCTCACCAATTTAATTCGGAGAGTATTTCTACTCAGCTGAATCCAGTACATAGGTATGGTTAAAGACCATGTACCGGAGCGCAGGTGCATCAACCTTCATTACAGTCAAACCTTCTATGCTGGATAGGCGTGTAGATTCAACTGGACCTAAAGTGCGCCAAGCGATATCAATTTCGCCTTTTTCAACAGCATTACCCAGGGTAGTTGGATCTGCAAAGTATTTAATGATTACATTCTTGATCTTTGCAGCGCCTTCTCCAGTGTAGTATGGGTTCGCTTCCAAAACAAGCTGTTCACCAGGTACATTGGATACCATACGATATGGACCAATTCCATCCAGTGTTTCCGGATAGGCATTGATTGCATCCATGGTGAATGTATTGGGGTTGACCGGAACAAATGGTGCAGTAGCTGACAGAGCGCTGAAGAAACCGATCGGACTATTCAGATGATAGACAACGGTTAAGTCATCGGGCGCTTCCACGCTTTGCACATATACCTGAACCAAGCCAGAAACCTGACCTTCCAATGCATTCAAACGGTCCCATGAATACACATAATCTTGAGCAGTGAGAGGAGTTCCATCCGCAAACATTAAACCCTCTTTGAGCGTGAAGGTATAGGTTAATCCATCGTCACTAACCACAGGAAAATCTGCAGCAGCGCCAGGGACGAGCTCAGTCGTTCCAGGTGTATAGCTCATTAAAGCTATACCTGTATTTTTAATGATTTCCCAGTCATGGGTCGCATAAGCATCATCAGCATCCAGGCTGTTTACCTCATCCGTAGTTCCAATGATGATGGTATCAGCACTGCCTGAAGTTGGGACTGCTTCATCGGTGAAACTGAGCACGTTGTAGTTGAACTCGAATGATCCACCAATTGCCACTCCCTCAATTCCCTTCCGGTAAGTGATGTACTCAGGTTCCCAGAATAGAGGTATGGTCGGAACATCTTCGGCATACAATTCGCCAATCTGTCTGTACAAATCTTCGCGAACTGCAGGATCGGTAGCTGTAGCAGCTTCTGTCAACAGTGCATCCATTTCAGGATTGCAGTAATTTACACCATTGTCAGGTGACTGCAAGCAAGAAGCAAACGGAGTCAGCCAGTTGTCAGGATCGGTGAAATCCGGGAACCAACCCAGCATAAAGAAGGGGGCTTCACCGGCTACAAACCCATCTACATACTCTGCCCAGTTTTGAGATTTCAGATTAACAACAACCATTCCGGTTTCTTCGAGCTGTTCTTTAATTACCTGCATTACATCAGCAGTTGTGGTTCCATAATGTTCTGGTGGATACCATAGATCGAAAACAAACGGCTTCTCTTCTGAGTAACCTGCTTCTTGCAATAATTGTTTAGCGAGTTCCAAATCGCGTGTTCCGTATTTATCGAGGAATGGTTCAGTTGCATACGGATAGCTGGATGGGACCATGCTATACGCTGGGATATTGCGACCTTCAAATACACGATCAACAATAACCTCTCGGTCAATCGCTGCCGCAATAGCTTGTCGTAATTCTTTTGTCCATAATGGGCTTGCTGAAGTCGCTGCGGCTGCTTCCTCCGGAGTTCCTTCAGTAGATGGCGCAGCTTCTGTTGGGGTTTCAGTGGTAGCTGCAGGAGCGCATGCTACTGCAAGTAAAGCTACAAGTAAGAGCAGTGCCATCATTTTTAATGTTTTTGTTACACTCATTTTTTCTCCTTCCTTTTTTGCAATACTTATTCTTAATTGGTCTTCTTAAAAAAATCTGCCCAAACACCTCCTATAACAAATTTTAAATGTGTATTTTATCACATATTAATTATGACATTTATCTATTATGAATAAGTTCTCACGTTTTTCCAATAGGACAATAGACGGAATTGAAGACACTTAGGTCACCAAATATCAATATTTTCCCTGAGATTCCCACTCTTCTCTCTTTCAGCACTGCATGCAATTATTGGAATATGAAAAGAAGCCCTTCTGGCTCCTTTTCACGAAAAACATATGGTACAGATTTGATCATTTCCAGTAATTCGGATCTGGCATAATTTTTCCCATATTTCATCTATTCAACAACATGCTTCAATGCTGTTTTCCACCGGAACCGCCCTGCCCATTCGTACCGCCATTGGACGTCGAGGGAACATTTTCTGATGGAACAGAAATCCATTGATCGAAGAGAATTGATCCGTTTATTGGGTCAATCACTTCGATCCAAACAGTCTCCTCGGCTAAAGCTGGTCCTTTGCAAATAAGGGTTGATTGAGTATTCGCACAGGCATACTCGACTCCATTCACACGAACAAGAATTTCGCCAGATTGTGCTCCATTCACAGCAAAATGCAGTACAAATTGATCATCTTCAGTGAGTTCATATGCTTGCAGACTGACAGAAAATTGGGTCTGTGATTGCTGCTGGTTTTGCTGTTCTCCCTGCTGCCCATTATCTTGTTCTGTACTGGTATCATTTTGGTTTCCATTTCCATTCTCAATTTTTCCAGTGCTCAGTTCATCCGTTCCTGAGTTCAATTGCTCCTGCGTTTCAATGCGGTCCTGGATCTGCTCGCGAATTTGCAGTTGTTCCCCCATATCTTCATTGATATTTAACATCCGTTGGGCTTGTTCTTCTAACCTGTTCTGTATCTCTGTTTGAAGAGCATTCCCCGCCACCGGATCATCTGGTTGCAATTTTGTCATCAGGTTCGTTATTTGTTCCATATGATTTTGGTAACTTTCCAAAGCCAGATCAATCCCTTCAATATTTTCATCTTCTGTCAACGTCTCAATTTCTTGCAGTCGTTCATCCATAAAATCCAGCAAGAGAAGTGCATCGTGTTTATCGTCATTGAACAGAAGCTGTATATCTTCAGACGCGATTTTTACTGGATACAAAAGATCTCCAGGCAGTGCATCATTGGATGCAGAGACCGTTCCGATCCCTCCCAGACTTAGTGCAGTAATTACGATAAATACCCAAGCCATTGCAAACCTCCGTTTTGGTTTTAAGATTGTTCGTTGGTTAAAACGGACGTCCTTGGAAAATGTTACAGGTTTTTCATGCATTTTTATCCGCCGCATGAGTTCTATTCTTCTAGATGTCACTGCATTCTCCGAAAGGGCATACTGCATGGCAGCAGTCGTTATTCTTTCAGCCGTGTTTTTTAGTTTCAATAATTCATGTTCTCCAGTTGACGAATCACTTAAAATTTTTTCTAGTTTCTTGCTCTCTTTTCGCTCACTCATCACAATCCTCCGCGAAAAAATCTTTTATCTTTTTCAAAGACCGTAGTTGTATCACTCGCACATTTCCTTCTGAAAGTCCCAGCAATTTTGCTGTTTCATGATGATCCAATCCTGCTATAAAACGATGAATGATAACCGAACGGGAGCGCTC
>CAYLUJ010000003.1:0-17539 GCA_964386805.1 uncultured Pelolinea sp. | reverse complement strand
AATTCAGCCAGAGCTAATCTCAATTGGTAGATTTCCTGCCTTGAAACAATAAGATTTTCTGGTTTCATGATATCTGCTTCAATTTCTATAATTTCCCCAACCGAGTCTGCATAAGTAGGACGCCGACAAAAGTCGATCAGCAGGTTATGTGCAATACGATACAGCCAGGCTTTAAACGTACCTTTATTTTGTTTGAATTTTTGCAGGTTTTGCCAAGTTTTCAGAAAAACCATATTTGTGAGGTCGTCTACATCCTGCTGGTCGCTTAGATGAAAATAAAAGTACCGGTTTATAGGTACGTAATACCGATCAAAAAGCTGCGTGAACGCCTGCTGGTCACCGCAAACAGCTTTTTGAACGATCTGGATTTCTTCATCTTGTAGGGCGCTTTGATTCATTTTTGAGTTCATCTTATTTAACGATTTTATCTTCAGAATGTTACACATTTTCAATAAAATCGTGCTCTTTTAAAAACAGAAGGGTTTGAGGTTCGCTCAAACCCTTCTCCTCTACTCGCTACTAACTGGCTCCGGTTCAACCGGGAGGGGTAATTCTTCTCTCACTTTCCTATGCCTGTTTTGCTTCTCCTCAAATTTCTTTTCAGCTTTGAAATGAAGCACAAGAAAACCAGCCACATCCAGCAAACCAATGCCGCCGGCAACGAACCACAAAATGCGTGGATCATAGTTATCCATGATAAATCCTGCTCCCAAGGGTCCGACAGAAGCCGGGAGAATCCATGCCAGAGAGTTAATCGCCATATAACGACCGCGCATATCCTCTGGAGCAAAGTGAGCTACCAATGATTGCGCAATAGGCGCAATGATCATTTCACCGATCGTGATGATCACCATAGCAAAAAGGAACATGCCATACGAATTCACATATCCATACATGCTGAAACCGATCACGTACAGAATATTACCAAGCGCCATGGTCAGCATCGGTTTCCAGTTTGAGACTACTCGTGAGAAGAAGATCTGCATCACAACCACCATGACTGCATTCAAACTGAGAATGTAACCAAACTGTGTGGTGCTGATCCCATGAAAGTTCACCAAGTATACAGAAAGTGTACTGTTCATGTTGAAATACATCAATGTCTCCAACATCACCACCACTACAAAGGCGATGAATAGTTTATCTTTGAAGACTTTCCGATAACCCCGGAATGTCTCCTTCAAACTCTCTTCCTTGTGATGTTCCTCTGTCTGCGGTTTTGTCTCGGGCAGGAATAAGAAAATGATCCCCGCGACAACCAAGCTGATGAAAAAATCAATGATGAAAAGGAGTGAGAACGATTTGGCAGCCATTAAACCACCGATGGCAGGTCCGATGGTGACAGCCAAATTGAATTCTATGCGCATAATACCATAGGCATCCGTCCGGAGTTCTTCAGGAACCAGATCGGCAATCATAGCCTGCCTTGCTGGACCAGCAATATCCTCAAAAATTCCAATCACACCGATCACAACATAAAAGACGACAATATCCTTGATGAAGACCATGGAAAGCGCACTGGTTGCGCTGGCGATCAAGCCGAAGATAATACTCGTCTTGCGTCCGAATTTATCGGCGATGGCTCCGCCGAGTGTATTTCCCAACAATCCAGCTCCCAATCCCCAAATCAGAAACATGGTTCCAACTTCGGTCATCCCAACATTGAATTTTCGGGTCATATAGAGTGAGAGGAAAGGAAAGATCAATGCTCCTCCAACACTATCAATAAAGGATGCTCCGACCAGGATCCAAAAATTCTTGTTGAATTTTTGGTAAGTATTTCTAAAATTCTTTAACAATGATTTTCTCCTTGTTTACTAAATCCAAAAACGATGAACAGCCTAAAATGGCGCTTCTTCTAAAATGGAACCTCTGTACATAATTTCAATGTTCACCTCTTCTTACAGACAAATTGAGTCTCTTTATTAAAGGGGTAATGAAGACAAGTTCTCATCCTGATGGTGAAAAAAGTACGGGGAAAAACAAAAACCACAGGATAGGAGCACACCTGTGGCTGTGTTATTCTTTTATCGTAGGGGAATAATTTTAAGAATTAAACACAGGAGGTATGTCTTCTGAATCACTTTTAAACTCATAGTCGCTCATAAATTGTTTTTACCTCCTGTTTTAGTTTAAGGGTAACTAAATTCTATCTATGAATTACTTTGCTGTCAAGTAAAAAACTGGCTTTTCGTATTACCTCCAGGTATAAGTATTTCAAAAAAAGATAGATTAATGATATGCTTTATCGAATCCAAGATTCAATTGAAAAAACTTTCCATGTTGAAAATTGATATTATCAAAACTCGTACAGCTATTAAAACGCACCCTTTATGGCAAACTGCTGTTCTCTCTTCAGCACATTTGTTGAATGATTTTTATTCAGGCATGCTTTCTCCCATTCTGCCAATTCTTATTCTGAATTTTGGACTAACTAAATTTGAAGCAGGGTTGTTGAGTGCATTCTTGCAATGGCCTTCCGTTTCTCAGCCATTTTTTGGTAGGTTAGCAGATAAGGTCAATCTTCAAAAATACATTTTTTTACTTCCACTAATCACCGGTATATTCATGAGCATGGTCGGCGCAGTATCCAATACCACAATTATTGCATTATGTTTGTTCATTGCCGGATTAAGCTCAGCTTGTTTTCACTCCGTTGCACCACCCATTGCCGGAAAAATATCCGGAAAACATTCAGGTAAAGGGTTAAGCCTCTGGATGGTAGGTGGCGAGCTGGGTTGGACGTTAAGCCCAATTCTGATCATTGTATTTATTAAGGTGTTTTCTTTCAAAGAAACTCCTTACTTGATAATTCCCACTGCTATCGCGTCAGTGTTGCTCTATTTCCGTTTGAAAAAAATTGATGCGGTTAAAAATCATGTGAAAGTGACCAATGGCTCTGCCAAATCTTCATTGAAAACCATGATTCCCATGTTGGCTCCCATCATTGCCATTACAGGTGCCAGATCCATGATTCAATCGACCACCAGTGTTTACGTACCCACCTATCTGACTGAAATGGGGGTCAACCTGTGGCTGGCCGGAGCAGCACTTTCTATGGTAAATGGCGGAGGTGTTTTGGGTACAATTGTCGGCGGTATTTTTAAAGATAAAGTCGGTGGGAAACCCATTCTGTTCATATCTCTGGTTGGCTCGGCAGCATTCTTTTTTCTTTTTTTCTACAGCTCTCAATTTTTACAGATGGCCGCTCTATTTTTAACAGGTCTTTTCTCAGGAATGTATCTACCCGTCGCTCTAGCCATGGTTCAGGAATATTCGCCTGAGAACCGTTCTTTTGCAAATGGTATTTATCTGGCTTTCTTATTCACTATTGGCGCAGTCGCAAATTTAGTCCTTGGGTATCTCTATGACCAGCTGGGAGCCCATCCAGCTTTTATCATCAGCGGAGTAATGACTCTTATTGGGATAGTGTTCATCCTTTTTGTTCCAGATCACAAAGCACAGACATCAGAAAGAATGCAGGAGGTTTAAAATGACAGAACTGCTCTATCACCTGAATAGCTACCAAAAAGAGTTTGATGCACAGGTAAACGTATCAAATGAAGAACTCCATGCTATTCAATTGGATAAAACCTGTTTTTACCCGGGCGGAGGTGGGCAGCCTTATGATAGTGGATCATTAATATCGTCGACTGGCATCGACTTGGGTTTCAATCGTGCACGCATTATTAATGGAGAACACTGGCATATACTTGATTCCGAAAAAACATTACCCGAGATTGGAAAATCTGTGCATGGAATCATTAGTTGGGATAATCGTTATCGTTTAATGCGCACCCACACCGCCATGCATATTTTATGCGGTGTAGTCTTCCGTGATTACGGTGCACTGGTTACCGGTGGAGATATGCAGCCGCTAGAAGCACGTATGGATTTCGAATTCGAATCCATGACCAAAGAGTTGGTGGCTGTGATCGAGGCAGCGGTCAATAAAGAAGTGCAGTTCGCTCATCCCATTCAAGTAAAAATACAGTCGCGCGAAGAGGCTTTTAAAATTCCCGATCTGATCCGCACCAAGATAAACCTGTTGCCCGAACATGTCAGTGAAATCAGGACCGTAGAGATCGTTGGTTTGGACCTGCAGGCAGATGGTGGCACACACGTTGCCAACACCAAAGAAGTGGGAAAAATCCATATCACTGATTACAAGAGCAAAGGGAAGATTAACAAACGTATCTATGTGACAGTTGAAGATTATTAAACTCAATTTTTTTTATTACTTTAGACAATAATTTGAAAAAAAGTGGGTGAAAGAAGTCATCACTCCCCTGATGAATATATCTTTTCGACAAGAAGTGGGTTTATAGTATACAAAATAACAAGGGGCAGCCTATGTTAAAAATAGCTATGGATACAGCCGGTGATCTATGTTCTGGATGGCAAAAGAAATATAAGATCGAACTGATTCCGATTAATATCATTCATAATGGGGTTTCCTACCAACAGGGTATTGATATCCATTATGATGATTTCTATGATCTGGTTGAAAAAGACAACGTTATTCCTTCCACATCCCAACCAACCCCTTATCAATTTGTTGAATTCTACAAAAAGATCGCCAAACCCGGAGAGAGCGTTCTCTCGATCCATGTCACTGATAAACTCTCAGGAACAATGAATTCAGCCCGTCAGGCTGCCGATGAACTAAAAGGAACATATAACATCATCCCCTTTGATTCTGCATCCGGTACGATTTGTATGGGTATGATGTGTAAAGAAGCCCGTAAGATGGATTTGGCAGGAAAATCAGTCGATGAAATCCTCAAGAAACTTGAATCCATCCGTAAAAAAATGGAGCTGATTTTCACGGTGGATACCATGAAGTTCGCAAAGTTAAGTGGAAGAATAAAATCGCTTCAGGCAACTCTGGCTTCTATTCTGGATATCAAACCGATCATTGAACTGCAAGATGGAGCCATCGAAATCAAAGACAAAGTCCGTTCCAGAAAAGCATCCCTTGAAAAAATGATAGGTCGCTTGAAACAAAAAGTTGGTGACCAACCCGTACAAATTGCTGTTATTCACGCTCATGACCCTGTCACTGGTCAAATGGTGATGGAAGAAGTTAAAAAGACCTTCAAGTGTGTTGAAGTAGCTTTCGCTGAAATTTCCATTTCTTTGGCCGTACACTTTGGTCCAGGAACCATTGGGCTAGCTGCCTATCCCGAATAATGAAAAGAGGCTGCCCCAAAAGACAGCCTCTTTCTTCATCATCTACAACAACTCTTAGTCATGCTCTCCCAGAGCAATCACTTTTCCGATACCGCTGATGTTCTGCCGAACTTCGGCATCGCCATAGTATTGTAAGCTACCCACTCCACTTAGATTCACATCCAACTCATCGGTGACCCAAAGTTGCGCACTGCCCGCTCCGGAAATATCGATCTCTACCACTCTGCTTTGCAAGTCAGAAGCTTTATAGCTACCTGCTCCGCTTAGTGTGACTTTCTGTTGATCTACCATGCCTGCCATATCAAAATCACCCGCTCCGCTGAGATCGACATCCAAAGAATCAGCCACCAAATTGTCGATCTCAATTCTTCCTCCACCACTTACCTCGACTTCTAACCGATCTGTCGTGAGGGAGGTCATGTACACGTCTCCATACCCCGAGATCTCAATACTATTCAGGTCTTTCACAGTAAGTGTATAGGTGATACCGCTGGTGGGGACAACATTGATAAATCGTTCAATGCCAATATGAAGGGTTGAACCGGACACATAGCTTTCGATTTTACTGATGATGTTATCTTCCGCTTCGATTGTCAAGGTTTCAACATCACCCTGGATAATCTCCAGATCGCCAATTCCTTCCAATGAAACACTGGTAAAATCTGAAACTTCGCGCTCTTCACGAATCACAGTTCCTGATCCTTGAATATTTGTGTTTCGAATAGGTAATGTGCAAGCTGTTAAAAAGCCCACGACCAATACCACGATTCCAATTCCAAATATTTTTTTCATTTTTTGCTCCTCTTCAATTAAAAGCTCAAATGCAGCCAATCTGTGCCAAACACAATTTTGACAACAAGATACATAAAAACCATAAATAGAATGGTTCCACAACCGCAGCCCATACAGCCTCCGCGTTTATATCCAAAGCGCCGTTGAGACCAATCATAGATGCGGTCAAGAAAAAACAATTTCATAATGCCAGACAAACAGCCAGGTCTTCTCGTATCCATCATAATCCTTTCTGATACAGTTTACGAAAAGAAAGCAGGAAAGTTTCAATTTTTTGAGGAAAGACTTAGTAAAAAAATTTTTTCCGATTACATCTTTGCAGTTAATTTTGAAGAGCACATTCCATCATACTGAAGAGACAAAAGTAGCAGAAACAGGAAAATTCAGTCGTGTTTTTCGTAAATCTTTTTTAATACCCGCAATGCCCTGATCGTCACCCAGGCATTCGGTTGTTTTTTTTCTCCAAAATCATTCCAGATCTTGCCAGAATAACTGAATTCAAGCCTCCAATACCCTTCTGGATCTTGTTTATCTCTGATCAATGCAATCGTGTTTGAAAGGCGTGGATCACTTCCAAAACCAAGATTGACCAATGCTTCTGCAAGTTGTAAAAGGTCGGTTATATAAAAGACAGGAAAGCCAAATTTCCACCAATCATGGTTGGGTTGAGGTGCGTATCCACATGGATATTGGGCAGATGCCGGATCGACCGTAAAGAAGAAATCTACTCCACGTTCGATTGCTCGTTCCATCAGCGGGGAGAGTCTTTCTTTGGGGAATTTACTGAATGCCAGCATGACTTTCACAGCTCCCCAAGCACAGGGTAGTTTATTATTGGAACCGCATCGAAAATCAGGCCCCACTTTTCCCGCATAATAACGTAGAGATGTTCCTTTCGTACCAATCGGAGCGACCCCTTCCCCCGTTACACTGCGAGCAAGCCATTCAAAGCATTTATCAATACGTTCATCTTCAAACCCCAGATCGAGGAAAGCCGCACACATATTCCCCTGTAAACAATCTGCAGTCGTTGAGGGGGTGCCATTGGCTGTGATCTGACCATTTTCAGTCATCGCTTGTGAGAGATAATAAGCGCAAGCTTGTTCGATCCGTTGATCGGCCTTAACATTAGCCCCTAACTGAGCAAGTGTGATCAATGACCACACGCTCGAGAAATATTTTTTTAGATACCCGGCACCGGGTTCATCCCAGTATCCTTCCGGATGCATATGCGAGAGGATCTCAGAAATTTTCCCACTGGCATGTGCTTCTGTCCATGCTTTTAACACATCGGGGTCGTTGGGAGAATGATCTACCAGATCCCGTAGTGCCAGATAGCGCACAGAAGCATCAGGATTTTTCAAAAGCCAACTTTGGACATTTGCAGGTACCTCTGTTTCCCAAAATCCCATATTTTCCTCACATGTTAAAGCCACAATAAATATTTTTGCTTTCAGAAAGCACAACAAATTTCACTTTGTGGGAGGCGCTTCTGTAACTCGTTCAGTCTTTTAGCAGCCAAGTCTATTGTAGTGTTATGTTCCATCTCAATAGCTCAAGCTTAAGTATACAAAAAAGAGGTATGGAAAACAGCATCTCTTTGTAGATCGTTTTTAATTCGGTATTGCTCAATACACGATCAGGATAAATTCTGCTTTTTGTCCTTTTAATTTTTTTATTATCTCCCCCACCGGTTGATGGACCACTTTTTCATTGGGCATGGTCAAATTCAAACCAAGGGTGATCATCCGCCCTTTTCCAAAGGTATTCTGGATATCCTGCAGCATTCTTTCCAGCCGGTAGGGAGTATCCATTAGAACAATCGGCACTCTCATTTTGCGCAATTGGTCCAATTTTCCTTTGCGTTCCTCTTCTTTACGCGGTAAAAAGCCGGCGAAATAGAATTCCTTCAAAGGTTCAGGGGAAATGGAAAGCAATGCCATTAAAGAAGAAGCGCCCGGAACCGGCACAACCTTGACTGTATAATCCATGGCAAGTTGTACCAACAACACCCCTGGATCGGCAAAAGCTGGCGTTCCGCAATCTGAAATCAAAGCAAGGTTCTCTCCATTTACAAGTGCCAGAGCAAGCTCCTGCGCCAGTTGGTCCTCATTATGCTCATTTAATTCTATTAACGGTTTTTCCCCGATCTTTAATTGGCGCAAAATAGTGCTGCCCACCCGGCGTTCTTCGCAAATGATTCTATCAACAGTCTTTAATATCTCAACCGCACGCAAAGTGATATCCTGCGGATTTCCGATGGGTGTAGCAACAACATAAAGAATTCCAGATTGCATACGTTCAATCCTCACGAAAAGCCTGTTTGTATTATAGCCTGAGCAAAGCCTTAGAAGAAAGTTTAACAAAAGATTAGAAATAAAATCTTCTATAGATTCAATGAAAAACTTCCCATACAATTATAGAAATTGCAGTATTCATTGATTTTTTATGGAGGTTAATCATATGATCAACTTTTTTAGTAATTTCAGTCCTGTGATTCAAGCATTGTTTGCAACTCTTTTTACCTGGGGAATGACTGCTGTGGGAGCAGCGGGGGTTTTTCTATCCAAGGAAGTCAATAAAAAATTGTTGAATGCAATGCTCGGTTTTGCAGCTGGTGTAATGATCGCAGCCAGTTACTGGTCTCTACTGGCTCCGGCAATCGAAATAGCAGGAAAGGTAAGTTCAAATGCATGGTTGGCACCGGCTATTGGTTTTTTAATGGGGGGATTGGTCTTATGGATCATTGATAAAATCCTCCCCCACCTGCACTTGAACATGCCCATGGAATCAGCGGAGGGGATCAAGACATCCTGGCAGCGTTCCATTTTGCTGGTGTTGGCTATTACCCTGCATAATTTTCCAGAAGGATTGGCTGTAGGTGTCGCTTTCGGAGCTGCGGCAGCGGGAGTTGAAGGAGCCACACTCTCCGGTGCTATCGCGTTGGCAATCGGTATTGGCATCCAAAATTTCCCTGAAGGATTGGCAGTTTCAGCACCTTTGCGCGGAGAAGGTTTCACGCGTTTTAAAAGTTTTTGGTATGGTCAATTATCCGCAATTGTTGAGCCGATCGGTGCGATTTTAGGGGCAGCGGCTGTGGTAAGCATGCGGCATCTCCTACCTTACGCGCTTTCCTTTGCAGCTGGCGCCATGATCTATGTTGTAATTGAGGAATTAATCCCCGAAGCTCAGCAGGGAGGAAATACCGATATCCCAACCTGGGGCGCCATGATTGGATTTGCAGTTATGATGATTTTGGATGTCGCTTTAGGTTAAAATCAAACAAAAAAGGATAGACCTTTGAGTAAACTATCACGCGCTACCATTATCGTCGCATTGAGCTTTGCAGTAAATAAAGTGCTGGCCATCGCCAGACAGTTGATCATCGCCCGGCAATTTGGATTATCTGCCGAATTGGATGTCTTCAATGTTGCCAATAACGTTCCTGATCTACTTTATTCTCTCATCTCGGGCGGAGCGCTGGCAATGGCGATCATCCCAGTTTTATCGGAAATACTGACCAAAGAAGGGCGAGCGGATGCCTGGCGGGTATTCAGCAAAGTAGCCAATATTGCATTTCTAGCAACTGCTGCTCTATCTCTGTTGATTGGTATTTTGGCTGAACCATTGGTGAAAAGTCCGATCGGCATCGCACCTGGGTTTACAGCCGAGCAGCAGGCTCTGGTTGTCAGAATCATGCGGCTTGATCTGATTGCTACGTTGATCTTCTCCATGGCGGGGTTGCTGGTAGCCGGATTACAGGCAAATCAGCATTTCTTTCTGCCGGCGGTCGCCCCCATCATGTATAACCTGGGGCAGATCTTTGGAGCTTTGATACTAGCCCCAGCAGAAGGACTGGTCATTGCTGGAGTTACCCTTCCAGGATACGGGATGGGAGTATACGGCATCGTTTATGGCGTTTTAATTGGATCTGCCCTTTATTTAATAACGCTTATTCCCGGTCTATTTCACTATCAATTTAAATGGTCTTCTGGTCTCGGGCATCACGATACCCACGTGAAAAGAATTTTAAATATGCTGGCTCCGCGTGTTGGCAGCATGCTGTGCTACCAGCTCACCTTTATTGCCCGCGATAATATTGCATCCTATCTCAGCGAAGGCGCGCCAACCGCATTGACCTACGGTTGGATGATCCAGCAGGTACCAGAAACTCTCATTGGTACTGCATTTGGAACCGCCCTTCTGCCAACTATCTCTGAATTATTTGCGCGCAAAGATCGAGCAGATTACCGCGCGACAATTGAAAAAGTAGAACGGGTGTTGATCGCGCTCGCCATTCCCATCACTGTTGTTTTATCTCTCACCTTGCGCCCCTTCCTTGAAACAGCATTCGGATTCGATGCGGCTGCCATCGAACAGCTTTTATGGGTAACGCGTGGTTTTCTGGTAGGGTTGCTGGGGCACTGCCTGCTGGAATTGGGATCGCGTATCTTTTTCTCTCAGCAGAATGCGATTATTCCTTTCATTGCTTCTGCTCTGAATTTAGGAATCTATATTCTCGCAGGCAAGCTGCTTTCAATCCGTCTGGATGTGGCAGGATTGGCACTGGCAGATTCCATCGCCTTTTCAATTCAGGCAGCTTTGCTCTTGATCCTATTCTCCGTACGAGAAAAGAAAAATGTTCAATCCGAAGCAGGCAGTGCCATCAAAGCCAAACCAATAGCCCCCGAATTGAAGCAAACCATTCTGCGTACTCTAGCAGGAAGCGCAGCAGCAGGAGTGATAGCTTGGTTTGTGTTTCAAAGAAGTACAGGATATCCATCATTAATCCAAGGGCTTGCCAGTTTCTTGGTCGGAATAGTTATCATTCTGCCTTTTATTTGGAAAGAGCTCAAAGCCTTTCTGAATTTATAGAAACTCCGGATGATAAAAAAAGAACGGTATAATAACGCGCATGGCAAAAAATAACAAAGAAAAAACCGCTGAAATAAAAGTGGATCAGCAATTAACAAAAGAAGATACCCAATCCGTTGCGGCTGGCGGAAAACGCAAGGGCGGCAGACCACGCTACGTGCGCGCTGTCTTACTCGGGCTTTTACTGGTGCTCGTTGCTGCTCTCATCAGCGGCTCGCTTGGATATTTTTCTGGTATTAAACAGCGTAAAACTGAAGAGGAAAATCAACGCCTCACCCTTGCCACTACTCATTACAAATATGGCATGGAGGCGATGGCAAGCGGAAATTACGAGGTCGCACGCATCCAATTCGAATATGTGATCCAAATCTACCCTAGTTTTCCGGATATCACAGACAAGTATACTGAGGTGGTCATCAATCTGACCAAAACACAGCAAGCAACTGCCCAACCCACTCCAACCCCCACCCGTGATATTCAGGGTGCTCAGGCATTATTCCAACAAGCACAGACAGATATGACAAACCAGGAATGGTGCCTGGCAGTGGATACGCTCAAGAATTTGCGTGATGAAGACCATACCTACGAAACCTTGACAGTAGATGGAATGGTATGGACCTCACTGCGCAATTGTGCCATTAAAAAGATTTCAACCGAAGGAGATCTTGAGGGAGGGTTGTATTATCTTTCATTGGCTGAAAAGTTTGCACCCCTTGATCACGATGCAGTCAATTATTCCACCTGGGCAAGGCTTTATATGACCGGTGCGAGTTATTGGGAAGTAGATTGGAAACAAGTGGTTTATTATTTCAGCCAGACCTATGCCGCGTTTCCATATCTGCATGATACTTCGGGATGGACCGCCATCGACCGCTACCGCATTGGCTTGCGGGAATATGGAAAATATTTAATGGGTATTGAGGAATACTGCAGCGCACAAGAACAGCTCCAGCTCTCACTGAACATCCAATATGATGAAGAAGTTTCCAACTTATTGAATGAGGCAACTGTTTACTGCCAGGGTCCAACCGCAGAACCGCTAGTTGCCACTCCTACAATAGAAGTCACAATAGAGGTTCCTACTGAGGCTCCAACCCCTGATACTCCTGCTCCTTAATGAATGGTCAACAGCGGATGCTTGACTAATCTATTTTGCTAGCAACCAAATCATGTACCAGAGCAGCGGTGATCTTCACCGCTGTTATTTTTCCTACCTCCAGCTCACCATCCACCATGACCATCCCATCGATCTCCGGGGCATCGCGATACGAGCGGCACACCGAAATATCATCCCCCACCCCATCTACAATTACATCCATTTCTTTTCCGACGAATTCCTGATTCTTCTGTGCAGAGATCTCTTCCTGCAGAGTTGCCAGGTGTTGAATGCGCTCCTCTTTTATTAACGGAGTTACATCATCCGAATACTTGAATGCAGCCGTGCCCCGTTCGTGCGAATAGGGGAAGATGCCCACCCGGTCAAAGCGCATGGATTGGATGAAATCAAGCAGAACCTGAAACTCTTGTTCCGTTTCACCTGGAAAACCAACGATGAAAGTGGAACGGATCGCCAGGTTCGGGATTCTTTCCCGCATGGACCGAATGGATGCTGCCACTTGATCCATATCCGATGGGCGGTGCATGCGCCGTAATATTTCGGGAGCTGCATGCTGCAATGGAATATCGAGATAGGGAAGCATTTGCGGGCTTTCTGCCATAAGAGATATTAAATCCTGGCTGATCTCACCCGGATAGGTATAGAGAAGTCGTATCCACGGAATCGCAGGGGCAGTTTTTATAATTTCTTCTAGTAAAATCGGCAGCCCATCCTTCATTCCCAGATCATGCCCATAAGTGGTTACATCCTGGGCGATCAAGATCAGTTCTTGAACACCCTCATTCTGCAAAACGCGCACATCCCGCAGAATATCAACGCTTTTCCGGCTAACCTGAGCGCCCTTAATAAGGGGGATAGCACAAAACGCACAACCGCGGTCGCAGCCATCCGCTATTTTTAGATACGCATACCCACCCACATGGGTAGCGCGCAAAATATTTTTATTCTCCATGTCCATTTTCGTTTCTGCAATGTTGGTGATCGGCAGGTTGGTCGCTATTTCCAGTTGACGTACCACAGGCAAAATATCCATCCAACGCCGCGTGCCGATCAACGCATCTAGCCCCGGTACTTCTGTTGTGACCAATTCCTTTTCGCGCTGAGTTAGGCACCCGGCTGCGATCACTTTTTGTGATGCACTCTTTTCATGCATGATCTCTTTCAATAGATCCAGCGCTTCCTGCCGGGCAGGTTGAATGAAACCACAGGTGTTCACGATGATGACGCCTGCTTCCTGCTGATTTTCTGCCATTGGATACCCCTGCTTTACAAGCAGTTCTGCCATGGATTGGGAATCCACGCTGTTTTTCGGGCAACCCAATGAATGGATGAAGAATGAACTTTTCATAAGAACCCAATTATAAGATACCTTTTCAAAATCACTGGCTTGGATAAGGAGGAATGAATTTGCCAGATGATTTACTTGCGTCCCGTTCTATTTTATGTTATTCTATTATAGAACATTATTTCTATTATAAATGGGGATAACTATGCACACACAACAAATTTCACCACATAAGCCTATAGTGAAAAATGTTTCACAAAGGCCGTCGCTCACAAAACGTCAGAATGAGTGTCTGCAACTGGTTGCAACCGGGTTAAAGGCACGCAGCATTGCCAGAAAGTTAGGTATTACAGAAAGAATGGTCCGAACTCACCTGCGTGAAGCTCGCGAGCGGCTTGAAGCCCATTCCACAGCCGAGGCAGTCTACAACGCGTTAAAACAGGATATTCTGGATTAATCCCCCAGGACAACCGTACCCTGTGGTGTGGGGGTGACGGTTGGGGTGAGAGTGGGTATCATGGTCGGCAGGATGGTAGGTGTGATAGTGGGGGTAGGAATGCTCAAGCCAGCCGCGCTGAAATCAAGATTGATCACCTCGCCTAATTCACCCAATGCACCCAGGTATTCCTGGTTGAAATAGGCTTCCAGGGCTGCGCCATTCCCGGTGAGCAGCAAGATACGCTCCTCACCTGAGAAGGTGTATGCATTGCCAGGGATGATCCGCCCTTCAAATTCCACTTCTCCATCCACGGTAACGCGCATCCAGGCGCGCTGCTGGGCAACAATATACAATTGGAGTGGCGCGGCATTAGCCGTGGCAAGCGGTGCAACGGGCTGAGTAGCCGGCATTGTTTCAGCAACAGCCGCTGTCTGCTGGCCACTTTCCATTCCCTGCGTGCTGGCGGTCACTTCCAGGATTGCAGTGGGAGTTACCGTGCTTTGCAACATCTCAGAGATCGATGGAGCGGAGGTAGGTGTGGCTTCATTTTTGTTGCCAAAGATCTGCGAGGCTCCCCAAAAAATGAAAACAAATAAAGCGATCACCACCAGCGATCCAAACAAAAGATCAGGGGAGAAGAATCGGCGTATTTTGTCAGGGATATGCACACTGACCCGAATGGTTGGTTCTTTGGGTGTCCATTTTTCCTGCAATTTTTCACGGCGCTGGGCTTCCAACCCTTCGGCATATAGATTTATTACAGCATCCTGGTCCATTTCAAGAAAATGGGCATAATTGGCAACCATGCCACGACCCAGCACAGAAGAAGGCAAATCTTCAAAGTTCCCCTCTTCAATGGCTTGGATATACATGCGGCGTACGCGCGTGAACTGCTCCACATCCGAGAGAGATAATCCCAGTTTCTCGCGACGCTGGCGCATTTGCAACCCAACCTCCTTGAAAATATCCACAGATGCTTGTGTTGAAGGGATTTCTTTGGGAGATGTTTTTTGAGTCTCTTGACCTAGTTTCTCTTTTGGTGATTTTTCTTTCTTCGATCTCTTTTTTATCGGTTGTGCAGGCTGCTCTGATCCACGATCCGATTTTTGAGAATCTTCCGTTGAGGTCACTGGTGTTTTCTTTTCTAATTTCAGAAGTCTGTTAACCGACTCTCGTAGTTTCGCTGGAATTTCAAAACGTTTCTTCGGTTGGGTTGGTGGTTCTTCCGCCGTACTTTCAGCACTGGGCGCTTCTGCGTGCTTTTGTTCTTCAGGTTGAACTTCTCTTTCAATGATTTCAACTGGTTCCTTTACCTTTGCTATCGATTCATCGACAACTTGTGGTGCTTCGAGCAACGTTAACAATTCTGTTGCATCCAGCTCAAGGAACGTCGCATACAATCGTAAAAAGCCACGCGCCTGCGCTCGAGAGGGCAATAATTCGGGGCAATCGTTTTCCAGTTCCTGCAAATACTGCAGCCGAATATGCGTTGCTCTGGCGACTTCTTGTAAAGAAATCTCCTTCAGTGAACGCGTCTCTTTCAGGATCTGACCAACAGTTTTACTCATCGTGCTTGATTATAACCAAAAATAAAAAAGAACCGGTCTGCGATTCCTCACAGACCGGTCTTTTGCATTGTTGCTTTATTCTTTCTCAACGTCTTGATTGGGTTCGGTAAAGGAAGGAATTTCATCAATAGTGGGAAGTTTCTTTTCTTTTTTCTCTTTTTTCTCTTTCTTCTCTTCCCTTTCCTTCTCTTTCAAGGTTTTTTCTGCTTTCTCAACTTCTTCTTCGCTGATGACCGTGATATTTACCTCAGGGATCAGATCGAAGGTCAGGCGAACTTTTACATGATGAAGACCAACTTCACGCAGTGGCTGCGATTCGATCCAGTGGCGATCGATCTTGACGCCACTTTTTTCTTCGATAGCATCTGCAATCATCTGCTGGGTAATGGAACCATACAAATGACCGGTCTCCCCAACTTTTGCGGTAAATGACAGCTCAAGCCCTTTGATCTTTTCAGCAACGCCAGCCATTTCTTCATTCAAAGCTACACGGCGTTTTTCTGCGGCCAGTTGGATCTTCTCAACTTGCTTCAATGCTCCCGGGGTCGCCATGACCGCCAGTTTTTGAGGAATCAAAAAATTTCTTCCGTAACCGTTGGCAACCTTTTTTATTTCCCCCGCTCTGCCTAAATTATAAACATCTCGAATTAGTAGTACTTTCATGTGTACAAGCCCTTTCTGTTTTGAATTAACGCGAAGGGTACAACGCGTCAAACGGACACATTCTATCAGACGGTCACACATTCGTCAATTGATCTGAAATCATAAACCGCACAAGTTTTTAAAAACGAGCGTTTTTAATGCCCGCAGTACTTATGCCATAATTAATATAATGAATTTACTTATTGATATTATTCAAGTATACTATTGCATTAATTGAATATTATATTATTATAATTGCATTATTTGAATCTTATCTTTAATCAGCGGAGGAAGGATGATCGCAATCATCAAGAAAACATACAACGATTTTCCAAAAGCCTTCTGGACAGTAATGCTGGGATTATTCATCGATAATATCGGCGGATCCTTACTCTTCCCTTTTCTTGCATTGTATGTCACTCAGAAATTCAACGTTTCTCTGATTGACATTGGTTGGATCCAAGTTGTCAGTACCATGGTGAATGTGGTTGGAACCAGCGTGGGTGGCGCACTGGCGGATAAATATGGTCGCAAGACCATCGCATTGATCGGTCTGTTCGGAAGCGCTTTAATCACATTACCGCTCGGGCTTACCAACCGTTGGGACTTGTTTATTTTGTTTCGATTGCTGGCTTCTTTTATGGGTAATTTCGCTAGCCCGGCTTTCAATGCTTTACTGGCAGATGTTCTACCTTCAGAGAAACGTTCCCAGGGATATGCAACCCTGCGTATTATTGGAAACCTATCCGCTGCTATTGGTCCATTTCTAGCCGGATTTCTCCTCAGCGGAAGTTCCTTCCTGCCGTTATTCATTGTGGATGTAATTTTAAGCATGGGAACCGGTATCTTTTTACTTTTCAAAATGCCTGAAACTCAACCGGAAGAAGCTAAGAAAAAATCTCAGCAAAATATCAAAGAGATGTTCAGCGGTTATGGTGTTGTGCTGCGTGATCGGGTCTTTGTAGCGCTTGTCTTTCTCATCGTGTTGACCATGATGGTATACATGAATTACAACACCACACTCGCGGTCTACCTCAACCGCATGCACGGGATCTCGGCCAAACAATTCGGATACCTGCTTACATTGAATGCGGTCATGGTAGTAGTGTTCCAATTTAGCATCAGCCGTATCACAGCCAAATACAGACAACCACTCATGATGTTTCTGGGCACTTTGCTATACGCGGTTGGCTTTGGCATGATCGGAGCTGGCAGCAGTTTTTCCTTTTTTATACTTTCCATGACAATCATTACTATTGGAGAGATGATCAGCGCCCCACTCTATCAATCCATGGCTGCTGAATTTGCTCCGGTGGATATGCGTGGGCGCTATATGGCTTTTCTCAATATCAGCTACAGTTTCTCTGCAGCAGTGGGGCCGCTGGTCGCCGGGTATGGGCTTGAATCCAACCACCCACAATGGGTCTGGTATGGCGGAGGGATCCTCTGCCTGGTCGCTGCAGTTGGCTTTCTGGGTACAAAGATGAAACCTGCAGCTCTCGAAGAAAGCCCCGAGTCATTTTAATATAGAATACTATCTGCCTGCCCCTTTACTGAGAAAGCCCCTCCCAACTGTAGTGCACCCCAATTATTGGACAAAAGTTAAGTAAAGCTGAAGGACTGAGTAC
>CAYLUJ010000002.1:47494-84477 GCA_964386805.1 uncultured Pelolinea sp. | reverse complement strand
TGCAAAAGTTGATGACATCATTGCAGCCACGAAACTGGCTGGAAAAACTGTCAAGGGGAAAACAATGATTTTCTCAGGCAAATGGGAAGATGGGGTATATGAAAAGGTTCTCGGTGATCCCATAGCAAAGAAACCTGCCAAAGAATTCATCGATGCATTGATGGATGCTGGTGCAGATGTGATCGATTTCCCTGCGCCTGGTTCGCGTCAGGGGATCACGGTTGATATGGTCCGTGAGTTGGTGGAATATGTCCATCATAAAAATGTTGACACAATGACCATGTCTTTTATTGATGGTTCTGTAGAAGGCTCGGATGTGGATACGATCCGGATTCTTGGAATAAAATCTCGTGAAACCGGTGCTGATATTCATGCTATTGGCGATGCCGGTTTGGCGGGATGTTCGTTGCCTGAAAATATTTATCAGCTTTCGCTGTGTGTGAAGGGACGTCGATTGACCTGGGAGCGTATGGCTGGTAACAATCGGTAGAGTGATTTATGCAAAAACGTATTTTAATTGGAAGCGACCATATTGGATATCCGCTGAAAGAATACCTTAAGACTGTTTTAATAAAAATAGGTTGGGAAGTTGAAGACTGTGGAACGAACAACCATACTCGGACTGATTATCCAATATATGCAAATCGAGTGGCTCAGAAAATCATTTCTGGTGAGTACGAGAAAGGGATCTTGATCTGTGGTAGTGGTGTTGGAATGAGTATTACTGCCAATAAAGTACATGGAATTCGAGCAGTAGTATGCAGCGAACCGTATTCAGCAGTTTTATCAAGAAAGCACAATGATTCCAATATTCTCTGTATGGGATCCCGTGTCGTTGGAGAAGAATTGGCTGAAATGATCCTGAAAGATTGGCTGACTGCTGATTATGAAGGCGGGCGCCATCAAAAACGCCTGGACTTGATCAAAGAAATAGAAGATAAATACTAGAAAGCTTTCAAAAAAGAATCCCTGAAGAAGGGATTCTTTGATAATTTAACAAAAGTAATTTCATAATAAAATTGAGAGATCAAATGAAATGAGGTAAAAACAAATGCCTGTTTCCTATAAGCAATTCACTGCCATTCCTCCCATGCAGATTGACATTAAAAAAGAATATAAAATTATTGTCAAGATGGTCAAAGGGGGAGAATTTACCATCAGTTTGTACCCTGCCAAAGCACCCATCACGGTCAATAGTTTTGTTTTTCTGGTACGCCAGGGTTTCTACAATGGGGTGACCTTCCACCGAGTTTTGGACGGTTTCGTCGCGCAGGGTGGTGACCCGACCGGAACAGGATCTGGTGGACCTGGTTACGAATTTGTGAATGAAGATTCGGATCTGAAATATGATAAAGCAGGTGTGGTTGCTATGGCGAATGCCGGGCGCGATACCAATGGCAGCCAATTCTTCATTACCTATGCTCCTTTGCCACGCTTGAATGGTGGCTACACTATCTTTGGACAGGTAACAGAAGGGATGGATGTGGTCAATGGCATTACCCGTCGCGATCCCAGTAAAGATCCAAAATTTACAGGGGATGTGATCGAAAAGATGACCTTGATCGAGGAAGATTAATGCGCCTTATTGAAAATAGAAAAATCGGGAGAAAAGTGAAATTCCCCGATTCTTTATTAAAATAGATAAAACCTATCTTGCATCAAACGCTAAATCAGCCTCCTTCCATGCCTCATATCCTCCGGACAGGTTCCAGACATTGGTGTACCCAAGTGCGATCAAAGCTTGAGCTGCATCGTTGCCCATGGACCCGGCTTTACAATAAACCACGATCTTTTGATCTTTATCTGCAGGGAAGAAGGAAATATTTTCGTTGATCTCATTATACGGAACGACCAGATCGGTTTCAGGGATGCTTCCTTCAAAAGGAATATGCACATTTACTAGGAATATATCTTCGTTTTCCATGAGAGTTTTAAGCTCGTCGACACTGAGCATGCCATGAGGAAGAATGGATGCTTTGATTGTGTTTTGCGGAATCCCACTAGTGGAGGTCGCTGAAACGCTGCAAGCAGTGCATAACAACATGGAGATAAAACCCAAGGTAATCACTATATTTTTCATTTTTCCTCAATAATAAGATCATGAAGATAATATATATCCTAAATAAAACTTCTTGTCTTAGAAATTGCTTAGAAAAAGGGCTCAAGGTTGGCTTCTTTTCTACAATTGTTGTTTAACTGGATATGAGAGAGGTAAGGTTTTTGATCAAATGAATTGCCTGGTTCACTCCGATTGACTGGAAGGAAAGGGGGCATAAAACTCAAAGTCACCCTCGGATTTTTTAGCGCCCGAATTACCACTTGACTTTTGATTAAAAGGACTATACAATAAATCTGAAAATTGGGAGCGTTCCCAATTTTATTCAGCCTTATAGCATTGGAATCGCATCTATCGGAGTATCCCTTGAACAATCTTACATTAGAGGATATTGCAAAAAAAAGTGGAGTTTCTCGCTCGACTGTTTCACGAGTGATTAACAATCATCCTAATGTAAGTAAAAAGGTAAGGGAATATGTTAAAGAAGTGATTCGACAAACTGGATATCAACCGCATCCGGCTGCCAGAGCACTGGTATCAAACAGAACCTGGACATGTGGGTTGATATTACCACGCACTATTAATTCTTTCTTTACTGATCCTTATTACCCATGCCTGATTCAGGGAGTTGCTCAGGCATGCAGTAAACAAAATTATACATTTTCCCTTTTCTTGATGGGGGATAAGGATGATGAGGATAGAATTTTTTCGCGCGTTTCCCGTCGTGGGTTTATGGATGGGATACTTTTTCAATCTGACCAAAGGGGTGACACTTTAATCGATAAATTGGCAGATTCGGGAATTCCGCTAGTAATTTTAGGCCGCCCTTTCCAGGGGAAAAAGATAAGCTATGTGGACATCGATAATATTGAATCTGTGGAAATGGCAATTAAATATTTGTTGGGCGCGGGGCACAAAAGGATAGGGGCTATTACCGGACCACAAAATACCACCGTCGGAATTGATAGAAAAATTGGGTACAAACAAGCATTGCTCAAGAACAACATCCCGATCGATGATACTTTGATTGTAGAGGGCACATTTACAGAAGATAGTGGTTATATGGGGATGAAAAAACTTTTACCGGCAAAACCAGATGCTGTTTTTGCCGCGTCCGATCAAATGGCGTTGGGTGCTATGCGCGCTATCTATGAAGTTGGACTTGATATTCCCAAGGATATTTCGATTATCGGATATGATGATTTCCCACTTGTGTCGCCGGCACGTCCTTCACTTACAACACTGCGGCAGCCTATTAGCAAGTTTGGATTAGAAGCATTGAATATGCTTATTGATCTCGTTGAGAATGGATTGAATCCATCACGGCAGGTGATTCTAAAATCTGAATTAATTATTCGGGATTCTACGCGGAATACTATGCCATGAAATAAAGATATAAGTATTCAAAATTTTTTGAAACAGTGTTGGGAGCGTTACCAACAAAAGGAGGTCATATCGAAAACGAAACAATTAACTACTCAATAAAAAACCCAAAAAAATCCAAATAAAAAGGAGAGAGGGAAATGCGTAAGAATATTCTAGTTTTATTAAGTATTTTCATCATTGCTGGGGTTGTGCTGGCGGCTTGCCAACCGGCTGCTGAGACTGTCACTGAGGAACCGGCAGCTGAAACTTCTGCTGAAGCCCCAGCCGCCGAAGCGGTGCCCACTGAATTTCCACGTAATGAAACCATTTATGTGAGTGGTGCAGCTTGGGGTCCCGCTTCAACATGGAATCCATTCCAACCGGGTAGTTTGGCAAATACAACAGGAACGATCGGATTCGTTTACGAGTTCCTGTACGCATTTGACCCGCAAACCGGTCAATTAACTCCATGGCTTGCAGAAAGCGGGACCTGGACAGATGATACCACATTCAACGTTACTCTTCGATCTGGATTGACATGGACCGATGGTGAACCGCTGACTGCTGAAGATGTTGCATACACCTTCAACCTGGGCAGTCAGTATGCTGCCCTCTGGTTCAGTCCAATGTGGACCTATGTTGAGAGTGTCACTGCAGTAAGTGATAAAGAAGTTGAGTTCAAACTGACTGGTGAAATACTATATCAGGAATTTGAAAATAACCTCTATAATGTGCCCATTGTTCCAAAACATATCTGGGAGAGCAAATCAGAAGAAGATATTACAGTCGGCGTAAATGAAAATCCGATCGGCTCCGGTGCGTACAAGTATCTCGCCAATGGCGAAGATCGAAACATCTGGATCCGAAACGAAGAATGGTGGGGAAATGACGTTTTTGGCGTACCTGCTCCGAAATACATTGTTGATATTCGCACCTCCAGCAACAACGTCGCTTTGGGTATGGTGCTAAAGGGGGAAATTGACCTCAGCAATAACTTCCTGCCCGGCGTTGCAGAAATGGCTGATAAAGGTTACGTCAAGACATATTATGCTGAAGCTCCTTATATGCTTTCAGCCAATACTGCCGTGTTATTCCTGAACACTACCTTAAAACCGATGGATGATGCAGCTTTCCGCCGTGCGTTAGCATTTGCCATTGACGTTCCTTCCATTGTCAATGTTGCATACGCTCAATTGGTGAAGGCCGCGAATCCCACCGGTTTACTGCCGGTTCTGGATCGCTTTGTTGATCAGGATGTAGTGACTTCTCTGGGATACTATTTTGACACTGCCAAAGCAAAACAAATGCTTGCAGATGCGGGCTATGTAGATATTGATGGCGATGGATTTGTCGAAACCCCAGATGGAGAAAAGATCGAATTGGAAGTCACCTGCCCCAGCGGTTGGACTGACTGGATGGCAGCTATTGACATCATCGCTTCCAGCGCTCAAGCTGCCGGAATCAATTTGAAATCTGCTTACCCTGATTATGGTGCATGGAATACTGCCCTGCAAGGTGGGACGTTCAATATGACCTTGAACAACTGGGCTTCCATGAGTAATACGCCGTGGACACTCTACAACTTGTTATTCCGCCATCCCATTCAGGAACAAATGCAGAGTGGTAACTTCGGTCGATACGAAAATCAGGAAGTCTTCGATCTGGTTGATGAACTGGCCAAGATTCCGATGTCTGATGAAGAGGGTATGAAAGCCGCCTGCTCAGCAATTCAAACAGCATTGCTGACAGATATGCCGATGATCCCACTATGGTACAACGGACTCTGGGCTCAATACAGCAATTCAACTTGGACGAATTGGCCGGATGAAAACTCGGCTTCACCAACCTTGCCAACGACCTGGTCTGGTTATTGGCAGTTGGGTGGTTTGCAGACCTTGATCAATCTCGAAGCGGTAACTGCAGAATAAACCCCCAAGTCTCTTAATCTCTGTAAACTGATACCCCTCCCTGCATGCTTGAGGGAGGGGTACTACTAAAAAACAATATACCAGGCAAAAAGGAGACTTCGTGAAAAAATATTTCTTAAGAAAGATATTAATTTACCTGATAACCTTTTTCCTTGCAGTCACGATTGATTGGATGATCCCTCGCTTTATGCCCGGAGATCCGATCAGAAATATGCTGACCAGGGTATCTGTGAGCAGTAATGCAACTGCGATTCAGATGATGTACAATTATTATTCGCATTTATTCGGGTTGGATCTTCCGGTCGGACTTCAATACTTAAATTTTTGGAAATCTCTTTTCCAAGGAAACCTTGGTATAAGCACGTATCTTTTTCCAACCCCGGTGACAAAGGTTCTCACACGCGCTATCCCATACGATATCTTTCTTCTCGTTCCATCAATTATTTTGAGTTGGTATGCAGGAAATAAATTTGGCGCGATCGCAGCTCGTTCAAAGAAATTAGATAATACTCTTTCACCACTAAGCTATATCCTTAATGCCACACCCTATATGTGGCTTGGTATATTACTTGCTTGGTTTTTCGGGATCGTATTGGGCATATTCCCCCTTGCCGGTGCTTATAGTTTTTCTTTACAACCAAACTTATCCTGGAAATTTATTGGAAGTGTTTTCCATCATTGGTTTTTACCATTTGCATCCGTTTTCCTGGTGGAGTTTGGCGGTCAGGCGATAGGCATGCGCAATTTAATCATATATGAACTTGAAGCAGATTATTCACATTATTTAGGCGCATTAGGTGCACCTAAAAAGTTGATTCGAAAATATGCGTTTCGAAATGCCATTTTACCGCAAATCACAGGGCTGGCTTTAAAACTGGGGGGCACTGTTGCCGGAGCCCTTGTAACGGAAGTTGTTTTTTCGTACCCGGGGATCGGCTACCTGCTCCTCGCTGCAATTCAGAACCAAGACTATTTTCTTATTCAAGGATGTTTCCTTTTCATAATTATTGGGGTGCTAATTGCAAATTTCGCAATAGATATTGTCTATATCCTGGTTGATCCTCGTACACGCATGGGAATGACAGGAGAGACAGCATGAAAAAGCAAAAAAGAAAAAATGAAGTTCTCTTCTTTGCGTTTAGAAATTGGAAGTTAAAAATAGGGGTGTCTGTTATTGTTTTATTTCTCATTATTGGTATTGTTGGTCCTTTGCTTTCGAATTACAAACCATTTGATTATGTAAATCCACAGGGAGCCCAACCTCCTTCTGTAAAGTATTGGTTGGGAACAACCTTTTTTGGACAGGATGTTTATGCACAATTCGTGAATGGGTTACGAGCGACTTTTCTCGTTGGAATTATTGGGGGAGGAATCGGAACCATTTTAGGTTTATTGATCGGTTTTATTGCCGGTTACAGTGGTGGGATTGTTGATGAAATATTAAATTCGCTAACAAACATTGTTCTTGTTATTCCAACCATGGCAGTACTGCTCATCATTGCAGCTTATCTTCAAGTTAGGAGTGTTTTTATTGAATGCCTATTTATTGGATTTACTGCTTGGCCATGGTCTGCCAGAGCGATCCGTGCACAAACCTTTTCGTTGCGAACACGAGATTTTGTTGATCTGGCAAAATTGAGCGGTATGAAGCCCATAAAGATCATTTTTTCAGAAATTGCTCCGAACATGATGTCTTATCTATTATTGGTCTTCATCTTACAATTTGGTGGTGCAATTCTTAATGCGGCAACTTTAGACTTTATCGGATTAGGTCCGACGAATGCCATCTCTCTTGGTTTGATGATGCAATATTCTGTTTTGTGGGGTGCGCTCCAATTTGGAATGTGGTGGTGGTTCATACCGCCAGGTCTGGCAATCACCATTATTGTTGGGGCTTTGTATAGCATGAATGTAGGTCTGGACGAAGTATTTAATCCTAAGCTTAGGGAGATGTAAAAAATGGGCTTAAACGTCGAAAATTTAACCGTCTACTACCAGACCTTGAGGGGGAATGTACAAGCGTTGGAAGATGTATCTTTTGATGTCCAACCAGGTGAAATTATGGGATTGGCAGGTGAATCGGGTTGTGGAAAAACTACGCTCTGTCAGAGTTTGATTTTTCTAAACCCACCCATGAAATACATTAAAGGTCACGTAACTCTCAATGGAATTGAAATGCCCATTTGGAATAATGAAAAAATGGATAATTTTAGATTTCATGATATTTCCATTATTCCCCAGTATGCTATGAATGCCATGAATCCCATCCGAAAAATTGGGATTATGACCAAAGAATTATTGGAAGCGAAAGGGATTAATTTCAAAGATAGACTTCCTGAGATTAAACATAGACTCGATCTGGTTAATCTACCACATGAAGTACTTGGCATGTATCCGATTGAGCTTTCTGGAGGGATGAAACAGAGAATGGTAATGGTTCTGTCAACATTACTGGATCCAACGTTACTTATTGCAGATGAAATTACCTCTGCACTGGATGTGGCAAGCCAGAAAGCGGTTGCTGAAATGTTGGTTGAATTTCTTCATGAAGGATGCTGTAAGAGCATCATTTTTATCACACATGATATTTCGATCTTGTATCAAATTGCAAGTACCATATTGGTTATGTATGCGGGGTTATTGGCAGAGAAAGCCAGCACCGAAACGATCATCCATGCACCACGTCATCCATACACAAAACAATTAATTGCGTCTCTGCCGAAGATTGGAGCAAAATACTCTGAAAAACGACTACAGGGTATTCCAGGGCAACCACCACTTCTTTTGAATCCTCCAGTAGGATGTCGCTTCCGCGACCGCTGTCCTGTGGCATTTGAGAAATGCATAGAAGTTCCTCCGTTCATTGAAATCGAGCCGAATCATCGTGTCGCATGCTGGAGGGAAATTTAACATGCTTAAATTGAATAACGTTTCTAAAATCTACCGAATTGGGACCTTTGGTGGAAAGGAACTACATGCTGTCAGAGGTGTCAATTTCACGATCGATAAAGGGGAGATAGTTTCTCTTATTGGAGAAAGTGGAAGTGGGAAAAGCACAATTGGCAAAATGATCTTGCATTTGATATCCGTCACTTCAGGAAACATTACCTTTGGGAATAAAGATATTTCAGTTTTTCAAGGTGAAGAACTAAAAGAATATTATAGAAAAGTGCAGGGCGTTTTTCAGGACCCTTATAGTTCATATAACCCGATTTTTAAAGCTGACCGTATCTTTCAGATCATACACGATGAATTCTATCCAGATGTGGGTATAAATACCTGGAACGAAAAAGTGAATAAAGCACTTGAAGATGTGGGATTGAATCCTGAACATGTGTTAAATAAATTTCCACATCAACTTAGTGGGGGTCAGCTCCAACGTTTTCTGATTGCCCGTGCATTATTGTTGGATATCAAGCTGTTAATTGCTGATGAAATTATCAGTATGCTGGATGCATCGGTTCGGATTGATGTTCTGAATTTGCTGGCAAAACTTCAATCTCATGGGCTTTCAGTTCTTTTCATTACGCATGATCTATCCCTGGCGAATTACATCAGCGAAAACGCCATCATTCTTTATCACGGGTTTATTACGGAAAAAGGTGCAACTGAAAAAATATTTAAAAATCCACTTCATCCATATACTCAAATGTTAATTTCTTCGGTTCCAAGGTTGGATAGTAAATGGAATGCTCAGACCGATTTAAAAACAAGAACAATCGCAGAAGATTTTATGGTTGGTTGTGTGTATTCCGATCGCTGTCCATATGTATTTGAAAAATGTAAAGAAACTCCACAATATGTTGAAATTGAAGAGAACCACTTCGTCGCTTGTTGGAAAATTACTAAATAATTGAACTTTGAATACTTCTAAATCTCACTGGGTAGTATGACCAGCGATTTATCGTTTCAGGAGGCTTATGCATTACGGTTTTTTTAATGATGAACACCTTGAATATACAATCACAAGACCCGATACTCCACTTCCATGGATTAATTATTTGGGATGTGAAGATTTTTTTGGAATCATTTCTAATACGGGTGGGGGGTATGCTTTCTATAAAGACGCTCGGCTACGACGGTTGACTCGCTATCGGTATAATAATGTCCCAACAGATACGGGGGGGCGTTATATCTATTTGCGCGAGAATGATGTACATAACCCGGCGAAATATTCTTATTGGTCACCGACCTGGCAGCCAGTAAGAAAAAAACTGGATGGTTATTCCTGCCACCATGGCTTAGGTTATACAAGAATTGAATCTACATACAATAAAATCCGATCTGAAATCTGCTACTTTGTTCCTCTTGGTGAGAATCTAGAAATATGGGATGTGAAGATCCAGAACAAGCGGAAAGAGAAAGTAAATCTATCTCTTTTCTCCGCAATTGAGTTTTGTTTATGGGATGCAGGGGATGATGCCACCAATTTTCAAAGGAATTATTCTATCGGAGAAGTTGAAGTTGTAGATGCTGTTATCTATCACAAATCCGAATATCGAGAAAGAAGAAATCACTTTGCGTTTTTCTCCTGTTCGGAAAAAATTGACGGATTTGAGACACAACGAGAAGACTTCCTGGGAGCATATAAAGGTTGGGATACTCCCCGCGCTGTAGAAGAGAATAAAACACACAATTCAATTGCATCGGGCTGGCAACCCATCGGATCACATTGTGTAAAATTGAATCTAGGAGCAGGGGAAGAAAAACGCATCATTTTCTTGCTGGGTTATCAAGAGAACCCCGAAAATGAGAAGTTTGTTGATGACTCAACGACTATTAATAAAGCATTCGTTATTCCTCAAATTCAAAGATACAGTGATTTGAAAAACGTCGATAATGCGTTCAAAGAATTGAAAGAATACTGGAGAAAGACCCTCTCGGTTTTTCAGGTTAAAACACCCAATGAACATGTAAATCGGATGGTCAATATCTGGAATGCATATCAGGTGATGATAACTTTCAATATTTCAAGGTCCGCCTCGTTTTTTGAAAGTGGCATAGGGAGAGGGATAGGCTTTCGAGATTCCAACCAGGATTTGCTGGGATTTTGCATGCTTGATCCGAAACGCTCGCGGCAGAGAATTGTAGACCTTGCCACTACACAGCTCGAGTCTGGTGGCGCTTATCATCAATACCAACCTCTTTCAAAACGTGGAAACAATGATATTGGCAGCGGTTTTAATGATGATCCGCTCTGGTTGGTTTTGGCGGTGGCAGAATATTTAAAGGAAACCGGAGACTGGGCAATTTTGGATGAAATGATCCCGTATGATAATAAACCGGCAACCGAAGAAGCATTGTATTTCCACTTGCAGAAAAGTATGCAATATACCGTCGACCGTTTAGGTCCTCATCATTTACCTCTGATCGGAAGGGCAGATTGGAATGATTGCTTGAATTTAAATTGTTTTTCCGACACCCCCGGGCAGTCCTTTCAGACCACGACCAATAAAGATGGAGTTACGGCAGAAAGCGTGTTAATCGCAGGGCTATATATCCTGGCTGCCAGAGAGATGATACAAATTGCGGAAATCCGGAAAGATCACAAATCCGCAAAAAGATATCAGGCTGCGATGAAAAAAATGGAAGAGGTAATCTGGGCTTCGGGATGGGATGGAAAATGGTTCCGGCGCGCTTATGATTTCTTCGGAAAACCCATCGGGTCCTCAAAAAATGAAGAAGGAAAAATATTCATCGAGCCTCAAGGCATCTGTGTCATGGCTGGTTTAGGCATCGAGGATGGAAAAGCTGAACAAGCTTTGGATTCGGTTGCTGAAAATCTTGCAACAAAAGATGGCATTCTTCTTCAGCAACCTGCATTTCACAAATACTATTTGAATTTGGGCGAAATCTCATCCTACCCCCCCGGTTACAAGGAAAACGCGAGCGTTTTCTGTCACACCAATCCATGGATCATGATCGCAGAAACAAGGGTCGGGAGAGGGGATGAAGCTATGGATTATTATTTACGTATTAATCCGTCAGCTAGAGAAGAAATGAGTGAGATTCATAAATGCGAACCTTATGTTTATGCACAAATGATTTCAGGGCGCGATGCACCAATTCAAGGTGAGGCGAAAAATTCTTGGCTAACTGGGACGGCTGCCTGGAATTTCGTTGCGATTACACACTGGATTCTGGGGATTCGCCCGGTATATGATGGTCTCCAAATCGATCCGATCATTCCAAAAGCATGGGATGATTTTTTAGTCAAACGTATTTTTCGAGGTATCCAATTGAATATCAAGGTGCAGCGAAAAGGTTTTGGAAATCATACAATTTTATGCGTTGATGGAATTCGTTTGCAAGATAATATTATCAAAATGAAAGATATGGAAAAATCTGAGGTGGATGTGCTGGTCGTAGTGGAATAGGATGGAAAATGGAAAAAAGCTCATTAAAAAAAGGTATCAATTTAGGTGGTTGGTTATCACAATATAAAAACTATGACCATAATCATTTCAAGACTTTTATTCAAGATTCGGATATAAAAAGAATTGCAGAATGGGGTTTTGACCACATCCGCTTACCTGTTGATTACCCGCTTTTTGAAGATGATAAAAATCTGGGCAAGTATCTACAAAGTGGTTTTGATTACGTACATACTTGTTTGGAATGGTGCAGACAAGCTGGTCTCCGATTAATTTTGGATCTTCATAAAGCTCCGGGGTATGCATTTGACGATCAAAAAGCCAACCAACTCGAAAACGATGCAGATCTGCAAACTCGATTTGGAAATCTCTGGTCAGCGATTGCAAAAGAATTTATCTCAAGCGATCATGACATCCTTGCTTTCGAATTGTTGAATGAAATCAATTTTAGATCATCCAAAAATTGGAATGATATTGTTGACAAAACCCTGCTTCGTATTCGACCATTGGATTCGAAGAGATTAATATTGATCGGTGGAAATTGCTTTAGTTCTGTTGATTCCTTATCTGCAATAAAAATCTTCGATGATCAACACATCTTGTATAAATTTCATTTTTATCTGCCACTTTCAATTACTCACCAAAAAGCATATTGGTTGGAAGGATTGGATGTATTTAACAAACAGGTAAATTATCCGGGATACGCAGAGGGATTAAAGATTTTCCTGGAAAACAACCCCCAATATCAAAACAGATTGAGTGAAGATGTTGATGTATTTTTTGATCGCGCATATATCAACAAACGAATGGAACCTGCATTGGAATTTTTAAAAACCACTCAACAACCTCTGCATTGTGGGGAATTTGGGATGATCGATCAGGCACTAATGACGACACGCGAGAATTGGACGGAGGATGTTGTATCCATTCTAAAAGAGCATACCATCGGATACGCCTATTGGACGTACAAAGAATTGGATTTTGGTCTGGTGGATTATTCAGGAAAAGTAATCAATCAAAAACTTATTGATATTCTGGTAAGGTGAGATATGAAATTTGGAAATTTTGATGTTGAAAATAGAGAATATGTAATCACAAATCCTAAAACTCCGGTGAAGTGGATCAATTATATTGGATCGCGAAAATTCGGAGGTTTTGTTGATCATACAGGTGGTGCATTAATCTGCAGCAACGATCCTGCCTTGAATCGGATAACCAAATATATTCAACAAATGCCGTCTTCTGACTTCAAAGGAGAAACGATCTATCTACGAATTCATCAAAATGATGGGTATGTGGTTTTTGCCCCTTTTTATGTTCCAACCTTGAATAATTTGGATAATTTTGAATGTCACGTCGGGTTGGGTTATACAAAAATCATTACACAAGCATTCGGAGTTCAAACTGAAGTGACTATTTTCGTCCCTGAAAACGAAAACTGCGAAATACGAGATATTCACATAAAAAATATATCGGGCAAGCCGCTGGAAATTGATGTGATCCCGGTATTGGAATATACTCACCCGGACGCTTTGGGACAATTTACCAATGCGGATTGGATCCCTCAGACGATGCAAAGTAAGGCACTTATAGATGAAGATGGCAGCATTATTCTTCTTCAATATCCCTTCATGAATAGGGATACAAAAATTAATTATTTTACATCCAACCAACCGGTATCATCTTTTGAAACTGACAGGAAAAAATTCCTGGGGGATAATGAGTATGGGAGTTTTAAAGATCCCTTATCTCTGCATCAAAAAACATTAACCAATTCCGAAGCACAACGAGGTGATAATATCGCAGCGCTCTTGCATCCATTAGGAATTGTTCAACCCAATGAAGAAAAACAGATCATTACTCAATTGGGGCAAGCGAAATCGATTGCTGAAGCGAAACCATTCATTTCAAGATATAAAAACCCGGCAGCCATAGAACAGGGATTAAAAAAGCTCTCAGAATTTTGGGACGGTTTTCTTGATACTTTTTCAGTAACAAGCCCTGACCCCGATCTGGATGTGATGATCAATCTCTACAACCCCCACCAATGTCACACGACGTTTACCTGGTCGCGCTATCTCTCCTATTATCAGATGGGGCTCGGTGCAAGAGGTATCGGGATCAGAGATTCATCGCAAGATACTTTGGCAATTCTTGCTGCGATCCCATCGGAAGCAAAGCAATTCCTAAAACTTCTGCTTTCATTTCAAAAGATCGATGGTTCTTCAATGCATCAGTTCAACCCTCTAACGAATATGGGCAGCTGTGGAGATTCGATGGAAATGGAAGATCGCTATCATTTTTACAGCGATGATCATTTATGGTTGGTTTTAGGAATTGTTGCTTATATTAATGAAACCGGTGACTTGAATATTTTAGGGGAAGAAATTCCCTATTATGAAAAAGATCGAAATGAAAAGCCGATAGAAACCGGCACCGTGATGGATCATATTGATCGGGCTTTTGATTTCACTCAAACTAATGTGGGCAGTCATGGTCTACCTTTGTTAGGATTTGCGGATTGGAATGATACGGTCAACCTTCCGAAAGGGGCGGAATCTTTCTTCAGCGCAAACTTATTTGGTTTGGCATTGAAGGAACTCATCCCTATTATTAAGTCGATTGGCAACCTTGATGTAGTTAACAAATATCAGGGAATGTATCAGCAAATGAAAGATAAGGTGGAGCTCTGTGGGTGGGATGGGAATTGGTATTTGAGATATTTCGATCATCAGGGAAATCCGGTTGGGTCATCGCAAAATGAATATTGTAAGATTTACTTGAATGGACAGTCATGGTCCGTGCTCTCGGGTTTTGCCTCCGGAGAACGAAGTCAAATTGCGATGGACTCCGTTTACGAAAAGCTTTTCACACCGCATGGGATCAAACTATCAACTCCATCCTTTAACGGCTATGACCCGATTTACGGTGGAATTACCACTTATCCTCCTGGTGTAAAAGAAAATAGTGGCATCTTTGTCCATCCCAATCCATGGGCGGTTATCGCTGAAACGATCATCGGAAATGGGGATCGGGCACACCGCTATTATTCAGCTACTAACCCTGCTTCACGGAATGACAGCATTGAAATATATGAGTGTGAACCCTATGTGTATTCACAGAACATCATTAGTGATGAACACCCTCAATTTGGTCTGGCACGCAACTCATGGTTAACAGGCGCTGCTGCCTGGCATTATATTGCAGCAACGCAGTACATTTTAGGAATCCGCCCAGAATTGGAGGGCTTGTGTGTTGATCCCTGTATTCCTTCTAACTGGGACGGATTCAAAATCACGCGAAAATTTAGGGGAAAATTTATTACGATCAACGTACATAATCCATACCATGTTTGTAAAGGTGTACATCATATGCTAGTTGGAGGGAAGGAGTTGAAGCAGAACCTGATTCCTTGTGGATTAATCGATGAGGAAACCGTTGTAGAAGTATTCTTGGGCAAAGAATAACAATGACTCTTGGAGAAATTTTTTCTCCATTACCCTGAACGATTATATTTACTTTGTTTCTATGAATAGAAATCACTGATGATCTGTGCCGGTGTTTTCATGGGATTGCTTTTTATGAAATCAATGATCTCATGCACATAGCCAAATGCCAGACACACCACGGTATCTGCTCCACCGTAATAAATGGCGACCCTGCCGGTAGAAGCATCTACGATCGTAGCGCAGGGGAAAGTGACATTGGGCACATCTCCAACCTGCTCATAGATCTCTTGAGGTGATAGAAGATATGGTTCGCTCCTCAATATTACTTTCCATGGTTGTTCAAGATCAAGCAGCGCTGCCCCAAAACTGTAAACAAAGCCGTTGCATGAGGTTAATACACCATGATAAAAAAGCAACCATCCTTCGCTTGTCTCAATCGGAGCCGGTCCTGCACCCACTTTTGTCGCTTGCCATCCGGTAGTAGCTCCCATGACAAAACGGTGTTTTCCCCAGTATTTCATATCCGGGCTTTCACTGTAAAAAATATCTCCGAAAGGAGTATGTCCTGTATCACTGGGGCGGCTTAACATACCAAAATTCCCATTGATCTTTCTGGGAAACAGCACACCATTGCGATTGTAGGGTAGAAAAGCATTTTCTGATTGAATAAAATCCTCGAAATCATAAGTATAACCAACCCCAATAGTTGGTCCATGATATCCATTGCACCAGGTCACATAATACCGATCTTCAATCCAGATCACGCGTGGATCGTAAGAATACTGAAATTTTGCAATGTCTTGAATTTCTTTATCAGCAGGTTTCCATATTATTCTATCGTTGGAAAGTTGCCATCGGAATCCATCATTACTAAAACCTACATGGAGCTGCTGTACACGAGCCCTGTTATCGCATCTGAATACTCCTGCGAATTTTCCATTGAAAGGAACGATCGCACTGTTAAAAATACTATTCGATGATGGGATGAGGTTTCGCGGAATGATAGGATTTTGGGCTGATCTCCAGATCGCATCAAGATTTCCTGCCGGACGATCTTCCCATGGTAAATTTTGAACAGGCTGACAGTTTAAAAGAAGATCTCTATTTTTCATTTTCTTTTTCCTGCTTTCTTAACCTCTTGATCATTTCGAAACACATGCGGCTTTCATGGTATGGGCATTCCCAGGGACCAACTTTCGGGCTGGAGAGATCTGTCGATCCATCTTTCATTATGCGTTTAAACCACCCGCCGTATGTTTTATCGATAAAATGTGTTTGTAAATAATTCCAACTGGGCTGGATGGCATCCAAATATTTCTTTTCTTGTGAAAGCTGATAGGCATTATAGAATCCAACGATTGCTTCCGCTTGCGGCCACCATTCTTTGATGGGGTTGGTTATTTTATTTATCGTCCCTTCATAAATAATGCTCCCATCCTCATCGATACCAGACGTCAAAACCGAATTTGCTAAACAAAGGGAAATTGCTTTGGTGTCTTCAATGAGTTCTCGATTTCCGATCATTTCCGCAGCTTCATCGAGCAGCCAGCTGCTCTCTATGTCGTGTCCGCAAGAAATGTGTTCTGATAGCGATCTCCAATCATCATCGAAGAAAAGCTGTAAATGATTGGATCGTTTGTCAAATACGTGCTGGTTGAAATCAACAATTAACCTGTGTAATTGATCTTTTAATTCACAGTTATCCCATGCCAGCAACAGATTTGCGTAAGCCTCGATGATATGAAGCAAGGTGTTCATTGATTTTTTGCAGTTCATGTCTTTTTCACTGAGGCGCATATCTGCGATCGGTCGGAATGCTCTGCTTTTTGACTCGATATACCCACCATGTTTTGGATCGAAAGCATGCTCTTCAATAATATTAAAAAGCTGGATGGCGCGCGAAAGGCTTTGACAATCTTGAGTTGCTCTGAAATATTCGCTAAATCCATATATGCCAAATGCTTGTGCATAAAAATGTTTGTGATCGAATAGCGGATTTCCGTGCAAATCAACCGACCAATACAAGCCGCCATTGTCTTTATCCCAAAAGGCTGAATTGAGATAATCGAATGCTCTATTCGCAATGTCGAGGTATTCTTTTTTTGTGTAGATTAGGTACGCGTGGGAAAAGGTCCATAAGATCCGGGAGCAAGTGACAGAGGTGCGCGGAATATCATTATTAATCGTATTGTTGATGCCGATTTGTCCATAGAATCCGCCATTTTTCTTATCGGGAGTAATGGTTATCCAAAAGGGAAGGATATTGTTCAATAATTCATCTTCAAATTGATTTATCACCAATGTTTTTCCCTCAACATATATGTTTGAAAGACAAATTGGGAACGCTCCCAATTTTGTTTTATTATTATACATCTTTTTTCATGAAATTATAGAATCTGATGAATCAAATGCTAGAAAATGCAAAATAAGCTGAAATTAAGTATGAAATAGTGAATGTAAGTGTACTGATCGCTTCTGCGGTGCAGTACACACTGTACTCAGTAAATAATGAATAAGGGATGGTTTTATGTATCTCTAGCGGATTGTTATATACATAAAGTACCCCTTCCAAGGATTAAAGACTTATTAAATAAACAACCTTTGCAATTCCAGGGATTGTTTTGCTCGGACGCTTTTCTTTTTTTGCTTCGTGGATACTAGAAGACGTTTATTTCCCTTAAGTATTCTTCCACTGATTGGATAATCGAAATAAAACCTTCCGTTTTCCAAGCAGCACGCCCGATGAATAATCCATCTAAATTCGGTTGGGCAAGTAGACCTAGAGCATTATCAGTACTTACACTACCGCCATACAGAACTGGAATTTGAACTTTTATTTCCTCGCCGAAAAGAACGCACAATGTATCCTTGATTTGTGCTTGCATGGTGTTCGCAAATTGGGGTGAGGCCGGCACACCGCTCTTTCCAATAGCCCACACCGGTTCATAAGCAATAACAAGATGACTGGCTTGTTCGGAAGTGATTCCATGAAGCGCGATTTTGACCTGTTTGATCAATGTTTCTGCACTTGTGCCATTTTCTTTTTCAAAAGCAGTGTCCCCGACACAGATCAGGGGGATTAGGTTGTACGCCAACGCGGATTTGACCTTCAGGTTGACTGTATAATCGCTCTCTCCAAAATCAGCTCTGCGCTCTGAATGCCCAATCTCTACCATATCTGCTCCGGCATCTTTTACCATCAAAGGGGAAATTTCACCAGTAGCGGCGCCTCTTTCCAACCAGTGTATGTTTTGCGAGGCAATATGGATGGGGGTATCTTCCAGGATCTCTGCCACTGCATGCAGGGTTGTGAACGGCGGGCAAATAAAAATAGTTGCCTGCGGGTGTTCTTGTAACACATAAGTCCGCAGTTGCCTGGCATAATCCTGTGCTTCTGCCAGTAGGTGGTTCATTTTCCAACCAGTACCGATCCAAACCCTTTTTATCATAATAGCGGCAATTTGTGCTACTTGACTACTCGAAATTTCGCGTCAATTTGCTCGATCTTTTCTACTTTGTGGGTTGAACGCCCTCCAGCGAAATCACATTTTAACCAGATCTCCACTAAATATTTGGCTGTTTCGGATCCAATGGTCAATGCTCCTATAGTCATGATCTGAGCATTATTGCTCTTGCGAGCTCTTTCTGCAGAGTAGGGATCATATACTTGGGCAGCACGTACACCAGGTATTTTATTGGCAACGATTGCCATACCGATTCCAGTGCCACAGATCAGGATACCGCGATCGCATTCGTGATTGGCGATCGCCAGGGCTACTTTTTCTGCTACGTCCGGATAATCCACCGGTTCTTTGGAAAACACGCCCATATCCAGTACTTCCTCAACCGGAATTTCAGTTTGCGTTTTCAAGAAATCCTTGATTGTTTCTTTAAGAGTCAATGCAATTTCGTCACAACCAATTGCAATTTTCATGAATCATTCTCCTAGTATTACTGGACTAAACCTTCTATGTATTCGTAAACAAAGCGCAAGATGAGCGCCATGGAAATGGCTCCGGGATCAGCATGTCCCAATGACCTTTCTCCAAGAGTTTTGGCTTTCCCGGTGGTCGCGATAAACTCTTTGGTCTTTTCTTTTCCGGCATCTGCGGCTTCATAAACGAATGCACTACACTCATCCAAGCTTTTATTGGAATTCACCAGAGCGGTCTGTACTGCTGGCACAAGTGCATCCACCATGGTTTTATCGCCCACTTTGGCTTTCCCACGCTTTTGGACCATTTCAAGACCAGCCTGCAGAGCTTTTGCATAAGCCAAACTATTTAATTGTGATTGTCCTTTTAACCCATTGGCTGCCCCAATAAAAAAGGAACCAAAAATTACGCCTGATGCTCCTCCGATGGATGAAAGCAGCGTGAATCCCACATTTCGAAAAATCTCCTCAATGCTGGTGAAAGTACTGTTTTGGATTTTGGCAACCACAGCTTCAAATCCTCTTGCCATGCCGATGCCATGATCACCGTCCCCGATTGCCTGGTCGGCATGGGTTAGCAGTTCTTTGCTTTCAATCATGTGTGTAGCAACATATGCAAAACAAGCCTGTACCTGTTCGGGCGTAAGTGCATCAATAGTCATCTCTACCTCTTGATCAATGCGAAGGATTCGGCTGGCATGTCGTAGTATTTTTTCAATTCCTCATCCAGCTTGAGCAGAGAAATGGAAAAGCCAGCCATTTCCTGGGAAGTGCAGTAGGAACCGATTAGCGTATCGTGAACGTGAATTTCTTTTCCCTGTAATAATGCTCGCACTCTGCCATTAACCAGTAGCAACTCCATCATAGTGGAGGCACCCAGATTATTGATTAGCAGACAAACTTCATCACCGGATTTGAACGGCAGGTCTGCTAAAATCTGCGCCATCATTTTATCCACCAGTTCATTGGCGCTCATCATTTTTTCACGCGCAACGCCTGGTTCACCATGCAGACCCATTCCAATTTCAATTTCATCTTCCCCGATCTCAAAAGTGGGTTCACCGGTTTCGGGAATAGATCCGGGTGAAACTGCTACGCCCATCGAACGGGTGTAATCGCGGGCTTTAACGGTGATGTGCTTCAATTCTTCTAGGTTTTCCACATGGGAAGCAGCTGCTCCGGCGATCTTGATGACAAATAGATCACCAGCAATTCCCCGCCTTTCCTCAATTTTTTTCAGAGGGGCGGAAGCGACATCATCCCAAATTCGTACCGTTTTGGTGGAAATACCAACGGCTTCTGCCATTTCAGCGGCGATATCAAAGTTCATGTTATCACCAGCATAATTTCCATAAAGATACAGAACCCCTTTTCCACGGTTTACTGCCTGAGTGGCACTCAAAATATGGTCAGGGGCAGGTGCCGCAAAAACATTTCCACATACGGCTCCATCTGCCAGGTTTTCACCCACAAATCCGGCAAAAAGCGGTTCATGGCCACTTCCCCCTCCCACCAATAATGCAACTTTTCCATCCGGGATATCGTTTCTTACTACGGTTGATGTATCAGACAGCAGAGTGGTCTTGCCCATCATCGCCAGATTCAACCCTTCCAGCGATTCCCAGGCGGCTTGCTTGGGATCGTTTAATATTTTTTTGATCATTTACAGTCATTCCTTGGAAAATATTTTTATGCAACCAGGACCTTTACACCTCGATTGCGTATCTCTTCAAGTACATCAACTGGAGCTCCCGCATCGGTGACCAGTACGTCCATGGCATCAATAGGAGCTACCGGCATCAAGCAAACCCTGTTAAATTTAGAATGATCGCTCACGATGATAAGCTGATCACTCACTTTGATCATTTTGATTTTGACGGATGACACCGCTGGATTTGAAGGATTTGCGGCGGTTAACCCCTTATCCAGATCAATTCCGTCTATGCCTAAGATGGCTTTATTGGGATGAAACTGTGCGATGCATTCATCTGTCATGTAACCGACTACAACGCCGTGTTCTTTATAGGCAAGTCCGCCCAACACATAAAAATTGATATTGGGATTTGAAATGAATTCAGGGATCAATATCAGAGAGTTCGTAATAACGGTGAGATTCTTTTTATCTGCCAGGTATTTTGCGACAATTTTAGTGGTGCTTCCGCCGTCCATTATAATGGTGTCGCCGTCTTCAATAATCGAAGCAGTTTTACGAGCGATTGCGTCTTTTTCTTTTTCGAAATGGGTGATCCGGTCATTGATGGTGTCAAGATTTGTAACGATATCGTTGGACAAACCGCTTTTCAGAATTGCTCCGCCATGTGTGCGGGTGATCAGATTATGAGATTCCAATTCTGCCAGATCTAGGCGTACACTGGACTCACTGATACTAAATTGCTTAGCAAGTTCAGGTACGAATGCCTTTTGTTTTTCTTGTATTGCCTTGTAGATCAATTCTAGGCGTTCTTCTCGAAAGATTCTCTTTATTTCAACCATTGTCATATATTCCCAATCATTTTTAATTCTAATTCATTCATAAAATTCGTAAATACTCATATATTATAACATATATTAGTATATATTCAAATAAACATTCACACATATTGACAAGTATTCTCATATATTGTAATATAGACCTTGGAAATACATTTTTTATTGTGAAGGAGCCTAATAAATGTCTCAAATCGGAAAAGAAGTGCGCTTGGCTAGATTATTACACCCTAAAAGTAAAAATTCTATTGTTGCAGCCATGGATCATGCGGCTGTATTGGGGCCAATTTCGGGGATCGTTGATCCTCGTGAAACGGTGAAATTGCTTGCCCAAGGGAAACCAGATACTTTTTTTATGCCCAATGGTGTCATCAAACAGGTTTACCCCTATTTTATTAGAAATAATATTCCTTTTATGGTGTCCATTGATACTTGCGTGGAGATGGGTCCGGAACCTGATTATTTCATGTTGTCTGATTCTGTCATGCATGCACTTCAATTGGGTGCTACAGGCGTAGCCATGCATGTGTTGGTTGGACCCGAAAAAACCAGTGATATGCTAAAAGGGCTCGCCAAAGTTGCGGAAGATTGCGATAACCTTGGCATGCCTTTGATGGCGATTATGTATCCACGTGGATTCAAGGATGATCACGCTGTCGAACATGTTAAATGGGCGGCACGTGTTGGTGCCGAATTGGGTGCGGATATAGTCAAAACATACTATACCGGTTCCAGAGAAACCTTTGCTGAAGTTACAGCTGCTTGCCCCATCCCGGTTATGCTGTCGGGTGGTGCCATCACAGACGATCCTGCAGATTTCCTGTACGTCATGAAAGATGTCATTGATGCGGGTGGCAGGGGCTGTGCTGTTGGACGCAATTTGTGGCAGTACAAAGACCCATTAAAAATGCTGGAAGCCATAAAGATCATTGTTCATGAGCATGGCACCGTTGAACAAGCAGTGACAAAATTAAAGTAATTTAATAAAAATAGATGACCACAAAACGATTGGAAATTTCCCAGGTATTAAAACCGGAAACCGTAGACCTCCTTGGGAAAGGACTTAAAGATAAAGAGACTCTTCTTGACCACATGATTACTATGATGTTCAAAGCTGGCATCGTGGGTTCAAAAGATGACTACCTGGATGCTATCTATGAGAGAGAAGCCATGGGTCCGACCTATATGGGAAATTTCATCGCTATTCCTCATGGGAAATGTGCGGCTGTAAAGAACCCCGGTATTGCATTTTGTCGATGCAATGACGGGGTTCTTTATCACACAGAGTTGGGAGGTGGAGAAGTAAGGCTTGTCTTTATGTTAGCTATCCCCGATCACATGAGTGGCGAAGAATATATGCGAGTACTATCACAGCTTGCCCGCTTGTTGGTCTACCCAGAATTCACGGATCAATTATATAAAGCCCAAACCTATGGTGATGTTATTGACGCAGTCAGAGATTGCGAAAAAAAATTGGATTGAATTGATATGAAAGGGAATAGGAAATCATGAAAATTGTCGCTGTAACATCTTGTGCCACTGGGATCGCTCATTCTTATATGGCAGCCGAAGCATTGCGCAAAGCAGGCAAAGAACTAGGAGATGAAATTAAAGTGGAAGTCCAGGGAGCCATGGGAATTGAAAATCGTTTATCTGAAGACGAGATTGCAAAAGCAGATTTTGTGATTTGGGCTGTAGATGTGGGTGTGCGCGAGAAAGATCGTTTTGATGGAAAGAAGTTATTCCAATTGGGACCGAATGAAGTAATTCGGAATGCAAAAGAAATATTGGAAGAGACGAAATCAAATCTCTAGTTTATTAAAAACCTGAATTGTCCAGAAGGAGAAAGGAGGTTTGGTCTATAAACAATAAAAATCAATAAACATTGTCGTAATTAAATACAAATAATTGAAGGAGTGAAAAAATGTCAAAAAGTGAATCATTCTTCGGAGATATAAGAAAACATCTGATGACCGGTGTGTCTTATATGATCCCATTTGTTGTCCCTGGTGGTATTCTAATCGCCATCGGCTTTGCTATCGGTGGTATTTATGTTTTCAATACCCCAGGATTTGGTGCCGATATCTTTGCCTGGGGTAAGGTTGCCTTTGGACTGATGGTGCCTGCACTGGCTGGTTATATTGCTTATTCCATCGCAGATCGTCCCGGTATTGCGGTTGGCTTCATTGCTGGTATGCTGGCAAACAATCAGGGTTCCGGATTCCTAGGAGGTATCGTTGGTGGTTTGCTCGCTGGTTATGTTGTTAAAGCGCTCAAACAGATCAAAGTACCTGATATGATCAAATCCCTTATGCCTGTACTGGTTATTCCCCTTATTGGAACCTTTATTGTTGGTCTTGGAATGACCTATGTCTTGGGTGGACCAGTTGCCTGGTTGAACACAACCATGCTGAGTTTCCTCACCAATTTGAGTAATACTGGCGGTATATTGCTTGGCTTGATCCAAGGTGCCATGCTGGCTTTCGACATGGGTGGTCCGGTCAATAAAGCCGCCTATGCGTTTGCACTGGCAGCCGCTGATGGTAATAACTGGAGTCCGATGGCAGCCAACTTCATCGCTTCCATGAGCCCACCTGCTGGTATTGCTTTAGCCCTTGTACTCTTCAAAGATAAGTGGACTAAGGTTGAGCGCGAAGGTGTTGGCGGTTGTGTAATCGGTGGCTTAGCCATGATTACCGAATTCGCAATTCCTTATGCTGCGGCAGACCCCCTACATGTCCTTCCTGCAACCATGGTTGGTTCAGCTGTTGGTGCTGCCCTATCCTATGTCTTTGGTCTGACCCTCACTGCTCCGCATGGTGGTCTCTTCGTGATTCCGCTGGCGAATAAACCTCTGGTTTGGTTGGCTGTCTTCGCCATTGCTATCGTTGTTACTGCTGGTATGTTGTTTATCTTGAAACCCAAAGTAACCGAGAGCCAAGAAAAGACTCTTTCTTTATAAGTAGTACATTACAATCTGGAAGATTACATAGTCTAGTATTGTAAACAGAGATGGGCTAATTACTCTTTTGGAAAATGTTGAAGAACATCATTCTATCAGAAGCTGAGCAATTAGCCCTCTTTATTTTAGCCGAAAAAGCTATTTTTTACCGGAAATAAAGGAGAAAAAATGACAACAGTAAGTGATGTGATGGGGCGGCTGCCGTTCCCACCTGACAAGAAAAAACCGAAGCATATCCGCAAAGAAGAGTACATTGATAGTATTTATCCTCCTGCTGCTCCAGAGTATAGTGACCTCACCCGAATTATCGTCAGTACCGATAAATTATTTCTCGGAACCTATCAGCTTGCCCCGGGTGGTTCATTCAATCCACCTGACCTACACCCCGGTGATGAAACCTATTACATTCTCGATGGAATCCTAACCCAACAAAATGCGGTAAATGGCCAGGTTATCCGTGCCTATGCAGGTGAATCCATTTGGATGCCACGTGAAGCTTGGCATAAAGCATTCAATTTTGAAGGTGATATCTTGCGCATCCTTTTCTTGATCGCTCCCAAGGCATGGGATGAAAAGATTCCCCCGGATGATTACCCGCATGGTGATGATATCAAAGAATACAAAGGAAAAAATAACGCGCAGTATAAGGTATCGCCGCCCATTGCAAAACTAACCCGCATTGGTACGACCGATGATATCGGGCGCTGGCCAATTGAAGGACCAGAAGGGCGTAAAGATCCTCAACTTTTTTACTGCATTCGGGAAGAAGATAAATTACTTAATATTTATGGTCCTGATAACCCAATGTTGATCAAATTCTTCGTCAGTAATGACCTGATGCATATGGGAGAATTTATTCTACCTGCTGGTGGCAAGGGACCACGCCTCTCTGAGGTGGATGTGCATAAGGGTGATTGCATTTTGTTCGTCAAGGAGGGTCCGGTAACCATTTACCTTCCCGAAACACAGGAAGCTTTTATTGTTAATGAGGAAGATACTATGTTTCTCCCTGAAGGGACACCCTATCGCTTGATGAATTTCACCGCTAAACCTGTAAAAACTATCTTTGGCATCGCACCAGAGCTTTAGTTTTTATGATTGATGGAGCAAGATGTTAATTAGTAGTCAAAAATGAAATGCAGAAATCAGGCAGGTCCTGTAATATTCAACTAGATGGATTCAGAATCTGCCTGATAGATAGAGAGAAACAGGAATACTCATTGGAATAGAAAGGTATTAAATGGAAAATAAAAAAGAGGTAACTATTGTCCGCTGTGACTTTGATGGAGGGTTGCATATGCCTAAAACATGTGTGGCTTGCGGTGCTCCGGTGGAAGAAAAACGATATGAGTTCATTGTATCTAATACACTCGGAACCAGCAAAGTGAAAGTTAATTTCCCGATTTGTGAAGATTGTTATCAGGCGGATCAGAATTATTTGAATGTAGTTCCAGTGACCATTATTGGCAGTATCGCTTTTTTATTTTCAATTTTTTCATTGTTCAATCGACCTGAAAAATACCCATCTGGTTTGTATTTGGTCGGTGGGATCATCTGGCTGGGTATGATCGTGGTGTATGTAACTTGGATGAATATACGAGCTCATCGTCAGAATTCCGAAGAAGTTCTCTCACGTCGAAAACAATTAAAAAAAGCCTTGAAGGTAAAAAAGTTTGTCCCGTTTCACCGCCATACCGTGGGGCAGATAACGCTGGCATTTGCCAATGCGCAGTTTGCAAAGGCTTTTAAAAAATTGAATGGGGGCGAAATATTATAATAATGACTCGTCGGGTAATTGCCCTATTGACTGTTAGTTGTCGTTCAAAAAAATATTGTATTAACCAATGGCAGATGATGATTTCTGGTTTAGTTATTTCTGCTTTAGGCTGACCATTACCATCCCCAGTATTGCAATCAGCAAGCTGATCCAACCGCGAATGGATAATGTATCTCCAAGAAAAATGATAGAAAGCAATGCAATTTGCACTAACATGGAATTATTGATAATTCCCGATTCCACCGCACTCAGCACCTGTAGCGATTTATTCCACAGAGTAAAAGCAAAAGCTGTGTTAATAGATGCCAGCCAGAGAATCACGATCCAATTTGAAACAGTAAGAGTGGGAAAATCTTCGATCAGCAGCCCTGCTGCCAAAAGTAGAATTGCTCCAATGCTCATGCTGATGCCGGTTGTGATTGCCACAGGGATATCAGCATTACGGTTAACTCGTCTGCCCAGCAGCGATGCAACAGCATTTGCCAGCACTGTGAACCCAGCAAACACATACCCGATCCATGCTCCACCGCCAATCGGGCTGGGGGAGAAGTACAGCAGAACACCCAAGATAAAAACTATGATGCCAACCCACTGTATCAAGGTAAGTTTTTCTTTTAAAAATATGATCCCTAAAAAAGCAATGAAAATGGCACTGAAATTGAGCAGCATGCTAAATGTGGTCGTCTCAAGATATTGTAGAGTAATGAATTGACCACCCTGTGTGAAAAAATAGAAAACAATCCCCAGCAAAACTAAAAGAAACCGATCTTTCTTTTTAAGTTTAGAAATATACACTCTGTTTCTGAAAAGACCTGGCAGTAAGAAGAGTGAAGCAAATACATATCGTAATCCTGCGAAAGTTAGAGGTGGAATATCTGCAATGGTGAGCTTGATCAATATCCACGAGGATGACCACAACATGGTAACCAGTAAGGCCTGCCAGATGGCTTTCGTGTGGTTGAGGGTTAGTTTCTCCATAGTAGATTTATTATCTCACCAACTGATGACTGCCATTAATCGCTTGGTGAATCATTCATAAAAGCTAATGTGTCTTATAAATATCGATTTGTTACTTGAAAAACAATACCGTTGCAAACTTGTGAGATCCGCTATTGAAAGATCTGCCTTGTGATTGCCAAATAAATCTTTTACCCTACCTTTCGAGTTATTCGTGAGTATTGCTGAAAATAATATCGTTTGAATGGAAGGGGCTCCCATTGACCTGCAACCACTATTTAAAAGATGAAATTTTTGTGCTGCCCGGCTTTTTTATAAAATCATCATTAGCTGGGCAGCACATTTTATTGAATTAATCCCCATTTAAAAATTCAATATTTCCGTATTTTCTAATGAAGGGATTACTCCCTGTTATCGTTCAGAGTTCCCGTTCCTGTAATAAGAGTGATGTCACCATTGAAATAGGATGATAGGTCTATAGTGCCGTTGTTTGTTATTGCTCCACCCTCATCATTTAGCTGACCACCATTGTTAATAGAAACATAACCATCGTTTATGAGAGAACCGCGGTTATTGAATATGGAGCCCCGCTCGATGTATAAATTGCCGCCATCTGCCACGGTAAATTCGCCTTGGTTAATGGTCTCACTCTGACCGGATGTAACCGTGCCGCCATTATTAACCATAACGCTTCCGTTATTTGTTAAATTGGCAATCCCGCGTTGGAAAGTTCCATTGACTACAATAGTGCCATCATTAACAATGGCGCATGCTACTACATTAAAGCTGCCGCTGATGGTGAGTGTTTTTCCGCTATCAATAGTGATCATGAGATTGTCTTCGCGTTCAAAACTGAGGTCACTGGCAATATCGATATCAGTTCCGATATAGATACCTGTTATTTCCTTGTCGTTTACTGCGGCTTCCAATTCGGAATATGTGGATACGATTGTCTCACCCTCTTCCAGAATTCTTTCTTGGTTATCTGGCTGAGATGCATTTTCCTGCGCTGATCCGTCATTGGTGATTGCTGTCTCATTGGTTTGTGTATTGCAAGCAGCAAGTGCGAATGCGAGAACCAATACGAACAGCAAAAGGATAATTTTCTTCATTGTATTTTCTCCATTATTTTATTTAATTAGTTTTATTGACTAAAGGGGTTGATTGTCTAGGACAAACAAACTCGAAAACAAAAAACTGGCTTTTCTATATAGTAATAAAAGATCCTCCTCAATATCGATATTGAAAAGGAATTATAACAAATCAAAGTCTTTATATAAACCAATATGAATATATTGATTCCTTTTTTCCCCACTTGCAGACAAATGAGTAATACCATCCAAAAAAATATAACAAATGAAATTCACTTCATGAAATGCTTGACTTCATGGAATGGTGGTGATATAGTATTGCCCAATTATGAACTGCTATCGATATTTCGCAACTACTACCACTGCTACAGCTACTACTCATCACCATCGTGATGCAGGGTTGCGACGCGTATTCGGAAGCAAACGGCAGTAGATCCTACCCATCTACAAAACAGAAAAAGAGACGCCTCGTTACCCAACGAGGCGTTTTTCTTTAACTGTCATTATTCATTCAAGAGAGGTGCTTATGGTTGACAACGAGGAAAGGAACACCAGCCAGCACGGGAGGACTCTCGTCATGAAGTTTGGGGGTACTTCGGTTGGTGGCAGCCATGCCATCCGGCAGGCTGCGGATATTGTGCAGGGGGAGATTCCACGCTGGGATAATCTGGTTGTGGTTGTGTCTGCGATGAGTGGGGTCACGGATTCTCTGATCGCCTGTGCCAGAGCGGCGGTGGTCGGGAACGTTGAGAAATATGAAGAGATCATCACGGCATTGTATGAAAAACATGCAAACACCATTGATGATCTTCTGGCGTACGATGAAAAAAGAAAGCAGGTCTGCAATGAATTGGATGGATTATTTGAAACGTTGCAAACACTGTGCAGGGGAATTCATATCATGGGTGAGCTGACCCCGCGTGGAATGGATGCGGTTGTTGCACTTGGGGAGCGCATGAATGCCCGCCTTTTCAGCACCGTATTGCAGCAAAAAGGGATAAACAGCCAGGCGGTGGATGCTACCAATTTAATCGTGACGGATACTACCTATCAACAAGCTCGACCATTAATGGATGTCACCCGTCAAGAGACTAAGACTGTTCTCGTTCCTTTATTTATGGAGAGGACCATTCCGGTTGTAACCGGTTTTATTGCAGCAACCGAAGAAGGCATTACCAGCACACTCGGCAGGGGTGGCAGTGATTATACGGCTGCCATCCTGGGTGATTGTCTGGATGCCGATGAGGTATGGACCTGGACGGATGTGGATGGTGTGATGACCGCCGACCCCCGCATTGTTCCCAATGCAAGAGTCATCCCGGAAGTTTCCTATAACGAGGTTTCGGAGATGGCATATTTTGGTGCAAAAGTACTGCACCCGAAGACCATCCGACCGGTCATCGAGAGAAATATTCCACTGTGGGTAAAAAACACCTTCAATCCGACCTGCCCCGGCACGCGCATTGATGGAACGCATTGCTCCGGAAATGGTCGCATTACTGCTGTCACGGTTATCCGCGGGCTCAGTCTAGTCACGGTGGAAGGGCGGGGCATGCTCGGTGTACCGGGAATTGCAGCACGCACTTTTACTGCGGTTGCCAAACACGACGCCAGTGTGTTAATGATCTCGCAATCCTCATCTGAACAATCCATTTGTTTTGTCATTCCCTCTGAAGCAGTACCGCAGGTCATCAAAGCGATCGAAAATGAGATGGCGTTTGAATTAGCAAGGCACGATATTGATCGAGTGTGGGCTCAACCGGATGTGGTCATCGTCACTGCCATTGGATCCGGTATGCGCCAGACCCCGGGTGTCTCAGCACGTTTGTTTGGAGCATTGGGTAAAGAAAAGATCAATGCCATTGCCATTGCGCAAGGTTCATCCGAATACAGCATTTCTGTGGTTGTGGATGCTGCGGATGCCGATCGGGCAGTAAGAAAAATTCATGAGGAGGTAATCATCAATGGATCAAAAAATGGATAAAATCCCTGTAGCGGTTTTGGGAGCGACCGGCGCTGTGGGTCAACGCTTTGTGCAGCTCCTGGCTACGCATCCCTGGTTCCATCTCACTGCTTTGGCAGCCTCCGAACGCAGCAGTCATAAACGCTATGCGGAGGCTTGCGGTTGGCATCTCAATGAACCCATGCCTGATGCGATCCGAGAAATGCAGGTGGTACCGGTCGAACCAAACCTGGATGCCCGCATTATTTTTTCAGCCCTACCGGTCGAAATGGCTCGCCAGGTCGAACCGATTTTTGCCAAAGCCGGTTACGTGGTTTGCTCCAATACTTCTGCATTTCGTCTTGACCCCAATGTACCGGTTATTATCCCGGAAGTGAATGCAGGTCATCTGGCATTGCTGAAGCGCCAAAAAGAAGTATATGGATGGAATGGTTTGCTGATCACCAGCCCAAACTGTACCACCACCGGAATTGCCATTCCCTTGAAACCGATCGATATGGCTTTTGGGTTAAAGAAAGTGATCGCGGTCAGCATGCAAGCTGTTTCCGGCGCGGGTTATCCGGGGCTTTCTTATCTGGATATCCAGGATAATGTCATTCCGTTTATCAATGGGGAAGAAGAAAAAATGGAACACGAATCGCGTGCGCTGCTGGGTCGGATGGAAGGAAAACAACGTGTGGATGCCGGTTTTATTCTCAGCGCACAATCCAACCGTGTACCGGTTTCCGAAGGGCATACCATTTGCCTTTCGCTGGAATTGCAAGCGAAAGCCAGCGTAGCAGAAGTAACTGAACTATTAAGTGATTTCCACAGTCCGATTTATCGCCCGAACTTACCCAGCATGCCGCGCTTCCCTATTGTGGTTTGGGATGAACCCGATCGACCCCAACCGCGCAAGGACCGCAGTGCTGGTGATGGTATGCAGATATCGGTGGGGCGCATCCGACCCTGTCCGGTTCTGGATGTGCGCATGGTTTCGGTTGTCCATAACACTTTGCGCGGTGCAGCCAAAGGTGCCATCCTGAATGCCGAATTACTGGTGGCGGAAGGATTGGTATCATGAAATGTTACGGGCGTGCAGCATTAAGCGATTTTCTGGGAAATCGGATAGTCTATAGGAATCTCAATACAGTGGATGAGCGATTACCGCGCTTGAAAGAGATTTGTACTTCTCTAGGCATCTCCAATGGAGCAGCTCCGCGCAAGACCTCCCTGGATTATGCGCGGGTGATAGTTCAATTGTTAAAAGAAGCACAGCAAATGGATAGGAAGAATGAATCGCTGGAATACATCATCTACATCGGCGATACCCGCATGAATGATGGCAGTGCATTCCGAAATATCTGTTCGATGGGAAACTGGCAGGGAGCAGCGTTTATCACCAGTGAGGATCAGGAACTAACCAGCCTAGAAATGGAGCAAGATCAACAATCTATCCTTTTTATGAATAATCATTGGGTGAACCTGAGAGTCTTCAGAACATTAGCCCAAATAAAAGGCTTTGAAATTAATGAACGAACTGCGGTCCTGATCGATATAGATAAAACAGCGCTGGGCGCACGCGGGCGCAATGATGCGGTCATTGATCGAGCGCGCATCACCGCAGCACAGGCTACCTTACAGGAAATCTCTGGAGATGATTTCAATGCTGATGAATTTCGAACTGCTTATGATGTGCTGAATAAACCTGTTTATCATACTTTCACGGCTGACAACCAGGATTATCTGGTGTACATATGCATGATCCTGGGATGTGGATTGTTCAAACTGCATGATCTGCAGACTGCAGCGCAATTGAGGATGCTTTCAACTTTCGATGGATTTTTAGATCAGGTCGATCAACGGTCCAGAGAACTGCCAGAAAAGGTGCGGATGGTTCATCAAGAAGTCTGCGATTTAGTGAAAGCCGGTGATGCAACCCCCTTTAAACAATTTCGGCGGGCGGAATACCTTGCTACGGTAGCCTCCATGGGTCAACTCACAGAAGGCAGTTCGGTTGAAGATATGTTGCAGGAGGAGATCGTCATTACCCGCGAAGTGCAAGAATTCGCCGAAGCCAGCGCCGCTGCCGGTGCGCTTGTTTTTGGGCTATCTGATAAACCGGATGAGGCTACTGCTCTGATTTCACCTCATTCACAGCCGCTGCATCAAATTCAAACTCATGTGGTAGGAGGGAAAGATGACCGAGCATAGTTGGTTGGAATGTGTTCGCGGATGTGGGACTACCCATGCTATTGATGAAGTAATTTATCAGTGTGAGCTGTGTGGAGGACTGCTAGACGTTGCGCATGATGTGAATGCCCTGAAAGAACACTCTGCGGAAGAATGGAAGGCATTATTTGAACAGCGGGCATCTCTCCGCACCGGAGTGTATGCCAGTGGCGTATGGGCAAAGAAGGAATGGGTTTGCCCGCAAATTCCGGAGAATGCCATTGTTTCATTTGGTGAGGGGAATACCCCCTTGATTCCTGTTCCCCAATTGGGAAAACAGATCGGTATTTCTGACTTGTGGGTAAAGCAGTGCGGCAATAGCCACACCGGTTCTTTCAAAGATCTGGGGATGACCGTACTGGTTTCCGTGGTCAATGCCATGATCCACAGCGGGGAACCTATCAAAGCGGTTGCCTGCGCTTCTACTGGTGATACTTCGGCAGCGTTGGCAGCCTATGCAGCTGCGGCAGGGATCCCAGCCATCATTTTACTTCCGCGAGATAAAGTGTCACCGGAACAGCTTATCCAACCCTTGTCGAATGGGGCGAAAGTGCTTTCTCTGAACACCGATTTTGATGGTTGTATGCGCGTTGTACAAGAATTGACAAAAGATCCATCCATCTATCTGGCAAATTCCATGAATTCCTTGCGCATGGAAGGGCAGAAGACGGTAGGCATTGAGATCGTGCAGCAGTTCGGGTGGCAGGTGCCCGATTGGATCATCTTGCCGGCTGGCAATCTTGGCAATGTCAGCGCATTAGGGAAAGGACTGCTCATGCTGCTTGAGTTGGGCTTGATCGATCATCTGCCGCGTATTGCCTGTGCCCAGGCGCAAAATGCCAATCCTTTCTATCTGGCGTATAAAAGTGGATTCAAACAATACAAGCCTGTCGTAGCCCAGAAAAGTATGGCAAGCGCCATACAGATTGGAGCGCCGGTCAGCTATGAACGGGCGGTCAAGATCATGCAGCGTTTTGATGGTGTGGTTGAGCAAGCTAGTGAAGAGGAACTGGCAAATATGTGTGCACTGGCTGATCGCAGTGGGCTGTACTGCTGCCCGCAAACGGGGGTGGCGTTGCATGCTGCCAGCAGCTTGACAGAGCAGGGTATTATTAAGCCGGATGAACGGGTGGTGGTGATCTCGACTGCTAATGGATTGAAATTCTCACAGATGAAGACCGCTTATCACAGAAATCAATTGAAAGATATTCAAGTGAAGTATGGCAATGCACCCATTGAGATCGAAGCAAACGTTGATGAAGTCCTCAGGAATCTATGATTATTCAAAAACTTTATCTATAATGTAATTATATTTTTATAAAATTTGTTCTGGAGGGATTAATGGTCAATAATTCGGTTGAAACGATCACCCCGCTTGATTCATTTACAGTCTATGAATCCAGGGGATTTAAAAAGCGCATTTTGTGGAACGTCAATTTGACAGAGACCCAGGCTGAGTTCAGCAGCCAGGAAGATGAAAGGACCATTGTAGTCCCACGTGAAGCAACTCGTGAACAGATCAGGTTTATGCAGGCGGGTTTAATGTTTTCAGAAAGCACTCTGGCAACCATATCAGGAAAAGCGAACCTGGATTTTGGAAAAAACAAAGCCAGCCTTATAAATTGGTTGCCGCCTCTCTCAGAAGCCGATATGCAAAAAGATTTACGCAGCATGGGCATTGGCATGCTCATTATTGGAGTACTTTCTTTAATCTTGAGCAGTATTCTTGATCCGATTTGGGGAATTATCCTCATTGGATTGGGGATACTCAATTTGATCATCAAGAATCGCATGATGTATATTGTGAATGGTGTTGCTTTGGTCGCTGTAGGACTGTTAAATATTATTACGATCGTCTACAGCTCAACCCCGCTTTGGATCTTGTTTGGTGTTATGCAGATCATATGGGGAGTTTCTGAGATTAAAAAATTTGGACAAGTAGAAGCGTAATCGATTAATAAGTGAGTATTCCTTAATGATCAAAAAACTTTTCTTGAGTGAAGAAATAGGAAAAAGAACAATACCCTGTATAAGTTTGTTAAAAAGGGTATTGTTTTTAATGTTTTAAATTACTTATTCTTATTTTTATATAGTGCTGAGAAATCGGTCAGTTCAATATTGTTATCATCAAGCCATTTTTTCACGCGCGGATCTGTGACCAGCTGTAGATCTCTCACCCGTGGAACGGTCAGCGTAGAGTTATCGAACACATAGGCATCCAGATAACCTGGATGAAAATGAAGGATGTTATATTCATAGGGGCTGGAGAGGATTCCGCAAATATCGTTCATGAATTGTTCCGCGGTCATACCCTCATGAAGGGCTTTCATATATGCTTCATTGGTCATGATCAATTCATGCCCGTAATATAAATAATCATCCTCTTTCTCCTGAACCATGCAGTGGATTTTATAGTCTTCCATTACTTCTTTAAAAGCCCTTTGTGTATTTTGATTTCCCATTGAATGACCTTCAAAATGAGTGGGATAGGAACTGGTTAATTCTTTATGGTGTTCAAGTTGTGCAATAATTTCACGTTTTGCATCTTCATAGGTAACCACGATATTTCCCGTTCCTTTTTTACCCATTGGGTAATCAGATTTCCACATGGTTGATCGATAAAAATTACCTTTTTCATCCACCATGCTTTTTACATTATTTGATACAGATTTTCCCTGAACAAAATTGGTATGTTGAGCTAAAGGAGCGTCCGGGCATTCTTTTTTCCATAGATTTACTGCAAACTGTGCTGTATCCATGTTGTTCATCAATGAAAGCACTGTAAGAATACCTTCCTTATATGCTTTTACGGCTCCAATACTATACGCTTCACTGAATCCAAAATCATCTCCAACAACAATTAATTTTTTCATATTGTGTCCTTTGATTTTCATATTTAACAGGTAAATTTGATTTTTGTTTTTCTTTCTAGTGTTTTTCTCCTTCATGTGATTTTCTTGTTCAGTTGAATTCAGACGGATTCGTTCATTGGATTTGATGAGATTTCTCTTTCCTTGACAAATAATCCTTATCTATTATAATACATGAACAAGCGCTCATTTATAATAACACGGTTTTACCGTTTTAAAAAAATAAAAAGAAAGGAGGTATTGGATTATCCTGTAGTGAGAAAAGTTGATCCATTAAGGTCAAAATAGAAAATGTATAAAGTTTTAATTGTGTGTCAAGGCGGAATGTCTTCTTCATTTGTCGTAAATAAAATTAAAATGGCTTTTAAAGACCATAATGAAGAGATTGATATTCATGCATATGCTGGAATGGAATTGGTTGATCATATTGCCAATGTTGATACGGTTCTGATCGCTCCTAATATCCTCTATATGATGGATGAAATCGAAGAGATTTGTGCAACGTGGAATATTAAACCGATTGTGATCCCACTTGAATATTATGGACAAATGGATGGAGAAGCTATCCGGAAATTAATTATTGAATTAAAAAACAAATAAATTATTGGAGGAAAGATGTCTAAGGAAAAAGCGAATTGGCTTGAAAAATCAATCGTTCAGCCAATGAATAAATTCGGAAATAATCGAATAATTAAGAGTATTTCAAACGGCTTACAATCTATCGTTAGCATTCTCATTATTGGTGCAATGCTATCTGTTATTTCGATCGTTCTTGGTTTCATTCCAGGAGTAGGTTCTTCAGAATTTGTAACCAAGTTCAATGTAATGAAAGATCTGGTATTTGGTATTACAGGTGTTCTAACTGCATATGGTATTGCTGCTGCTGATGCAAAACAGAATAAAGCTGATCAACAAGCCGCTGGATTTATTGCAATTGCGGTTTACTTTATTTTCATGAGACCAACATTAACTGTGGATGAAACGTATACAACAATTTTTACATCCCCATTTGCAAGATTTGGCATGCAAGGTATTTTTGTCGCTATAGTCGCTGGCATCTGGGCTGCGGAAGTTTCTGCATTTTTTAAGAAACATGGTTGGATTATGAATTCTGAAGGTCTTCCGGATATTGCCAAAGTATGGTTTGAATACCTGATCGCTGGTACATTCATAATTCTTTCTGCCTGGGCTTTTACTGACCTTTTGAATGTTGATCTTTGGTCAATTTTTACAAAAATATTAACACCCTTAATGGGTAATGTCTTTAATACCTTCTGGCCTTGGATATTATTTGCAGCTGGTGGTCCACTCCTCTTCTACTTTGGTATACACCCTATGGCTATTATGACTATTATGACACCTATATACTATATGGCTTTAGTGACTAATACACAATTGTTAGCAAACGGGTTGGAAGCAACGGTGGCAAATGGTTTTTTTGTAGCAAATGTTGGTACCATGGTGATATTGGGTCTTGGAGGTGCAGGCGGTACTCTTGGAATGAACCTCATGATGCTTTTCTCCAAGAACAAAACTGTAAAGAAACTTGGTCGGCTGGC
>CAYLUJ010000002.1:0-47484 GCA_964386805.1 uncultured Pelolinea sp. | reverse complement strand
ATCCTACCAAGTGTTTTGAATATCAATGAACCTCTTATTTTTGGACTCCCCATTTTATATAATCCCTCTTTTTTGATACCTTTTGTCTCTACACCTGTTGTAAATGCAGCAATTACGTATCTTGTCATGACTTGGGGTTGGGTGGCTATACCCTCATCGTTAGCTCTAGTTTCTTTCTTACCCGCACCTATCATTGCGTATATCCAAACTCAAGATATGAGGGCAGTAATATTAATCTTCGTTTTGATCGTGATTGATATGTTCATCTATGCTCCCTTCCTAAAGATGCATGAAAAGAATTTGGCTGCCAAAGAAACTGAAGCAGAAAAGAAAATTGCTGCTTAGTATATGATCTGGTATTAGCTTACTTAAGAAAGAATTAAGTATGTGGTTCAGGAGGCCTTGAAAAAGATCTCCTGGACCTCCTTAGAGAAACAGTGAAAAGGTACACAATGAAGAAACTAATCTTCGATGCAGATGATTATGGGTATACGTCGAATATTTCAAGAGGAATCCGTGATTCGTATACCAAGGGTATATTAACTTCAACCTCAGCCATTATGAATTTTGGAACCCCCCAAGAAGATATTTATGTTGCCATAGATAAAACCCCGGGTCTGGCGATCGGTGTACATCTAAACCTCTATAAAGGAAAACCTCTTTCATCGGTGAATCAAGTGAAAACACTTGTCGATGAAGATGGTATCATGCTTGGGAAACAGGGTGTAGTAAATTATGCTTTGACTTTTAATATTGAAGACATGGAAACCGAAAGTCGTGCGCAAATCAATGCCTTTCTGTCACCGGTTGTAAATTAGATAATATTAACACATGTGGTTTGGATAGCATTTGTTTTTCAAAAGAAGTATGGGAATTATTTTTATATCTCGCAAAGGAATATGATTGTGCTATCCGCGTACCAATTAATTGGGGATTATTTTCAAAAGGTTCAGAAATATTTTATCAACAATTTGGATTGAACAAGGAACGGGTAGTAGCGAAGTATGAAGAACAAATGGAACTCTTAAAGCAAACGCAAATTTTTCATGCTGATTGGTTTGGTGTACCTGTGGTCAGTGAGCAAAGTGTTAAGACTATGGTGAAATTCTTGGATTCTTTGCAGGAAGGTCTCACTGAAACTGCTTGCCATGCCGGGTATTCAGACGCTGAACTTGCTAAATTTAATACAGTAACCGAAGAGCGAGATCAAACAGTAGAAATATTAATAAATCCGCTTGTAAGAAAAGCCATAGAAAACAATCATATTATCCTGACAACCTGTTCAAAGGAATATGAATTGTTTAAAAAAACTAACCAATAACTCTCTATTATCAGTCTATTGGATTGATTTGAATAGATATTCACTGCAAGAAATTGACCTGGTTGCAGTATTTAAAAGTAGAATTGACTTGAATGTGAAAATCACTTACAAAAAGAATCTATATGAAAGGGTTACCAAGAACAATGGATCTGATCAACGATACGAAAACAATTGAGATCGCGACAAAAGTGATCTTATTCGCTGGGAGTGCAAGGGATCTGGTTTCAAAAGCCTTGAATGCTGCCTATGAAGGGAATTTTGAAGAAGTAAAAAAATTGATATCGAAAGCGGAAGATGAAGTTCGTTCGGCACATCGTATCCAAACGGAAATCATCCAATCGGAAGCACGTGGTGAATCAGTGAATCTCTCTCTTTTATTAACTCATGCTCAGGATACTTTAATGGTTGCCCTTTCGGAAATCAATATGGCAAAACAAATGATTCGGTTATATAAAAAATGTAGTAAATAACAAATAATATAATCAGTTGAAAAAGAGATTCTTTTTAATAAAAGAATCTCTTTTTTTGTTAACATTGGGCGAGATATTAAATCTATTTTTTATTGTTTCAGAACCTCCAATCTTCCAGATTGTTTGTATAATTGATAAATGATATTTTGATTTAGTTTCAATTAGGGAATAAGAAACTTCACGATATAAAAAGAATCTGTTTTCATGGAAAATAGTACCCAAGATTACTTACTTCGTGGTGAACAAACCAGGCGAGAACTGGTCGATGCTGCCTGTGATCTTTTCATCCTGAATGGATTTCATGCAACCACAACTCGACAGATCACCGATAAACTTGGTCTGGTTGCAGGGGCTCTTTATAATCATTTTGATAGCAAGACCGCTTTATTCGAGGCTGTACTGGATACCTATCATCCCTGGTTGCGTATTCCTGAAGTATTAAGAAAAGCGAGTGGAAAAACAGTTGAAGAATATATTCGAGATGCTTCGGATAAATTATTAAAAGAATGGGATAAAAGACCTGAATTGATCCGGTTGCATCTTGTTGAGGTTCTTGAATTTAACAGTCAGCATATCCCGGCTCTATTTGAAAAGACATTTAACACTGTATCAGAAACTATCGAAGAAGTGCGTGCAAAAGATGAAAAATTGAAGGACGTGAATGTTACCCTTTTGTATCGGGCTATTTTAGGTTTATTCTTTGGATACCTGATGTCTGATAAAGCAATCGTGGATAAAGAGAGCCAACTCAAAGAGAACAGTTTTATTGAGGGCGGTTTTGACTATTTCGCTGATACCTACTTATATGGTTTGTTTAACCAAAACATAAACCAATCAAAAAATAGAAAAACAAAGTAAATAATTTCTGTTTGGAATGGTTTACATTACTTTTGATTATTTTCCTGGATCTTTTCTACGATATTAATAAGATTCTTGGCAATATGCATTTCGGAAACTGCGGTCATTACTGTATCCTGAGCGTGTGTTAATAACAAAGAAAATTCTAGCGATTCTCCATCTGATTCTGCTTGGATGATCTTTGATTGTTCACGGTGAGCAAACAAGGCTTCTTCTTTTGCCTGCTCGATTTTTTTTCTGGCTGCTTCAAAATGGAATTCACTAAGTTCTTTGTACGCTTCGGATATGAATTTGCGTGCATTACCCGCATGTAGGATGGTCATGGTGGCAAATTGAATTGATCTTGATTCTTCAGACATTATTATTCCTCATTAAATGGTATAAATGTATCACGCAATATTTAAATTCTCAATCTTATATCGCATGAAGAATTTCCATCCTATTTTTTAAATGAACAACCGCTCATTGATATTATATCAGAATATGCTTTCTTTCCTTGTCAATAAATTTATTGAAAAGGATCATGTAGAAACATTCTATAATCTACTTAATAAAAGGTGCATATGAAAAATCGAAAAGAATTACGTGATCTCGTGATCTATGAAGTCTACGTACGCAATCACAGCCAGCGCGGAGATTTTCAGGGTGTGAGCGGTGATCTGCCGCGCATCAAAGCGCTGGGTGTGGATTTCATCTGGCTTATGCCCATTCATCCTATTGGAAAAATGAACCGTAAGGGCTCGCTGGGTAGTTCCTATGCCATTGCTGATTATCTGACTATCAACCCCGAATATGGAACGGAAGATGATTTCAAGCGGCTGATCAAAGCAGCCCACGACCTTGGCTTGAAGGTGATGATCGATGTGGTTTACAACCACACCTCTCCCGATTCGGTGCTGGCAAAAGAACATAAGGATTGGTTCCGCCTTGACCAGCACGGCAATCCCACTACCTCTGTACCGGATTGGACAGATATTGTGGAATTGGATCATTCTCATCATGAACTGCATGAGTATCTGGTGAAAGCGATTCAAAAATGGACATCCTTCGGGTTGGATGGATTCCGTTGTGACGTGGCATCGTTGGTGCCGGTGGAATTCTGGCGGAAGGCTGATGCAGCCGCCAAAGCCATCAATCCGAATATCATCTGGCTGGCAGAAGCGGTGCATACCGGTTGGGTAGCCGAAAGACGCAGTAAAGGATTATTTACGCAATCGGATAGTGAACTTTATCAGGTGTTCGATATCACCTATGATTATGATATTTTCAGACCTTGGGAAAGGGTTGTGAAAGGGGAATTGGATGCCAGTTTTTATCTGGATCTGCTGGTTCTGCAAGATGCCATCTATCCAGAAGATTTTGTGAAACTGCGTTATGTTGAAAACCATGATACCGATCGTGTTATGGAAATTGCCCCTTCCTATGAGCAGGCTTTAGCCTGGACGGCTCTGCAGGCTTTCAATAAGGGCGCCTGGTTGATCTATGCCGGAGAAGAGTCAGCCTCGCTGCGCAGACCGGATCAATTCAACAAAGATGTCATCCCATGGGAAAACTATGAATTGACCGACTTCATTCAGCGCCTGGCTGCCTTGAAAAAAGATCCTGCCCAAAAGGAAGGTATCTTGCATTGGTTGACCTCTGAACCGGCAATCCAGGCAGTTTGGTATTCAAAAGAAACCAGTCTGGCAGCTATCTTCAATACTGCCGGAAAAAAGGGAGAAATCCTCACCGCTTTTCCGGATGGAACCTATCGAGATTTATTGGGCGGTAAGGATTTCAGTATTGTGAATCATAAAATGCAGATTCCCGTCACAGCCCACATTTTTCACTGTCAGCTCAAAGAGTTACCTCTTGAACGAGAAATGCTGCTGGTATAGCTTTACTCTATTTTTCATTTTCTCCTTAGTTTTGAATCTGGAACATGGGGATCAATGCGAAGTCTTCCAGGCTTAATTCTGATTGCGTCTTGTCATTAGGAGTGAAATTGCTCAAGAGGGCTGCTTGATCGGGCGTATTACCCTGCGCCCACACCAGATCTGTCACACGGGTATGGTTGTTTCCGGCAGATGCCCCACCAAGCTTCCACTGTGCGGCGCTTTCATTTACATCACGCACACGCCATACGCCGGTAGACGGATAACCATCCTGACTCAACACCATGGCTGCATATGCCCATGTTTCGGGAGAAGAATCCCCAAACACAGAACGAGGAATGCGGATGGTTACCTTGTTGGTAGCCGGATCAACCAGAATCTTCATCTCAGTATTGGTGTTCATGGCTTCCCCACTGGTTGCATCGGGAGTAAGCACTTCAGGATACCAGCCTTCTGCCCAAACTGCCACATCCCAGCCATTTCCTTCCTCCAATCCCAGATTCCTGCCGGGCAGTAAAATACGGGAGCCGGTTCCGCTGCCGGGATCGGTATCCACATAAACATCCATAGTTTGCAGCGAGAGGTCTATGGAAGAGCCCCATGGGTTGGTGATGGGTCCAAAGAAGGTGAAGTCGAACAGTACGTAAGTATCGTTGTACGAAACTTGAAAAGTGTTGATATCGAAAACTTGTGGTTCGAAGACCGTATCGGTCGGGTAAGTATAGGTTCCCGGTCCATAATCATCACCTTCGAGATCTTGAATGGTGAGCACACTGGTGTAGGCGCCGACTTGCAGCAGATTGACCTCCGCCGGTCCATCCTGTGGGAACACTTCCAATGTAGAGGGATCAGTAATTTTGACCAGGATGGCATCGCCGGTTTCCAATTCTCCCAGTTGTGAAAATGGAATGGAGAGCTCGATGGTGGAACCCTGTCGGGCAACACTCCAACCTATCTCCGTTGCTTTCCAGGCCTCATTTTCTACAAGATAACTGCTTTGCCCATCAGGGGTAAAGCGCAGCAAGTGTGAAGCCGCAATCCCGATCTGGTCTGTGCCATTTTCGTTTAACATGAATGGGTAATATTCTGTCTTATTCGGCAGACGTAGATACAGATCAAAACCATTTTCGAATGATTCACTATCCAGTTTTACATATAGCTTGCTGGCATCCATGCTGATCGCCATACTCTGGATAACTGCATTCTCGTCAGTATTGTTGTATAGCGCTGCAGTTGACCATTCATCTGCGTTGGCTTGTCCATCCACAATCATGGTGGAAGCTGCGGTGAGATATTGGTCAGGCATCACTGCATCTGGTGGAATGATGGGCACACTCAAGAAGGCTGGCACTTCATCGCCCAATGATTCATATACCTTCTTCAACAATTCACGGAAACCAATATCAAAGTATTCATCCTGCCCCGAATCCTGGTCAGCGCCATACCACCAGAACCAGTCCGAACCTTCTGCCAGATACATATAGTCTTCTGCCAATGCAATCGCTTCCTCACTGGCTTCTCGTTTCCCGGTTACATCATATTTGGCGAGATAGTCGCGCACTTTCCCGAGGTAATTCCAAGCTTGATTCTCTTCATTTTCCCCGATCCAGGTGTCGTAGTTCTGGCTGAACCAGGCGCCTGGGAAGAGCGTCTCCAGTTCTTGCTGTTCAGGGAACATTGCCAGATATTCGCTGGGGGTCACGGTTTTAATGGTTTCGCTTTCCGAGAGCATGCGATACAGGGCGCTTAAGAATTCTTTGCCGTCATTGGGATAATATTCCCAGGCATTTTCGCCATCCAGCACAATGCTGACGATATGCGGTCCGCTAGCTCCCTCTTTGATCAATTCCAGGCGGATATTTTCCAGACGCTGCATGAGATCGGCAGCCGCTTCTTCACCGGGAGTCTGCGAATAGGTAAAGCCAACCTTATCTGAAAGTGTCCAATCCCTAAAGAAAACTGCCACTTGATCACCCTGGCTGCCCTGCACATAGTAGGGGCGGTACAGGGTATCCGCTTCTTGCACAGTTTCTTGACCATCACGTGTGAAATTTGCCATACCCAACGAAGCTGCCAGAACTGGTTCGCCGGTTTCCATCCACCGGTAACCGGCATTGGCGATCAATGGGACCACATCTTCGGCTACAGATCCTTCCCCGGGCCACAAGCCCTTGGGAGTAGTTCCAAAATGTTCTTCATAGATTGCTATGCTCTTACTCAGGTGCGCGATGGCATCGTTAGGCCAGGAGAAGCGCGTGGGCAGGTCAGTGGTCGGATTCCCAGTCGCAGCCAGGTCTGAGTTGTACACTAAAGGAAGGATAGGATGAGCGTAGGGGGTGGTGATTACCTCGATCTGCCCGCTATTCTGCAGTTCCTTGTGGATTGGGATGGTCTCTGCCATCACTGTACGGACCTGATCAAATACGATCTGCTTGTCTTCTTCGCTGAAGATCTCGCCTTGATCGACCAATCCCTTCAGGGGTTCTTTTTCCAGAAAACTGGGGTCGAACCATGCCAGATTGAACCAGATCTGCAGATCGCGAAAATCCTGAACAGTGAATTCTTCCATTGCCAGAGCAATGGAAGTGTCATCTGATCCACCGCGTTTTAAAAGGAGTTCTTCATAGCGCGGAAAGCGTCCGATGATATTGTCGTAATTGGTATCAAAAAAACGAGTGAGGATGAATTCTTTTTGCTCATCGGTTAGTTCTTCGGCGGGCACTTCTGCCATCACCCAATATAGATCTTTCGCGCCATTATTCACGAAGTCATCCAGTTGCCGAATGAGCACCGGGGTGAGATTGAAAGTAACGTGCACATTCGGATAATCCTTCAACATGGCTGCCATGTCGTAATAGTCTTTGGTGGCATGTACACGCACCCAGGGACGTGTGTAAACTCCATCTTCGTTTTTATAGTAAAGGGGTTGGTGCTGGTGCCAGGTGATGTTGAGATACAGTACATCTTCGTTGGTAGTGGGAACGGGTTGGGTTGCTTCTACGGTAATTTTGGAGCACGCACTTAACAGTATTGTAGCCAACAAGAAACATGAAAAAATGATATTTCTTCTTTTCATCTCTTCTCTCCTTATTTAAAAAATCCCCACCTCGTCTTGGAAGTGGGGATTTCTATTTACACAAACTCTATCCTTTTACACTACCCAGTGTGAGGCCTGAGATCATGTATTTCGACATTGCCAGGAACAGGATCATCACCGGTATTGATACCAGGATGGCACCTGCATTATATTGACCCCACTGAACCAGGTACTGCCCCATCAAGCGGTTTAAGCCCAATGGCCAAGTCAAGATCGCTTCATTGGAACCCAGGATGACACGGGCAATGAGGTATTCATTCCAGGCCTGGCTGAAGTTGAAAAGGAAAGTGATCGCCAGTGCAGGAGTGGAAAGCGGCAGAATGATCTTCCAGAACGCTTGTAGTGGAGAAGCTCCATCGATAATGGCTGCTTCCTCCAATTCCATTGGGATGGTGTCGTAGTACCCTTTCAGTATCCAGATACTGAAAGGTACCGATGTGACTGAATACGCGATGACCAGACCGCGATAAGTACCTACCAAACCCAGTTGTATCGCCAGAATATACAGAGGCACCATTAACATGGCAGTCGGGATCATCTGCGTTGTGAGGAGATAAATGAGCAGGGTTGTCCTTCCTTTAAATTTGAAGCGCGAAAATGCATAAGCAGAGGTTGCAGCGATGATCACTCCAATAATAGCTGTGGTGATCGTTACCGCTAAGGAGTTCCAGATCCATTGAAAAAGTCCTTGTTCATAAATGACTTTTTGATAGTTTTCCAAGGTTGCGTCAGGTGGAATGATGGATAGGTCTGTGGAAAGTACGCGGTTGCCCGGGCGCAAAGAAACGCTGAAGATGCGTAATAAGGGGTAAATGGAGATGATGCAATACCCTATCAGGATCAGATGAATGATCAAGCGCTTGAACTTGCTATCTCCGCGATTTGCTCGAAAGAAGTTTGTTTTTCTTTTCTTTGGCTGTTTTTGCTCAAACATAGAGGTATCCATAGTTGCTTTGCTGGTAGTCATTAGTCTTTCACTCCTTTCAATGCGCCGGTTGTTCTGGCATAAATGGATGAATAGATCAAGAGGATAAAGAATATGATGAACGCAAAAGCTGCTGAGAATCCATAGCGGTTGTATTGGAATGCTGCACGGAACAGGGCTGTGACCAGAATATCGCTGGATTCCAGTTCATATTGGTTAATAAAGAAAGAAACGTTAAATGTGTTAAATGTCCATACCGTACCAAGAATAACCGCAGGGGACATAATGGGTTGCATAAGCGGCATAGTGATCTTCCAGAATTTTTGCCAGTTACTGGCACCGTCCATTTCAGCAGCCTCATAGAATTCACCGGATATGCTTTGTAATCCGCCCAGCAAGATAACGGTCATGAATGGAATACCCAGCCAGATATTGACGATGCACATGGCGGCGAAGTTGGGACCCGGGCTGGTTAACCATTGAACTGGTTGTAATCCTATCTGTTTCAGTAGGATATTGATCCAGCCGTATTCAAAATTAAATTCACCACGCCACGCCATGGCAGCAACGACTTGCGGTATAGCCCATGGAATAATGATGAGCATGCGATACAGTCCGCGCAATTTCATCTCACGGTTCAGGAGTAGTGCCAGGATCATACCGCCTGTGACATGGCATATAACATTGATTGCAGTCCAAAGAATAGTTCGCCAAAATAGTGGAAAGAAGGTAACCTGTTTTAATACTGGTTCTGTAAATACACGTACATAATTCTTCAGACCGATAAAATCAAAGTTAAAAAAGTGGCTTAAGCTCATGTTCGTCATGGAAATATACCCTTCCCATACCAATGGGTATACTTGCAGCACGAGCAGACCGAGAATGGCTGGTGAAATGAGCATATACACCAGCGCATTCTTTACTTTCAACCACTTTACCAAAATGAGATATAAAAATGCTTCAAGAATTACAACGATAAGTAGGACAGCCAGAATTGTGGAACCTACTTCGGATAAACTTTTGATTATTGCATCAAAGTCGAACATGGGTGGGGCCTCCTTTGATGAATGCGAAGGATGGTTTTGTTAATTGAAAAGGATGGAACCGGAAATTTCCGGTTCCATCGCTTTTTGTAGTAGAAAAATTACTCTAGCTGCAGGATGCAGGCTTCAGCGGCGGCTTGCATGGCGGCAGCTGCATCTGCGGGAGTCTCGCTCCCGGCAAACACGAGGGTTTGTTCTGGTTTGATAGCATCCCAAACGCAGCGCATTTCAACGACAGTGGGCATCGGAACACCATAGCCCATGGCTTCTGAAGACCCTGCTAAAATTGGATCGCTAGAAATGGCTTCATTGGACAACACAGATTTCAAACCGGGCAGTCTGCTGAGCGTGCTCAACTGGTTCAGTTGATTCTCTTCATTGGTTGCGAATTCGATGAATTTAATGACCGCATTCAATTTGGCACCAGCGAGATCCTTGGGAAGCATGAAATACTTGCCGGAGGTGTATGCTTTAGGATAGGTGTCAGTAGCGGTTACTTTGGGTAGGGGAGCGACGCCGAGTTTATCGCCGAACAATTCCTGATATGCACCCAATGACCAGTCACCATTGACCAACATGGCAGCTTTGCCTTCCTTGAAGAGGGTATCGGCTGTGTCATAATCCATGGATTCGGGAGTAATTTTGTAAGTAAATTTCAGGTCATACAAGAATTGCAGAGTATTGACCATAGCTTCAGTATTCAGGGTTGGGGTTACGCCGTCTTCTGCGAAGACGCTCTCACCAAATCCACCCCACCATGGTGCAATAAAGAAGGGTTCGGTTGCATTGAAGACCAGACCGTATTGATCATCATGGGTTAATTCTTGACCTTTTGCAATCAACTCATCGGTATCAGCAGGTGGTTCCGTAATTAGATCCTTGTTGTAGATCAACATCAGATGGTTACCGCTGGAGATCGGCACTGCCCAGGTATGATCATTCATGACAACGCTGGGGACATACAGATTCATATCGAAATAGTCTTCCACGGGCTGAATCAATCCAGCGGTCGTGAATGGGCCGGCATGGTCACTGACTGTCCACAGCAGGTCTGGGGCTGCGCCTGCCAGGCTGGCGGTCTGGAAGTCTTCACGCAGAGTTTCAGTATCTTTCTGTACTACCTCAAAGGTAATATTGGGATACAACGCGGTGAAGGCGTCGGTTAAACTAACAACATACTGATATGCGTTGTCAGATTCGCCTTCCTGGGTCCATAATTGTATGGTGACATCCTCGGTGGGGACTTCTACTTTTGCCTTGCAGCCGGCGAAGGCTAATGCAAGGATTGTGAAAATAACGAAAATCCTAAATGTCTTCATATTTATTCTCCTCTAAAAATTTAGATTTTATATTAAGGGTGCATTAATTTCTTCCCTATTTCACCTCCTTTTAAAAAGGTTAATATTGCTCATATAAACAGAACAAGTTTTAATTTGCGTTCAATGTACCAGTAAGTGGGGAATTGCTATGAAAGATTGGATGATCGATTTTTTTCAGCATAGTATGCAATAAACCGAACCATAACATAATTCAGTATACATCGAATTTTTTGAGAATGACAGCATCTGCTTTGATGATTAATTTCTGCATTAATGGTGATGATTTAATTTGACAGATGAGAGGGTTCTGAAGAAAATCTGTCATTTCTGATGTCTTCCATATCCCGACTGGCTATAATTGGAATCCCTGTATCCAGAGCGTTCTCGAGAATGACCTGTCCTTCTTTCACAGGTGCCTGTACCTGCATGCTACGCAGCTTTGTCAATAGATCCATAATATGGGCTTTTGGAAAAGGAGCAGCGGTATAAACAGGCAACAGGGGATGTTGACCTCCTTGGATGCTTACCGTGGTGGCAACCATGCGGCGCGGATCTTTCACTTCGCCATTGGCGTATTCCACCCCGCGCTTGCAACCCTGGTTGGAAACCAGCACCTGGTCCCCATTGCGTTGGATGTTAAGTCGGCAGCCCTTGGGGCAAGCTACACAGATGATCTGTTGGGTTTGTAAATTCATATTCATGGTTATTCCTCGCGTTCTACTACCTGCACTGCCAACTGCTCTGCTTTCTTGAGCAGGTCAATATGTTTATCTTTTAATGAAATGGTGACCATCTCACCCGGGCGCGCGTAAGGCAGGGCTTTGCTGGCGATGATTTCTTCTTTCCCATCGGTAACCTGTACCTTTACCGGATGCTCCAGCGGTTTGGTCACCCTCATCTGTAATTGTTCTTCATGAGAAACAAGGCTGTCGATATCCAGAAAATGCGGAATCACGTGATGTACGTTCTGCCCATGTTGGATCGAAATTTTTTGATCGGTTTGCAGCTTTCCGCTGGCATATAACGCGGCGCTTTTTCCGGCGCGCACTCCGGCTCCCGTTACCCAATCTACCAAGTCATAAACATGCACCACATTCCCTGCGGCGAAGAATCCTTCTACGTTGGTTTGAAAATAATTATCCACGAATGGTCCCGAAGTAAGTGGGTCAAGCTGAATGCCAACCTGACGCGATAGTTCATTTTCGGGGATCAGACCTACTGAGAGTAAGAGAGTATCACAGGGGATGGTCTCTTCACTGCCGGCGACTTCCTGCCAACGGTCATCCACCGCTACTGTTTCAATGGCTTCCACGCGCTCATTCCCGATGATGCGTTTCACCGTGTGCTGCATCTGCAGTGGAATACCAAAATCCTGCAGGCATTGTACATAGTTGCGCATTAATCCAGAAAGATAGGGCATGATCTCGAGCACCCTTTCCACCTTGGCTCCTTCAAAGGTCAGACGACGAGCCATGATCATCCCAATGTCTCCCGAACCGAGGATCACGATCTTCTTGCCGGGCATGAAACCTTCTACATTAACCCAGCGCTGAGCGGTTCCCGCGGTATACACCCCAGCCGGGCGTGCTCCAGGCAGACGTACCTGGGCGCGCGTGCGTTCACGGCAGCCCATGGCTAAGATGACGGCTTTCGCCTGAATTTCCAGCATGCCTTCTGTCTTGTTGCTGGCGAAAATGCGTTTATCTTTGGTGATCTCCAGTACCATGGTATCCAGCAAGAAATCAACACCGACTTCCTGTGCTTCATTGATGAAATGCTGCGCATAGGCTGGTCCCGGCAGATCTTTCTTGAAGATTTCTACCCCAAAGCCGTTGTGAATGCACTGTAGTAAAATACCGCCCGGTTCTCTATCCCGTTCGATCAACAATACATTCTGTGCACCATTTTTTTTCGCTGCGATTGCCGCAGCCAGACCACCCGGTCCACTGCCAATCACTGTCACATCACATTTTCTGATCTTCATTGTGCATCCCCCTCTTCTTTGGTGGGTCTGCATAATAATTTGGAAACCCCATTTTTCTTGCTAATTTCCAATTGGGAAACCCCTAATTCGCGGGCTAAGATTTCCGTTACGCGCGGCATGTCAAAGCCACCCTGACAGCGCCCGGTGCCTAGCCAGGTGCGCCGCTTGACGGCATCATAGGTCAGTGCAGGAACTGGTGAGTGGATCTCCGCCACGATCTCCCCTTCAGTTACGTTTTCACAGCGGCAGACTACCCGCCCGTAACCTGCGTCTTTCTTGATCAATGCATCGCGTTCTTCGTGTGTGAGATGCCTGAACTGTGGACGAGCCGGACGGATCGGATTCCAGTCTTTTCTTTCCTGCAGTTCTTCCTTGGCATCTTTCAGCAGTTCCACCACATATTGGGCGATGGCAGGAGCAGCCGTGAGACCGGGAGACTCAATACCGCCTAAATTGATGAACCCTTCCACTTCCGAAGGAATTTCAACAATGAAATCGTGTTTGTAATCGCTGCCGGGAATCAGGCAGGGGGCATTCCCAGCAGCCCGCAGCCCGGCAAAGATGGCAATGATATGGCGCGGGTTTACACCGGGAATCAGCTTCTTGGCGCCCTCGAAAATTTCGTTCATGCCGTCTTTGGTGTTTTCCTTGTTCTCTTTATCCTCGATGTTCTGCGCGTTTGGTCCGAGGATGGTGTTGCCGTGTACCGTTGTGGTTACTAGGATGCCTTTGCTGATGTCGCTGGGCACCGGAAACAGCACATTATTGACGGTGAATTCGGCGCGATCCAGCACGAAATATTCACCTTTGCGTGGTGTGATCTTGAAATCGGGACGCACTCCGGCTTTATGCATGACTGCATCGGAAAACAGACCGGCAGCATTGACCACCCAGCGGCAGGAGAAATCTCCACGGTTGGTCTTCACACCGATGATCCGTTTTCCGTTCCAGGTAAAATCTTCGAAGCTGGTTTCCCGAAAGATGGTCACTCCATTCATGACCGCGTTTTCGGCGGCAGCAATGGTCACCCCGAACGGATCGCAGATCCCACCTGTGGTTGCCCAGATTGCTCCACTGACGGCAGGATTGATGTTTGGCTCTCGCTTGCGCATTTCATCTGCGCTAATTGTGCGCATACCGGGTACACCGTTTTGTTTTCCGCGTTCCAGCAGTTCATTCAGTTTGGGAAGTTCGTCTTTCCCGATCGCCACCACATAATCGCCACGTCGTGTGAAAGCAAATTGAAGTTCGCCTGCCAGATCATCCCACATGGGGTTGGCAGTCACGTTCAATTTGGCTTTCAACGAACCGGGGATGGCATCATAGCCGGGATGCACAATAGCGGTATTGGCGGCGCTGGTAACCGACCCAATATCCGATTCCTTTTCTATGAGCAGGATGCTCAAAGCATAGCGCGAGAGAAAACGTGCCAGCATGCAGCCGATCACGCCTCCCCCGATGATGATGATGTCATAATTCCTATTTTCATTCATGCAGCGAATACCTCTGGTTTGGATTTGTTCTTTCTCTAAGATTTCTTAGATCTCTTTTTCTTTCGACTTGCGATGTTCACTCAATGCCCTGGCAGTGGGTTCATCCACGATCAATTCTTTGATGAATTTCCCTTGCAGGGCTGCATGCAACCCCTTTACTTTTGCCAGACCCGAAACAACACACACGCTGTATTTCTTTCGGAAAAGGGTCAAATTTGGTCCGCTGGTGCGCTGGTTCAATGCGATACTCTCGAAACTGCCATCTTCGCGGAAGAAGACGGTGGCAATATCTCCAATGATTTGATTATGTCGAATGGTTTGCAGATCATTCTCTTCCAAATAACCACCCGCATAGACATGGCTGGGTACCCCTGCATTGACCGCCCCGATGCTGAAAAGCAAAAGATCTGCTTCCTCTTGCAGTTGCAGGATGCGCTGGACGCTGCGTTCTTTCCAAAGGGCGTTTTTTGTGCTGGCATAATCAAAGAAAGTGGGCACCGGGAAGAGATGGGCGCGCGCCTGGAAGCTGGCAGCGAAACGCATGATAATCTCACTGGCGTATTCAATACCCATGCTTTTGGTGTTCCCTGCGCCGTTCAATTGCACGATCTGGCTGTTGTGGGTGGCTTTGGGTTGCAGGTAGCGGGAAATGGCACTTAGTGTGGTGCCCCAGGCTACCCCCAAGATCATGTTCGAATCGAACAAGGTATTGAGATATTTGGCAGTGAATTGTGCGGCGCGCTCTAGCCATTCTGCTTCCCCTACGATCTCAGGTACGGGGACCACATGTACTTTTTGTACAGGGTAATGGTCCAGGATCTCTTTTTCTAGCACCATGGGCTGCTCGATCGGGTCAAGGATGCGGATATCCACATAACCTTTTTCCTTGGCAAAGCTGATTAGACGTGAAACAGAAGAACGGGAGAGATTCATCTCCCGCGCGATCGCTCCACTGGTCATGCCCTGATAATAATACATACGGGCTGCTCGAATGGCGTTATTGATCTTTACTGTCTTTTCCATCTACTACTCCTGGTTAAAAATACCTCATATTGCACAATTATGCAATAAGCATGCAAAAAATTTCAGTTTGTTCATAGAGAAAGCAATTATTTTTTGCACCTTTGTGCTATAAAATTGAGAACGAATGAAAAATCTCTTACAATGTTTCAAGGGATAATATTGAAAGACTGCAATCCAATAAATCAAGTTCATTGAAAAATGAGGTGAAAAATGGCAGGTTACATTGCTTCCATCGATCAGGGTACTACCAGCACGCGCTGCATGATTTTTAATGAAAAGGGCGAGGTGATGGGGAGTCACCAGTTGGAGCATAGCCAGATCTATCCGCAACCGGGGTGGGTGGAACATAACCCGAACGAAATCTGGGCGCGCACCCAGGATGTGATCGTGGAAGCCATGCGCAATGCTGGTGCGCGTGCTGAAGATATCGCTGCCATCGGGGTTACCAACCAGCGTGAAACCGCCGTCGTATGGGATAAAACTACCGGCAAGATCTTCTACAATGCCATTGTCTGGCAGGATACCCGCACTGATAAGATCATTCAGGAATTGGGAAAGGATGGCGGGCAAAATCGCTTCCAGCAGAAAGTTGGGTTGCCCCTGGCAACCTATTTTTCCGGCCCCAAGATCAAATGGATCTTGGATAATGTGGAGGGTATACAGGAAACAGCACAAGCAGGGAAAGCTATTTTTGGCAATATGGATACCTGGTTGATCTGGAATCTAACCGGCGGGGTGAATGGTGGCGTGCATGTTACTGATGTGACCAATGCCAGCCGTACCATGGTGATGGATCTGAAAACTCTACAATGGGACGAAGAGATTTGTAAGATCATGGGTATCCCCATGCAAATGCTGCCAGAAATCCATCCCTCTTCCCAAATATATGGATATACCAAAGCCGAAGGTCCCTTTGGTGGGATCATTCCCGTAGCAGGTGACCTGGGCGATCAGCAAGCTGCCACGGTAGGGCAGGCGTGTTTTGATGTGGGGGAAGCCAAGAATACCTACGGTACCGGCTGCTTCATGATCCTCAATACCGGACATGAACTGGTATTTTCCCAAAATGGGTTGTTGACCACCCTGTGTTATCAATTCAAAGATGAAAAGCCGGTCTATGCGTTGGAAGGTTCCATCGCCATCACTGGCGCGCTGGTGCAGTGGCTGCGCGATAATTTGAAAATGATCAGTAATGCTGCTGAAATTGAGGACTTAGCAAAAACCGTGGATGATAACGGTGGTATGTACCTGGTGCCGGCTTTTTCCGGTTTGTTTGCACCCTATTGGCGTTCGGATGCACGCGGCGCCATTGTTGGTTTAACACGTTACATCAACCGTGGGCATTTTGCCCGCGCAGCACTGGAAGCTACCGCTTTCCAGACGCGCGAAGTGCTGGAAGCCATGAAAGCGGATTCGAATGTCGATCTGCTGGTGCTGAAGGTGGATGGAGGCATGGTGCAGAACGATCTGCTTATGCAGATCCAGGCGGATGTGTTGCAGGTGCCGGTTATCCGTCCCAAGGTTGCTGAAACAACCGCCCTAGGAGCGGCTTATGCTGCTGGTTATGCGGTTGATTTTTGGAAAGACCTGAATGAAATGCGTAGTAACTGGAAGAAAGACAGGGTTTGGACCCCCAAACCGTTCAGCCCACTTTATTCCGAAAAATTCAAGGAATGGAAAAAAGCGGTTATACGCACTTTTGATTGGGTATCGTAACTATTCGAACAATCTGGCATACCCATTATAGGGGACTAGCGGGATCAGGTCGAAGGTGATCAATCCTTCTCTAACCAAAGGGATCTGCTCGAGGATCCCTTCAGCCGAGCTTTGCGAGCTGGTTTCCAGAATGATGACCGCGCAGTGGGTAGCTGCATTGAAGTAGATCTCGCGGATGCTATCCTTTTGCTGTAGCTCCCATACTTTTGCTGCTTCTTCTTTTAGGAATGGGCTGAAATTCTTGCTGGCAGTACCTTGTTTCTCAATTTCCAATGCAAGTACTTTCATAATGTTCTCCTGTGATCTTATTATTTTAAACAGAAAACAGGTTCCGGCTGGAACCTGTTTTCAGGACTAAAAATCACAATTGATGGTATCGATCTTCCAACCATCGTTTTCTTTTTCCAGATGGACGAAGAAGTAATGATCCTCGAAGTTATCTTCGATCATGAACATGACCCGTCCGGCACTGACGTAGGGGGTATCAAACGTGATGTAATCGGGGATGTTCTGCGCACACAAGATGGGATCGTAGGCGCCACCTGTGTTGAAGGATGCAACGATACCGTCGATTTCATCGATCAATTCTTGGGTGAAATAACTGCGATTGGCGTAGATGCGGTCAGAAAGGGGGTCGCGGAAATCACCGGTTTCTGGATCTTCAAAATAACTCAAATATTCCGAATAAAAGTTCTCAACCACTGCATCGGGGGAGCTGACCTCACTTCCGGTGTTTACCGCTTTTGATTGTGCACTGCATCCCGCTGACAACAGAAAAACACTTATAGCACTTAATATTAAAACCTTATTTTTCATATAATACTCCTCATTAATAATTTGCAGCCGTGTATGATAAACCCAAATAGAAAAAAGAGCAGACTTTTAAAGAAAATTTAATATTAATGAACTGTTGATAGAATTCCATGCCAAACTCGGTACAATGATTTCAGAAATTCAAGGATTTGAAAAGAGAGGTTCTTAATGACAGCATTAACTGATTTTCGAAAGATGAAAGATGAATTTTACTCCTCTGATCCGCAAAGCCCGCTCACCGAAGCGCAGAAACAGACGTTCACAGGGCTGCACTATTACCCGGAAAATCTGGATTTGAAGTTCACCCTGGAAATTGAGGAGTTTTCAAAAAAGGAAATGGTTTCCATCCAGACTTCCAAAGGAGATGTGCGCTCCTACGAACGTTTCGGGAAGATTACCTTTCCGGTAGAGGGGAAATCCGTTTCCCTGACCATTTACAGAGCAGAAAAGGATTTCTTCCTCCCCTTTGTTGACAGCCAGGTTGGAAAAGAGACCTATCCGGCTGGCAGATATCTGGAAATTGAGCCGCTCGCCGATGGGAAATATCTGGTTGATTTCAACATGGCATACAATCCGTATTGCGCCTATAATGACCGCTGGTCCTGCCCGCTCACCCCTGCTGAGAATCGACTTAAGGTACCCATTCGGGCAGGGGAAATGCTCTATGAAAAGCATCCTTTGACGTAATTGATAAATTAGCAATATCGAAAAGACCCCGTGTTTTGCAACGGGGTCTTTTTTCTATTTTTCTTCGCGTCCTTTGATGAAATCTTTCAGCATGGAAGTGAATTCCATTGGGAAGATGTACTTGGTGGATGGACCTGCACCGAGATCTTTGAGCGTATCGAAATATTTCAAAGTGATCGTCTTGGAATCAATAGTCTTGGCGGCTTTATAGATATTCTCCAGCGCCTGTGCATACCCTTCCGCATTCAATACCTGTGCCTGCCGAGTGCCTTCGGCTTGCAGAATGGCAGCTTGCTTCTGACCTTCTGCCACGTTGATAGCTGCCTCGCGTGCACCTTGTGATTCAGTTACCACTGCACGGCGATTACGCTCAGCAGAAAGCTGGCGGTTCATGGCTTCCTGCACATCGTGCGGAGGGATGATTTCGCGGATTTCCACGTTCGTGACTTTGACACCCCAGCGTTCTGTCACTTCATCCAGGCGGGTGCGCAGTGCATTGTTGATCTGCTCACGCTCAGAAAGGACGCTGTCGAGCAGAATGCTGCCAATCACCGAACGCAAGGTGGTGGTGGCAATACCTTGGGCAGCCAGTGCAAAATTACCTACCTGCAGCACGGTCTTGGTGGGTTCCATCACCTTGTAGAACCACAAGAAATCAATAGAGATGGGTGCGTTATCTTTGGTGATGGATGTCTGAGCAGGGATCTCACGCACCTGTTCGCGCAAATCCACGGTAACTGCCCGGTCAACGATCGGGATGAGCATGACCAAACCTGGTCCACGTTCACCCACACAACGCCCTAGACGAAAGACTACCAACCGCTGATATTCAGCTACCACACGGATGGATGTTGCCAGCACAATGATCACCAAAAAAGCGACCACCGCAATTAAAACAGGAACCATATTACCTCCATTCGATTTACGAAAACTTTGTTACTTTTTCTGTTTTTTCTCTTCCGGTATTCCAACTTTCAATACCAGACCTATACGCTCAAGCACAATGATCTGACTTCCTTTTGGGATGCGGCTGTCGGCGATCGCTGACCAGTTTTCTCCATCCACGTATACGCTTCCTTGGACTGCGATATCAGTGAGTGCCTTGCCGGTCAGACCAATCACCTGATCTGGATCACTGGAAGGGCTCAGATTGAACGCTGTGGAGGTGTTGCGCCCCACGATCCAGATAAAAGCGCCCATCCCGATAGAAAGGAACAATGCGAGCAGTGGATCCATGGCAAGCAGATTGCCGGCGCCTCTATAAACAAAAAGCATGCCGATGATTACACATAGGATGGAGCTTGCTAGAAAATACCATTTCCACGAACGCCGCAAAGCGATTAGCACCAGCACTACGCCTGCCAGCAGCAATACGATCGCCCATGCATTCACTGTCAAGTTTGCAACGGAATATCCTACCAGAACCAGCAGGACCAAAGCCAGGATTTCCAAAAAACCCGTGCCGGGTGTGAGCAGTGCAAAGATAACCATGAAAAATGCTGCTGCCAGAACCACAAAAGCCACATTGGGATCTAATAAAAATTCCATCCAATTCCTCCAATCTCTATCATCATTATCATTCATTCTTGATCGAGAATCAATAATAGTTGTATTAATAATTGAATAGAATAAACGAAAGTGATTTCACACTGTCGATTCAATCAGGAAAATTATGTTCATAAAATGAAAGATGATTGAGATTCTATCGTGCTAGAAGCCCTCATCCACACTGCAAGAAAATCTCAACCATTCTTATACAAAATAGCTACTGCTTTACTTTGAATAATTCTATCTATTCACCAACGATCTGAAATCTGACAGTTCTTTCACGCGCACGAACCTGATCGAAATCGGCGAAATAAATGCGTCCAAATTCTCCCAGTTCCAATTTACCGTCAATCACCGGGATTGATTCGGAACGTCCCAGGATGATCGAACGTAAATGGGCATCTGTATTCAAACTCCAGGAGGGCAGTTCCTTTCTCCTGGTTGCATCTGCAATGTGAGCTGGTCCGGGGTGTAAATACTGGCCTTCGCTGCGGCAGGTAGGAATGATCTTTTCAAGAATATTCAGCAGGTCCTGCATAATGGATTTGGTTCCATAAAAATTTTCGTCATGAGATTCTTCCTGGATCATAACACTGCAGGTGGTATGCTGCGAATATACAAGCATGATGCCATTCTTAATTCCTGAACTTTGTAGAGCAGTTTTAGCCTGTTCGGTCACATCATGGAAGGTTGGTACCATCTTGGATTGTACTTGTATAGATTGATGATAAATGGACATAATCATTACCTCTCACAATTAATGGATCTCATCCCATGCTTTGCGCATGGCGCCGATCATTTCTTCTAACATCTGGAATGGGTCGCTGGCAAGCAAGATTCCGCTGGTGGATCCGCTGCCCTGCGCCCCGCGTTTCACGATCCCATAAATATCCTGTCCACACTGAATGCCGGCGCCGTGTAGAACCAGGATATTGGGATTAATCTGCCAGACCAATTGATTGATCTTTGTGATCTCTTCTTGAGCAGTATTATCCCTTTTTCCAACACCGATTAATTCAGGTGATTCAGCCAGAATGATATTGGGGTCAAAACTTGCGATTTCCACTGCCTGCGCTGGTGTATCTGCGCAGATCATGGATGCCAGCCCAACCTCATCACCTCGTTGAATGTTTTTTTCTATTTCTTCTATTGTTACTCGCTTTTCTGAATGGTTCAGAAGAAAACCGTCAGCTCCTGCTTCTTTGAGCGCTTCCGGCAGCACAGATCCGATTCCTCTACCAATTTCTAGAGAATCCATATGCTGTGCAAAGACAAGGATGTGTTCGGTTTTGCTTGCGATCAACGGAATGTCAACGTATTGTGGAGTGAAAATGATACGCACATCATATTTTTCACTCATCCGATCGGCGTGCCTTGCAAGTTCCAGCGCTTTTTCGCCATAAAGGTATGCTTTCGGACCGATTTCGAAAAATGGGGGCTTGATTTGAATTCCTGTATACATTTTTGTCGATTTTTTAATTCCTATAGTTTCTAAAAAGACTTCTTTTTGTTTTAAACAAGAAGCACTTCTACTCCCATATCGCGAATGGCTTTGACCATATCTGCCGGAGCGCCTGCATCGGTAATGATGGTATGGTAGGTGGAGACTCCTTTGACAGGTACAAACCCCCTTCTTCCAAATTTGGAACTATCTGTGACGAGCACGGTTTTGCGAGCATGATCTGCCATCATGCGGTCAACTTCTGCCATCAGTACATTGGCAGTGGTTGCTCCTCCTTCCAATGTCAAGCCGTCTGTTCCCAGAAATGCGATATCAGCAGTTAATTCCTGCAGTTGGTGCAATGTCTGTGGACCGACGGTTGCTTGGTAATCGGGTAGATAGATACCCCCCAAAACAGTCAGGTTGGGTGATGGCCAGGTGAGCACTTCCGGTGCTAACGGCATGGAATTGGTGACCATATTGATCATGTTGCTCACGCGCAGTGAGGCGGGAGTGTTGCGTACGATCTGCAGCGTGGTCGTTCCCGAATCCAGCAGGATGATATCACCCTGCTGGATCAAGCTGGCGGCTACCTGCCCGATGCGTTCTTTGGCACTATTATGCAATTTTTCTTTCTCTTCGAAAGAATCAGTGCGGAAATTTCCAGGAATGGGAATAGCTCCACCATGAATACGCTTTAACCGTCTTGATTCTTCCAGCAATGTTAAGTCCCGACGGATGGAAACTTCCGATACATTGAACATTTCTACCAGATCGGAAACATAAACCTGCCCCTTTTCCGTCACCATCTGGGCGATCTGTGATCTTCGTTCGGCTGTATTTATCTCATTCATAACCATCACCATAAATTCTGTATTCTTGTATATTTAGACTTCGATGAATTCTAATCCTTGCATTCTGGCGTAAATTTTGATTTTCTCACTAAGATGCCCGAAAGCCAGTGCTTGGTGATGTGGCGCTCCTGCTTCACACCATCTAGTGCACCAATCTGCAATCGGCAGATTGGTGGGTTTGAAGAGCATTTGCGGTGCTGCAACCGGGCGGGGTTTGATGGCAATAGATTCCCCTTCTGAGATAATTAATCGCCAGTGTCCCTGTATCGGTACCAGCGACAGATTGGTAACCGGTCCGGCTGCATATGCAAACTCGAAGCCGGCTCCAAAACCATTCATTCCCTCATAGTAGATACTGTGTTTTAATGTTACATCCGATGGACTTGCTGCCATAGCCGGATTCCCGTGCCCGTCATGTGAGAGAATGATGGCATCGCGTTTGAAATCGATGACATAGTTCTCTAAGAATGTCGCTTTTCCTGCAATGCCCTGCAGTATCAGCATGGCGGTCAATGTGGTGATATCTGCTTCGGTGGTGCAGGGAATACCCAGTTCGCATAAACGCCCGGTTCCATACGATGGGATGATACCCACGCGCGGATCGGTTAACCAGACCTGATCAAAGGATGCCACCGCGTCGAAATTTCCATCTCGGGTGACCTTTTCCAATGCCAGAGCAAGTCGGCAGGATTGTTCGAACTGTTTCGCTGCAATATCAATCTTGTAACGTCCGGATTCTTTTTCCATTAGAGCTTTCACAGCAGCATCAGGAATTTCACCCATGGCCACCGATACTTTTTCGGGTTCAACCGGCCAGCATACCGGACCCACCTGCTGCCGCAAACTCAATTGATCGATCATCAGGTCGGTCATGCCTTCAAAAGCATGCCCGAAAATGGCGATGCGCGCTTTCTTCAGACTGCGTATTATACCCGCAGCCTGGATATATTCAGCCAGTTTTTGATGCCCGGCAGGGTCATCCATCATGGATGTCACTACCCAAAACGGTCTCCCGATACGCAGCAGAGCAGAGGTCATCTCTGGAACACCTGCCATACCTGAATTGATCATGATCAGGTCAAAATCGGCATCTTCGGGCAAGAATTTGATCTGCTGCGTATTCCAAACCACCACAGGAGCAGTTGTGTTCAAAAAACAGCGAGTGGGAACGATACCTTTGGTATATGCGACCTCAACGGCAATGATCAGGTCAACATCTTCAGCATTGAACATGCGGGCCGCTGCTTCAGCCTGGTGTTCTTCCTCAACGAGTGCGGGGCAAACGGTCTCGGCATACTTGCTGATGATCTCTCCAATATGGTCAGCCACTTTCTGCGCCATAAGGCGAACATGGGCGGTCTTATTGTAATCATCCTCAAGTAATGCCATCACGAACACACCAACTTTTGGTTTATTTGTCATAATTCCTTTTTCTCCTTGTCCTTATTTCGTTTCTCCGGTTTTTCAGAATATGCGTTAACAAAGAAATCTGATAGTATTCCATCCAGTTTGCAGTAATTCTTATAGGGCTGGATGTATGCGTTTCTTTCTTCGTTTGCTTCAAATTTTTCTTGTGGAGCAACCATTTTCTGGCAGCCATCCTGAATAGAGGTGAAGGCCTTCACAGCCGTGCCTGCCAGGATCACATCTCCCAGAAGCGCAGTTTCTTCATTCTGCAATATAACAACGGATTTATCACACACATTGGCTTTGATCTGGTTCCACAGATGGCTGCGTGATCCACCTCCGGAAGAAATAATCTCGTGAATGAAAATGCCAGCTTGTTCAATATATTCCAGGTTGCGTTTGAGCATGAATGCGACCCCTTCCATGACAGCGCGCGCAAAATGGGCGCGGGTATGGCACAGTGTAAAGCCGGTAAAAGTACCCCGCGCATCTGGATTTGTTTCGGGGCTAAATGCTCCCATTAAATGTGGCAGCATGAGCAGCCCATCACAACCTGCAGGAGCCGATGCAGCCATCGCCGTTAATAAGTCATAACTATCCTGGTGCTGTTTCGCAGCCTGCTGAATTTCCATTTCCGCGAACTGGTCCCTGAACCATTTGAATGCCATGCCGGCGGTGGGGCAGACTGGAACAAGCAGAAAGCGATTGGGGACGCTGTGAACATAAACAGGTATGGATTTTCGCGGGTCCAAATCAGGGCGATCAACTGTTACCTGGATCGCCATTGCTGCCCCGGTCGTTTCGGATGTGATCCCTGATTGAATATTCCCGGCACCGATCGCTCCGACCGCCTGATCCATTCCGCCATTGACGACCTTTGTATGCGTGGAAAGACCAAGTTCTTGAGCAGCGGAAGTCTGAATTGCTCCGATTATCGAACCCGGTGCGTGGATTTCTGGAAGCTGATGTTCGGTGATGCCGACCGCATCCAGCATCTCGCGCCACCATGCATTTTGAACAATGTCAAAATAAAGTGTGGTACATGAGACAGAACCGTCACTTGCATAATGACCGCTGAGACGATAGATAAGATAATCTTGTACTAATAGAAATTTGGCTGCCCTCTGAAAAACAGCAGGCTCATTTTCTTTTAACCAGAGTATCTTGCAAGCTGTCCAGGTGGGGATAATCTCAGCGACCCCGGTTTTTTGATAGACTTGTGCTTGAAATTGCCGTGATAACCTCTTCGCCTGTTCACTGGCTCGATTATCCAGCCATACGATGGCTGGATAGATCGGTTCTCCACGATTGTCCAGTGTGATTAGGGTTTCTCCCTGGCTGGAAACAGCAAGAGCCGTGATGAGGTTCGCATCGATCGCAGTACGTTCAATTAATGTCCGTACTGTCCGTACACAGGCATCCCAGTATAAGTGGGCGTCGAGCTGTGCTTTTTCAACCGATGGGGTATCGAGCAGATATTCCTCGCGCTCAATACCCAAACAGCGCCCATCCGGTGAAAAAAGGCCGGCTTTCAAAGATGTGGTTCCAACGTCAATTCCTAGCAAAAGATTCATATCAATCCAATTTATATTTAATTGCTACTTTATCGGGCGCCTGGAATTCTTTCACAACTTCTTTCAATGCATCCAGGAAGCGATCAGGATATTCGGCTTGAATGACATTTCGTCCAAATACTACCCCGCGCCCCCCCGCTTCAATGGCTTGTGCCGCCAATTTTAATGCATCGCTTGCCCTTGGTAATTTCTTGGCTCCCAACGCAAGTACAGGTACAGGGGTGGCTTTCACAATCTCCTTGAATCCGTCGCCGGTATAGAATGTCTTTACCAGATCGGCTCCCAATTCGGCGATAATACGACAGCCGATATAGATATCTTCTTGTAGATCTTCAGGTTGCTGATCGTCACCACCCGTAGGATACAGTTCGCCAATCAGGGGAATACCCAAGGCACGTTTTTGCGCAACACACTGGGAGAAGATCTCAACATTGTGTGCATCTTCTGCTTCATCCGGATTGCGCATGGTCAAACTACCGATCACCAGATCAGCGCCTTCCGCTACTGCATCCGCAACACTGATCATCGGTACGCTATGAGAGTGTTTATAATTCCACATGGCTGCATAATTGGATCCCCAGTTGAGGCGGATGATGCAGGCGGGCGCTCCCCGTTTGGAAAACACACTCTGGCAGTGTGCTGGCATGCCCGGAGCCATCAAGATCGCATCTGCCCCCGCTACTTTATTGATCACTGTTGGAAGATCGATCATCCCTTCCAGTGGTCCAAAATATAAGCCATGATCGACTGCAACCACTACTGCATTTTTCCCATCTGAAAATAATCTGTTGAACCTTACTGTAATTCCTGTGGATGACATTCTATTCTCCTTGATAAAAGTTTTTGTTCTTCAATAAATGATTTGATAATTCCTAAATACACTTTTAAGTTACAATCGGTTTTTGTAGGGATGGAGCAGGGGTTCCCCTGCTCCATCCTTCGCAGATTTCTTTATTTATTGAGCAATTAATTCCCAGCCATTAGAAATAGCGGTACCAGCAGCATCCAGTGCCTGGTAGTCAGTCGGGAAGGTTACAGCTTCATATGCTTCGGATGATGGGAATTTCGCCAGCAGATCATCCGGAATGGTGACGCTGGTGCGAATGGGATGGACAAATCCGTTCGCGTAGGCGAGCTGTCCTTCATCAGAGTATTCGAGCTCGATCATCAATTTGGCAACATTCGCATGGGGAGCTCCGGCGGTCACGAATTGGATATACATACCAGCTACCGTTCCCTCACTCGGGATGATGACCTGTAGATTCATATCCGGATTTTCCTCTTTGGCACTGAGCCCATCAAAATCCCAGAATAAGGAAATGGGGCATTCACCTTTTTGGATAGCAGCGGTGGATGGTTTCACACCGTTCAGGATACCCTTTTGGATCATCTGAGCGAAGAAATCCAGACCGGGCTGTACGTTGGTCGCATCACCACCCATACCATAAGCGGCGCCTAAAACAACCATATTCGCAGTAGCTGAGGAGCGTGGGTCTTTCATGCAGACTTTGCCAATATATTCATCATTGAGCAGATCGGTCCAGGTCTGTGGAACAGTCGTTACTGCATCTGCATTCACCAGAATGGCGATAGCACCCCAGTAGGCGGCTGCCCAACGACCTTCTGGATCCTTGGCATAATCGGGGATTTCATCCCAGTAGGAATTGATGTATGGCTGTGACAGCCCTTCATCTTCAACGATCTTCGCGAAGTTCAAGCCAAGGTCTGTAATATCTGCCACGGGAGCGCCTGCTTCCGCTTCGAGAGCGGCGATGATCTCACCAGAACCCATATCGGTATCCTGAGTCTCAATGCCATATTTTTCAAGCAGTAGTGCTTTCATGTCAGCATAGTTCACCCAGCTATCAGGGAGTCCGTAAGAGACAAGCACACCTTCACTCTGGGCGTCGGCGATGAGTTGTTCCATCGGATCGACAGCTATCTCTTCAGCGGCAGTCGGTTCTTCGACGGTTGTTTCTTCAGCAGGGGCTGCTTTACTGCAGGCAGCCAACACCAGTGAAACCAGTACTAACAAACCAACGAGCGTTCTAATTTTTTTAGACATTTCTCTTTTCCTTACCTAATGATTTTTTTCACTTCTTGAAGTGAAATTTTTGATTGGAACCTTTAATATTTTTCTTTGAAAGCACCTCCTTGTTTTGTTGATTTTCATAATGCATTGAAAGTGGTTACAATTTTCTCTTTGCAGTTGTCTTCCTTATCTAAACTCGGATCATTACATTTCTGGCGTCCGGACGGATATCCACTATGTAGGGAATATTTCCGATTACCCATCCAGGTTCTTCATTCAAATTCTCTTTTTGGGGCAGTGGTTTGTCGTCCGAGATAATCTGGCTGGGCTGGAATGTTAATCGCAAGCGCTGATAGCCACTTTTTTCATAACATCGGTAGCTTACCTCGCCAGGCTGGTAGGATATCTGCTGGATGACCGAGGTTGAACGAAGCATATGATCTTCATCATCAGGAGCCATTTCAGGCCATGCTGCCATTCCATCCAAAAAGTGTGGTACGTAATCGAAATATCCATCGGTGAACCAGCATTGGTTGTAATAATCAGGTCGGTCGATCCCCACCGTTACGGTACCATCCGTATTTGCCATATAACTTGCCCAGTTGAATGAACGCAATGCCATTTCGCGGTACTTTTCATTCCCCGTCAGTTCGGCAAACTGTGCACACAAACTTGCAAAGCGGGCGGTATGGCTGCCCATGACAAAATAACAAAACTTCTGTTCATGTACCGGGATGGCAGAATAGAAGGACTGCCCACCGAGTGCTTCTCGTACCCATTCGATTAGACCCATGACAGTGGTTTGCCAGTCAGGAAATTGCGAGCGATGTTCCAAAATATATCTGGCGGTTTCCAAAGGAGAGAGCTGGTCACGGTTTTCGTTTTGGGGATCTAATCGAATATCTTCAAAGTAACCTTTCCAGATGTTATTCTGCAGTGGGAATTCCTGGATCCAGTTCCAAATGACATCGCGTTCTTTTCGATATTGCGTTCTGCCTAGATCGATCAGATCATCAAATAAGCGTACTGCGGCGATCATATGCGCAGTATATTCTTCAAGAATGCTCCCATCCTGCACATTTACACGGAAAGGGAGCGGGGAGTGTTTGTCATCGCCAGCGCGCAATTTGCTTGCCAATACCCTGGCGCAGTGTTCACCGCGAAGCAAAAATCGCTCTTCGCTGGTAAGTTTATAGAAATCGATATATGCTTTTCCGACCTGGGCGACCTTGTCAGGTTCGCTCGCATATTCCCCATCAGCGCGCGCGCCAAAATAGATACCCGTTCCAGGATTGGCGGAAGAATACGGTATCTCATTCCAGGCGAACGAATCAGGTGTGCGTTGATCCCAAAGACGATCCAGCATGGTAACAGCAATATCAATAAACTCGCGCTTTCCAGAATATGGGTAATATTTGAGCACAGTGGTGACTGCCCAGGCAAACTTTCCAGCAGGATTATCCGGCCAATCGGTGGGGCGTAGAGGATCCGTCCAGAAACAAGAATACTGTAGATACCAGGGCAGATGATTGTGCGAGTCACGGGGGCAGGATTTTATGAAATCCATTGCTAGCTTTACAATGCAACCGTATCCCGTCCAGGGCTCCAACCGTTCGTGATCATCCAACACAATCTCATGCCTGTTGATGAATATCATTCGTCAACCGCCATTACTTTACAAACCTCTGGTTTGAATGACAACCAAACTTTTTGGTTCAGGGAGATGGATTCGGAGGAATTCATGGTAATATCAGCCACTACACGCTGCTGATTCACATGAACACCCAAGCGGGTAACCGCACCGTGAAAAATGACGGTTTCCACAATGCCCTGGATGATATTTCCCGTGTTTGTACTTGGTTGGGAACCGTATACTGTAATTAATTCCGGGCGCACCAACACCACTACCTCCTGCCCTTTTTTGAAGTCTGATAATTTTCGAGTGGAGATGGTTAATCCATTGCTTTGAACATCAGATTCCCCGGTCACCTTCCCGAAAAATTGGTTGGCAGTCCCAATAAAAGTAGCTACGAAGCGGGTCTGTGGCGCACGATAGATCTCTTGGGGGGTCCCCACCTGTTGAATGATCCCATTTTCCATCACCACTACCTGATCGGAGATGGAAAGCGCTTCTTCCTGATCGTGAGTGACATACACCGTAGTGATTGCCAATTCAGATTGAATGCGCCTGATCTCACCACGCAGAGCTACACGTACTTCTGCATCCAGCGCGGATAAAGGTTCATCCAGTAGCAATACACGTGGGCGCACAGCCAGCGCGCGCGCCAGGGCGATACGCTGCTGCTGCCCACCGGAAAGTTGGTGCGGATAACGTTTGGCTGTATCCGCTAAACGCACCATTTCTAGAACTTCATTCACCCTTTTCTCAATCTCAGCTTTCGGTGTTTTTTTCATCTTCAAGCCAAAGGCGATATTCTGGCGCACGCTCATATTAGGAAAGAGAGCATATGCCTGGAACACCATACCAATGTCACGCTGATTGGGACTGACCTGAGTAATATCATTGTTATCCAATTGGATGGTGCCTTCATCGGGTTGTTCAAACCCTGCGATCATGCGCAAAGTGGTGGTTTTTCCGCACCCTGAAGGACCAAGAAAAGAGACCAGTTTTCCTTTATCAATGTCGAGTGTGAAATCGTTCACCGCTTTGACATTCCCGAAGGTTTTGTGTACGTTTTTAAGCTCCAGATATGCCATACAATTCTCCTTTGATTAATGGGCGTGGGGTGCCTGAGTAGAAGAACTTTGCCCTTTTTTACCAATCCATAGAATGAGCAATGAAACTAACCATGCGATGGTGAAAGAGATCACCGAAAAGGCTGCTGCAATATTGCCGTTGATGCGCGTATATTCCACCAGTAGAAGAGGGAATGTTTTGAAGCGGGCGCCTAGGATCAATTTTGTCAGTGTAAATTCAGCGAAAACAGTGGCAAAGACCAGCAAACTGCCGCTGATAATACCCGGATAGATATTCGGAACGATCACTTTAAGCATTACCTGTAGGGTGGAAGCTCCCAGGCTTTGTCCGGCTTCGGTCAGGGTGAGAGCATCGATCGAACGCAGGGCATTTGAAATGGGTCGGTACATGAATGGCATGGAATAAATGAACACTGCCCCGATCAACAATTCCGGTGTACGCCCGAGAGGAGTCCCGTTGTACACTTGAACCAGCGCCAATGCTAATACCACTGTGGGAATACCAAAAGGAAGGATCATCAGAATATCGAGGATTGATTTTGCTTGTGGCAATCGCACATATACCCAATACACGGTTGGGATGATGATGATCAAGCTGACCAGAATGGTCGAAAGGGAGAGGATAAGCGAGTTGCGTAGCGATGTTGCAAAATAGGAAGCATCAGTGGCATCCTTGTAGAATTCAGGGGTAAAACCTTCCGGCAAAATGGTACGATCCCAACGGGTTGCAATCGAAAATATATATGTCGATAAAATGGGTAGAAACATGTAGGTGATAAAGAATACGATTAGAATGATCTGCCAGGCTTGCGGGCGATGCTTCGTTTGTGGGGCTGTGGAAGATTTGCGATTGTTTTTCATTACTGCCTGTTTCATTTTTTACTCATTTCGACCAACGACGCGCGCGCGTGGTTGCGATCTGATAGATGGCAATGCTCAAACTCATAATAACCAGCGAGAGGATAGCCATTGCCATGCCAATACCGGGGTCGTGCCTTACTTCTCCTGCGATCATGAATCCGATCTGCAGGGTGACCAGTGAGAGTTGCGATTCAACCAGAGTATATGCAGTGGCGTACGCTCCATATGCGTTGGCAAAGAGCAGAGTGAGCCCTGCCAGCAGGGAGGGCGCTAGAACAGGAATACCGACATGCCACCAGAATTGGAAAGTGTTCGCGCCCATGCTTTCGGCAGATTCCTGCCATTCTTTCTTAATCCCGGCGAAAGCCGGAATGATGAGCAACACCATCAGTGGCAGCTGGAAGTACACATATGCCAGGGCTAATCCTGAAAAAGAGTAGATACTGAAACCGGGGTACAGTTCGTAGTTGAAGTATTTGAACAGGAACTGTGTGATGACTCCGTTCATTCCCAGGATGATGATGAAAGAGAACGCCAGAGGAGCCCCTGAGAAATTGGTGGTCACGTCGGAAAGAGAGATGAGTGCGTTTTTCAAACTTTCCGCAGGCCAACGGTAAATGGCGTAGCCGATCAATGTGCCCAACACTACCCCGATGATAGCTGTCAATCCAGAGATCTTGATACTGTTAAGAAATGAATTGACATAAATTGTGTGGCTCATCGCCTGATAGTGTGCAAGTGTGAAACTTTGTGTAGTTTTATCAATGAAACTGCCCCGGATGAGAAAGAGGATCGGGATGAATTCAAAAGCTAGGCAGAACAACAAAAATGGTGCAAATCCAAGCCATTTCTTCGATTCAGCTTTATTGTGATTTCTTTTTATTTTTTTCATTGTCAGGATTATTATAGGGCGACATGTTTCGAAAGTCAATAATAATATTATAAATTGTTACGTTTGACCGTTCGTATATGTTACGATAATTAAGATTCCATAATTATGAAGTTTTGAATTGTTATATAAGCAAAAAAATTTTATACTGAACTAGAATTTTTTGTGTCATGTTCAGGGTTCAATGCGCCCCAGGGAAAAACACTGGTGATTGTTTGCTCACCAGTGTTTCATGTATAATCTTGTTGACTGCCGGACTGTCTGAAAATTTTTCTTCCCGTGCATTTCAGACAGTCCGCAGGTTTTTTTACTACCTTTTACGATCCGCCGACGATTGCTTCCCAACCATCTTTGATTTGTTGCATGGCTTCAGAGAAATTTTCCAAATTAGAAGGAAAATATAATTCGCCATAAGCAGATTCTGGCAGTAATTTTGCAGCTACTTCATCAGGCAAAACAACATCGCTTCGACCTGGATGTGCATATCCTTCTGCAAACATAATCTGACCCTCATCAGAATAGAAGAAGTCAATGGCTAGTTTAGAAGCATTCGGGTGCGGTGCCAGCTTGTTAATATATTGCGCGAACAACATGCCAACTGTTCCATCAGATGGAATTACAACCTCCAATGGTAGTCCTGTGGAATCACGTTTGTTGAATCCATCAAAATCATAAACGATTGAGATTGGGCATTCGCCTTTTTGTACCGAGGCTACATTGAGTACTACCCCTTCGCGCCAATTCTTAGAATCACGCAATTGCTTAAAGAAATCTAACCCGGGTTGCACATTATCTTCACCACCACCATTGGCGTATGCTGCTGCCAGCACGGCGCCGGTTGCATAGGTGGATACACGTGGATCACGGCTGCAGATTTTATCCAGATACTCTGGTTTTAATAAATCAGACCAAGTTTGTGGAACATTTTCAACTAAATCAGTATTGACAAGGAATGCAATTGCTCCCCAATAACCAACTGCCCAGCGACCTTCAGGATCTCGAAAATCTTCATCAAATTTATCCCAATATTCATTTTTGTATTCCAATGCCAGATCGTTTTCGAGTAATAATCCCAATGAATCAAATCCAATGTCAGCCACATCCATTACAGGTGCTTCTTTTTCTGCTAATAGGTGAGTAATTTGTTCCATACTGGTCATATCTGTGTCCATATGTACCACATCATACTCAGTTTCGATGGTTTTCCAAATATTACCTAGATTGACCCAGTCATCCGACATGCCATAACTGATTAATTCACCTTCTTCTTTTGCGGCTTCGATCATCAGATCTTTTTCTGAAACCTCGGGCTTTTCTACAAGAGGTTCTTCCACTACGGGTTCTTCTACAACCTCCTGATCTGCTGATGGTTGGCAAGCGCCGACAGTGATTAAAACTGTTAGCAGTAAGAATATCGTGAATATTTTCTTGCTCATTTTTGTCTCCTTATTCTTTATTGATATGATTTTTTCTTTTGTTCGAGTTGTCAATTTTTCTGCAACACCTCCTTTATTTGCTTCTGCTAATGTCCAATTGTTAGATTATCGGATGATAATGTTCGCTTTCCGCTGATCAGTAGAAGTAAGATCGATACTACCCAGGCCACAACGAAACTTATAATGGCTAGAGCGCTGGCTTGCCGCCCATCAAAGCGAGTGAATTCGACCAGATAGATAGGGAAGGTTTTAAAACGTGCGCCTACTAATAAATTTGTAAGTGTAAATTCTGCAAATACAGATGAAAATACAAGCAAAAAACCACTTGCTATTCCAGGAAAGATATTCGGCAAGATTACGTGTATGAATGTGGATATCCAATTACCCCCCAGACTCTGGGATGCTTCTGTCAAAGTCTGGATATCGATACTATCTAGCGAGTTAGCCACAGGTCTATACATAAATGGAAAACATAATTCCATACATGCCAGCAATAATATATTTGTAGTATTGATTAATGGTATTGGTATGCCTGAATAAAAACGAATGAGTGCTAAGGCTAGAATTACCCCTGGGATGCCGAAGGAGAAAGCAGTCATGATTTCAAAAACTATCTTGCTTTTTGGCATATATATATGTACCCAGTAAGCTGTTGGTGTTACTAACAAAGTTAATGCTATTGCGGTAGCAAATGAAATATAAAAAGAATTTTTTAACGTTAAACTGAATGCCCCGCGGGAAATAACTTTTTTCCACCATTCCAAAGTAAATCCTTCAGGTAGTATCGTGCGATCCCATCTTGTAGAAATAGAAAATAAGAAAGTAGCAATTAAGGGGATCAGCATAAACAATAGGAATAAAACAAGCACAATTGAACGTAAGAATTTATTCATCCTCATGCTCGGGACCTCTTTGCTTTGTTGGATAGGAATAAATATCCCCCTACACAAAATAAAATTATAAACAGCGAGACCATGGCTAGAGCATCTGCCAAACCAATTTCAAGTTGCACTTCTCCACGGATTAGTGAAGCAATTTGCACAGTGATGAGATTAACATCAGGTCCGGTTAACGTCCAAGCAGTGGCATAGGCACCGAAGGAATTTGCAAACAAAATAAAGAAACTGCTCATTAAAGAGGGGCCAAGGATGGGTAGCCCAATCCGCATCCAAAATTGTGTTGAGTTTGCTCCCATGTTAATGGCAGCTTCCCACCACTCTTTTTTCAAGCCTTGTAAAGCTGGCAAAATCAACATAATCATTAGGGGCATTTGAAAATATAAATAAGCAATTGCTAATCCAGAAATGGAATAAATTCTGAAATTTGGGTAGAGAAAAATACCTATGTTCTTTAGAATTAATGTAATTACTCCTGTTGAACCTAATGTGACTATGAACGCAAATGCCAATGGTGCACCCCCAAAATTTGTAGTCACATCAGCTAAAGCAATTAATGCATCTTTCACGAATTTTTTACTTGTAGAAATAATGGCGTATCCTACGATTAATCCCAAACTGACACCAAGAAATGCTGTAACAAATGAAAGCTGAATTGAGTTTTGAAAAGCCTCCATGATATGAGGCGTAAAAGCACGCCGGTAATTATCTAGAGATATTCCTTGTTTTGTTGAGAAACTTGAACTTGCCAAAGAGATAATTGGAATAATCTGAAATCCGATTGAAAATATAAGCAAGGGGAATAAAGCAAGCCAGTTCGTCCCTTTTTTCTTTTTTTTCAATAACCCCAAAGCCTTCACTGTGGATTTCATTTTATTTACCCATTTATGTGATCCCCATCTTGCGCTATATGAATGGATCCTGAATAATATTTTTTTATTTGTTTTTCTAGATTCTTCTTTAATGTCTGCGGGTAACAATGGGTGATAAATAAATTTTTTACGTGCGCGTTTTCAGCCATCACACCAAGTTTTTGTGCATTCATGTGGTCATTTGTGGACCATTTATCGGGGAATGAACATTCACTGATCAATACATCTACCTCAGTGCAAAATTCTTCCAAGCGTTTACTGTAAACACAATCACTCGTATAAATTAACGATTTACCATTGATATCAAAACGGAAAGCAATACTGCTGTGGGTATGATTGGAAGAGGTTGTACGTACACGAACGTCCCCAATATTGAATTCGTTGTCAATCATCTCTCTAATATTGAAAAAATCGTTCGGAAATGAAATGTCAGGAAACAACATCCTTAGTTGTGATATGAATTTCTTGATCCCACTACATCCAATTAGATTAACTGATATATTCTTTTTCTTATCTGCATAATCACGAATCATAAAATAAATCGCTAAGTCTAGGATGTGATCAGGATGTAAATGACTTATGAATATGTAATTTATTTGAAGAGGATCAATGTCATAAATCGGAAGCTTTGAAAACGTACCTGGGCCGAGGTCTAACAGTGCTGTTAAATCTTTGGACTGTAGAAAGATGCTCGCTGGTGAATGATTAATTACAGGTATAGCTGTGCCACTCCCGATAATGATTGTTTTTAGCTTTAACACATCCTTATTTCTATTCATCTTTATTTGGTTATTGTTACCAATGCTTTTAGGGAAATATTTTTCTATCATTCTCTACGACAATAAAATTTTTAAAAATTTCTTTGCGGCTTGCACTTTGTCTTAATCTGTTTGTTATAGTGTCTGACTAGATTGATCTGAATTGCAGAATAATCTAGATTTTTACTTACTGCATAAATGCTCTGATTTTCGTGCCAGAATTATGAAGACAGAATTTTACTTTTTGCTTATTGCATTATGACCTTGTTTGTGTAAGGATAACCATTTTCTTATAAGGTGTATCAAGGATTGGTTGTGAAAACTTACATTGTCTCGATGATTCCACTCCTCCTTTTTTATATTCTGAGGATGATGAGTTTGAAAATCGGATATTAATCCTGGATGGAGCGAAAACAACTTATTCTTCTTATCGCTGCCTTCAATCCCCATTCATTAAAATAATTATAGGGAAAAAGTTTCGTTTGTCAATATATATGTTACAAAATATTACGTTTGACTGTTCGTTTTGATTATGCTACAATGTTTTTCATAACATCCCGGATGAGTGGGCAACCTAGATGCCTCTTGTCTGATGTAAAGGGAGCGTCCGTATGCAATCAGATTTCCACACCTACACCCAAAAATTCCCCGGATTGAAAAAGTTTGCACAAAATGTTCAAACTCTGGTTGCAGATGGTTATTTCACACGCGACAGAGAAATTTTGGTTAACCGTACTCCTGGCAGGTTGGATCTGATGGGTGGGAATGATGATTACACAGGCGGTTTAGTTTTTGAAAAGACGATCCAAGAAGCTACCATGGTCGCTGTTCAAGCCCGCTCTGATGGGGAAATTCATTTTCTAAATCCTGCCGTCGCAGCATTGGATTGGGACGATCGGATTGAACTGACCCTCTCAGATCTTATGGAAGGGGACAGTATTAACCCAATGGAGAATGTGCGCGATTGGATCAACGTCAATCCGCGACGTGCCTGGTGTGCCTATCTCGTTGGAGATATTTATTATTTATTGGATCATTTTTCTGCGAAAATAAAACAAGGTTTTTCCCTCTATCTGGAATCTGAAGTCCCGCTGGGTAAAGGAGTGAGTTCCTCGGCAGCTCTTGAAGTGGCAGCCATGAAAGCCATGGCGGCTTGCTATGACATTAACGTAGGAGGCGTTGAATTGGCTTCGTGGACGCAGTGGGTGGAGATCGCGCTCACCCAATCGGCGTGCGGTATTATGGATCAACTGGCGGTGGTGATGGGGGACGAAGATTGTTTTGTGCCCATGCTGTGCCAACCTTGCCAGCCCTATCCATTGGCGAAACTACCGGAAAACCTGTACGTGTGGGGTATTGACTCGGATGTACGCCATGCCGTATCGGGTATTGAATATGAAGCGGCGCGTGCGGCAACCTTTATGGGATATCGTTATTTGTGTGATTGGGAAAAACTGGGACCGATTCTGGATGAAAGCGGCGCACTGCCGCGCTGGGTGGAAACAAAATGGAATGGATACCTGGCAAACTTGGCGCCTTCCATATTTCGTAGTTTATATGAAGAACACCTGCCTGATAAGGAAGAAGGCAGCCATTTTAACAAGCAATTTTCTACCCATTTCGACCCTTTCACCCCTGTACGACCTGAGGTCGATTACCCGGTGCGCGGAGCGACGCGCTACGCAGTGGAAGAGAACTGGCGGGTGCATGTCTTTTACAGCCTGATCTCCAAACCGGTAGACCAGATCGACGAAACAACCTGCAGATTACTGGGTGAGCTGATGTATCAATCGCATCAGGGTTATTCCGATTGTGGATTGGGCTCGCAGTATACCGATAAGATCGTTGACCTGGTTCGTGCAGAAAACACCAATGGATTGTATGGAGCGAAGATCACGGGTGGTGGGGCGGGCGGCACGGTAGCGGTGTTGGGGGAGAATTCATCACGTGCAAAAAATGCATTTCAACGTGTGACTGATCAATATCTGCAGTGGAGCAAAAAAGAACCGTATATCTTTGAAGGTTCCTCAGTCGGTTGTGATGTGTTTGGTGTACAGAGAATCTCTTTCTTGGAATAGTGCATTCGAGGATCCGTGCAAATTATGTATTTATTGGTTGTTATTTAACTTTCACTTCTAAGTATGAACAATTTTATTCTTCAAGACTACGTATACAAAAATACTAGAATTCCCATATTTAATAAATCGGAATAGAATTAATCATCAAAATTGTTCTAGTAAATTCAGAGGAATTCGGAGGGACCTCCAGTGTAGGATACCAGTTTATCTGCTGTGCCGTGGAAGGCAATCATGGGCACCGGACGGGTCGGTTGGCAGGCATTCAGTGGATAGAAATAAGCACCAACCACGCTGCCTATCGCCGCGATCCGTTCTGAAAGCACACAAGCCAACGCTTGTGACATGCCGCCCCCATTGGAAAGCCCATTCGCATAGATACGCGCCGGGTCAATATCGTATTTCTGTTCCAAATGATCGATCAAGTGGGAGATAAAGCGAATATCCACAGTTGGGTTGGCGGTAGGATCTTTATAATCATACAACTGCCAGGCTGGTGGAACATTGGAACCCAGTGGGTACACCACAATGAATCCTTCTTGTTCCGCCAAGACATTCCAACCACTCTTGCGCATCTGGCGGGCTGGGTAATCTTTAAAACCGTGCAGGCTGATCACCAAAGGAGCGGGTTTCGTGGGATCATAGGATGTTGGTACGTACAGCAAGTATTTGCGCTTTACCCCGTCAGAGATCAAACCACCGCTCGAACGCCGGAATATCTGCCCGCCGTTGAGTGGGGCGAGTCCGACCAGTAGCAAAAGGGCTGCAAAGATAATCAGGATGGTTTTCAATGTTGTTTCCACTGCACTAGATTATATTTCACAAACCAACCAGGATTATGGAATGAACCGGGCTGTGTAAACATCCTCCAAATATAAAAGAGCAAAGTGAAAAGGTCGGTTTAAGGGAGAATTAATGAATTTCTAAAATCAGATTGACTTGAAAAGATGATTTAACCTTTGCGTAGAGGATGCGCTTGAAAGAAATTCCACATCAAGTGTGTGGCATTGATCTCCATATTGGTCTCTCCCACGATCATGTGCGGCATGATTTTGCCGCCCGGCCAGGAATGTCCGCCGCCTTCAATGGTATAGAAAACCACATCCGCATTCGCGGTATAACCTGTATAGGATATCGAATGCACGTTCTGGCTGACTGTCTGCTCGATAGGGGAAGCAGTGCATCCATTGCGTTGTGCGATCTTCTCCATAAATTCCGGGATGGAAGGAAATGACTGGGGAAACCGCTCAGAAGGACCTCCTTGATAAGGAACGATGGCATCTGCCGTGCCGTGGAAGGCGATCATGGGTACCGGGCGTACTGGCTGGCAGGTGTCCAGCGGGTAGACATATGCGCCCGAAACACTACCCACCGCCGCAATGCGATCTGAAAGTGTGCAGGAGAGTGCCTGCGCCATGCCGCCCCCATTGGAAAGCCCATTTGCATAGATTCGCTTAGGGTCAATATTGTATTCTTCTTCCAAATGGTCGATTAGGTTGGTAATGAAGCGGATATCCGCGGTTGGGTTGGCGGCGGGGTTTTCATAATCATACAACTGCCAGCGTAGCGGAAAACGGGTGCCCATGGGGTAAACCACAATAAAGCCTTTTTCATCCGCCAGATCATTCCACCTGCTCATGCGCATCTGGTGCCCCGGCCAATCGCCAAAACCGTGCATGCTAATCACCAGCGGGGTGGGGATGGAGGGATCATGAGAAGCGGGTAAATAAAGAATATATTTACGTTTGATTTTATTTGAGATTAAACTATAGTTGGATTGGTGGATCACCATCCAAAATACCCCGAATACAAAGGCGATCATCATGAAAAACCAAATTAAAATGTTTTCCAACTATTCTTCTTTCATTCAGTATTATTATACTGAATGAAACGTTAATAATATTTTTTTCGATTGGAAGTTGGAATTTTTGTTTGAATAAAAAACATGTAAAAAGAACGGAACAAGATTTTTCATTCTTGTTCCGTTTTACTATTTTATGTGGCGGCTATCAGTGGATTTTCTTAATCACAAACCCAAATCTTACAATAAGGTCTTGCTGCACCCGGTGGGTTAGTGCAATAACATGACGGTCCCTCGGGACTTGGAACGGAAAGACATATTCCTGGAATATTAGTAGTATCTTCAATACCATACGGCAGGCGGCAGGTGTTATCGAGGCTAAAAACGGCTTTGATGGGATAATCTTCACTGGTATTGATGGGTGAACCGGCTTCGGATGGACCGAAATGATCGTCGTAATCAAACAAAGAAGGATTCTTTACACCACCATCAGCCCAGGCGCCCCACAGAAACTCCCCCGTGTCCAGTAAAGCACGGCTGACCGCGATCTGCACGGCGTGAGGGTCTTCCGGCGCAATCCTTGCCCAGGCGACCTGGTCATCGCCTAATTCAACTGTTTCACTGTATCCAGGTCCTTCATAACCTTCTTCTGCAACGATTGGTTTAGTTCCCCCTACGCTGGCAGCAGTATCCGTATAGACTGTCAAATTATCCATGGACCATTCCGCTGCTGGATCGGAAACCAGCACCAGTAGATCACCACGACCGGTTCGGGTGCGGTCGAATTCGATGCCGTAGGTCCCGCTCAATACACCGCTGGTGGGATCAGTGCCATCCAAGGTGATGGTGAAATAGAAAAAAGCATCATCATAAGTGATGGAAACCGTCAGAATGTTCAGATCGGGTTGATAACTCATTTCCTGCGAGGTAAAGGGTCGCTCGAACAGGTTATTGAGGATATTATCGCCAGAAACGGTGCGCTTTTCATAAGCCCTGATGCTTGAATCTGCATCTTCCAAGGTTTGTTCAACCTCCGGATCTGGTTCACCGGGCGCTAGAGCTGGGATATCTGTTGGTTCGGGGATCGCAGTGTCGACGATGACGATGGATGATTCGGCTTCTGATTTGGAGCCGCAGGCAGTAGAGAGGGCAAGCAGGAGAACCAGAGTAGATACGATGAAAATATTTTTCTTCATATCGTGTCCTCCATGTTCTATTTTCAATTTTTAATAGTAACAACAGACCGATCTGTTGATCTTCTCCCCGGCGATTCCTTTCTGACATCGGAGTTCCATGCCGTTTTTCTCCTTCACTGTTAATTACAAGATCAATCACAATCCCAAAGCACACATACTTTTGTCATTCCAAAATTTACCCAATAGGTACAGACGCAATCTATTCCGGGTTGTGAGGTGATGCACATTCCGGGCACTGCGCTTTCCAGCTGATCGATGCCATAGGGTAGGCGGCAGGTATTATCCATGCTGGCAAGTGCCCGCAACGGATAATCTTCGCTGGTGTTGAGCGGAGAACCGGCTTCGGATGGACCAAAATGGTCGTTGTAATCAAAGAGGGAAGGATCTTTTGTTCCCCCATCTGCCCAGGCACCCCATAAGAATTCTTCTGGATTGCCCAGCAGAATACGGCTGACTGCGATCTGCACAGCTGTTGGATTATTGGGGTCCAGTCTTGCCCATGCGACAGCATCTCCTTCCATTTCGATCATCTCAGAATATCCCTTCCCTTTATAATCTTCTTCAGCAACCATGGGATCCAATCCACCCACCGTTCCTGTTTTATTGATATAAATGGTGATCCCATCTGTTGACCAATCAGTTCCAAATTGAGTAACCCATACCAGCAGGTCACCACGCCCCGTTTTTGTGCGGTCAAATTCAATGCCGTACGTGCCAGTTACTCCGCCACTGGTTTTATCAACATCATCTAATGTGAGGACAAAATAAAAGAAATTCTCGTCACTGCTGATCGCAGCGGTGAGAAGGTTCAGGTCAGGCTGGTAAACCATTTCCTGTGAAGTAAAAGGACGTTCATATAAATTATTGAGGATATTGTCGCCGGTAAGGGCACGTTTCTCCTCGGCTTTGATACTGGAGTCTGCATCTTCTAGCGTGCGTTCGGCACTAGCTGGTTCTCCAGGTGCTAATTTTGGGATATCCGTTGGTTCGGAAATTATGTTATTGGTTGTTTCGGCTGCCGATTTGGAGCCGCAGGCGGTAAGGAGGGCAAGCAGTAGAACCAGAACGGATACGCGAGCAATGCGCTTTATCATGATCGTATCCTCCAAAGTTCTTTTATTCAGCATAGCGCAATTTGAGGGAAAATCAATCTTATTCTTTCATGAATCTGTTCTCATTTCTTATATAGCGGATAAAATGAAAAGAATAAGGAATCTAGATCATGACAGAATCGGATTTAAAAAAAGTTCTACTAAACCGGCGAGAGCAGGCATATCATTTTTCCGGTGAAGAAGCTCTTGCGCTTCTCTCAGCTATGCTGGAATACATCGGCTCGACGGATGCCGAACTGCGCGATGAATTGATCTATTCCACCTTTGTGAATTGGATCTATACCCAGCATCTATTTTCCGCGAAGAAAATGCGCACTATCCTGCACGTTGTACTTGACGAGCAGCATATGTTCTATCGAATGGGGGAGAAAGAAGGGAATGGGGTCTTCACCCGCGCTTTCTCGGTTTTGCTGCTGCCCCTGCTGCTGGGAGCGCACCGCGACCAACCTTATCTTTCCATGCAGGAGATAGGAGAAGTAAAAGAGAAATTGATCTGCTTTCTCCAACAGGAACAGGACAAGCGTGGGTTTGTGGAAGAGAAGGGCTGGGCGCATGCCATTGCGCATGCCGCTGATGCTCTGAATGAACTGGCTCTTTGCACCGAAATGGGACAGGCGGATCTCCTTGAAATGCTGGCGGTTATCCATGGCGTGATCTGTGATTCCAAACAGGTTTATACACATGGTGAGGAGGAACGCCTGGGTACTGTCGTGCTCTCTGTGATCTCCCGAGAACTGCTTGAACAAAATCAGATTAATGATTGGATCATCACTTTTCAGAAGCCTGTGTTTGCTGAAAAAAAGTTGCCGGATTTGTTGTATATACAAGCCAATGTACGTAATTTTCTGCAGTCGCTTTACTTCCGCCTGCAATGGAAAGCGCAGCTAGCCCCCCATATCACGGTTTTTGACCAGACCTTACATGCTATTAATCGGTTTGCAGATTAAAATTTACAGCATGGAAAAGAAAAAACCTTCATTGTTTGAAAAATGGAGAATGAGTGCAAATAAATTAAAGCGAGAAACCTATGCGCTTTATCTGGCAGTTCGCGACCCATGTACGCCCTGGTATGCCAAAGCATTTGCCGGGTTGGTTGTGGCTTATGCTTTCAGTCCCATTGATCTGATACCCGATTTTATTCCAGTATTAGGTTATTTGGACGATCTTGTTCTGATCCCATTAGGAGTAGCGGGCGCCATAAAGATGATCCCGCCCGAGGTGATGTCCGATTGCCGTGCTCGCAGTGAACAGGAATTCGCTTCTGGTAAGCCGGTCAATAAAGCTGCCGGTATTGTCATCATCCTCATCTGGTTTGCGATCGTGGCGCTTGTAGCGCGCTGGGCATGCAGGGAATTCGCAAAATAGATCCCTATTCCAAACTTAAAGCAATGTTATAAGCATGGTCGCTGATGCGCTCCAGATTGCGCAGTGTATCAGCGAAGATATCGCCGGCTTCAGGGCGGCAGACCTTCTTTTTCAGACGATTGAGGTGATTTTGACGGTATTTTCTCTGAAGTGTGTCAATATCGTCTTCCCTCTTGGCGATCTTCGCAATCATTTTTTTATCACCGGTCTTTAAAGCTTTTAAAGATGATTGATAGTTGTGAATCACCTTGCCGGAGATGTTCTTTAATTCTTTTTTGGCTTCTTTGCTGAAAGTGATCTTTTTATCGGCAATTTCCGTCGCATATTCTGCCAGGTTATTGGCATGGTCACCAACCCGTTCGATATCAGTGATGAGATGTTTCAGATCTTCCAATGTATCCAAGTCGTCCGGATTTAACTTATCTCCCGGTACGCTCTCCAGAAAACCTTCCAGAGAGTGGGTGATCTCATCCACATCTTTTTCATGCTTGAGCACCCATTTGACATCATCTTTATTTTTATGCAGCATAGCTTCGGTGGATCTCGCGACCATTTCACAGGTGATATCACCCATGCGCAGTACTTCCTCTTTGGCAAGTTTTACTGCCATTATGGGCATGTTAAGCAGGCGCGGGTCAATGAAGCGTGTCTTGCTCTTTTTGGCTTTCTCTTCTTCCTGTTCTGGTATTAATCTTTCAACGAAGCTAGCCAGTGGCTTGACGAAGGGTAGCATTAACAAACTAACAACGACGTTGAAAATTGTATGGGCATTGGCGATCTGTCTGGAAAGTACGCCAGAGGTGGTTAGAATAAGGTTCGTGTAGGGGCTAATGAAAGGTAAAAAGATTAACACACCGATCACATTAATAATGATTTGGGAATATGAAGCACGCTTGGCGCTGGTCCCTGATTGCAGAGCTGCCATCCAACCCATGATACAGGAACCAATATTGGCACCAAGAATAATGGAAATAGCAACTTCCAACGTGATGCTTTGGCTGATACCCATGGCGATCACCAATCCGGTCATGGCTGTACTGCTTTGTACCAGGGCAGTGAAAACGGCGCCCACCAGCACACCCAGCAGGATGTACTGTCCCATTACCACAAGTGCTTCTTGGAAAAAGGTAGTCTGGCTGATCACTGCTCCAGCTTTTGACATCATATTCATGCCAACGAACACGATCCCGAACCCGAGGAAGGGCTGCCCGACCATGTGCAGTTTGCGATCTTTGGAAAAGAACATTAAAAAGAAACCGATAATAAGAAAAATGAGGTTGAAACCCTTGATCTGAAAAGAAACCAGTTGACCGGTGACAGTCGTGCCGATCTCTTGCCCGAGCATGATGCCGATGGCTTGCTGCAGAGAAAGCATATTGGCATTGATCAAACCGATCATGGTCACCATGAGCAGCCCACTGCTTTGCATCAATGCGGTTGCCACCGTGCCAAATAGCCCTTGTTTTAGAGGATGATCCAGCGAACTGTTTAAAAATGAGAGTAATTTTGATCCGGCTACCTTTTCCAAGCCTTCACTAAGAATATGGACCCCATAGATGAAAATTGCCAGACCGCCAAATAATTCCAAAAAGGGTTGAAAAATTTCCATGCGTTTATTGTATTCGCAAACAATGAATTGGAAAAGGAATTCAGAATAAAAACATACAAGGGAGTGTTACCCTGGTGATAGGGCGGCTTTCCAAAACCGTCTTAAAACTCTCTCCATCTATTGGATATTCCACAGTTCCACAGTGGCATTGTTGCTTCCCACTGCCAGAGTATTGCCATCCGCCGAAAAAACCAACGCGGAAATGCTGTCATACCCATCTGCTTTTTGATCGATCTGACCGGTGGCAACGTTCCACAGAATGATCGTGCCGTTGCTATCAGCGCTCGCCAGCAGGTTCCCATTCGGGGTGGCAGCTATCGCCATTACCATGGCTTCGTGCCCGCGCAACGTACCATTTTGCTCTCCGCTGGTGATATCGTATAAGCGGATGTCATTCTCTTTTGCTACAGCTACGGCAAGGACGTTGCTATCTCCCAGCAATACCAGATCCTGAATTTGCAATCCTTCGATATGGGTGACCTGAGTACCGCTCTGGAAATCCCAGACATAGATGCCGTTGGATTGCCCGTTTGCGCACGTATCACAACCATAGGCGGATGCAACTAAATAGCGATCACCGGAACTGAACAAGATGCGATTCACCGGGGTATCTAGAGTGAAATTGTTGACCTGTTCCCCGCTCGTGGTGTCGTAAATGCGCACACCGTCATAGTTCCAGCCTAATCCGGCTGCCAACAGACTGCCATCTTCTGTAAAATCTGCGCTCCAAATATCAATGCCGTCGATCTGCGCGATGGTGTTCCAGCTTCCTACGTTCATGATGTTCATACCACCCAAATAGACCATTGCCATGTGCAGTTTATCTGGAGAAAAAACAACCGGCAGGAAACTGGAGAGAACGTTCGTTTCTCCAGATTGTTCAAAGACTGGCTCGTGCTGGGCGATATCCCAGACCTTGGCTGAAAAATCGCTACCGGTTACCACCAGATATTGTCCATTGGGTGATAATGCCAGATTGCTTACCCCTGTTTCCTGCACGAAAATGGAATCTTCAGCAAAGAGATTGAGCAGCCACTCGCGGTATTGCTTGGCGGGGCTGAATCCGTAATGATCTCCACCACCCACTTTCATTTGAGAAGGTTCTTCCCCATAGAAACCTTCTTCAGCTACGACGGCACCATCATCCCAGCGTACAACGCGCACCAACCAGCGGATCATATAACCCCCTGCACCGTCGGTGTAGGTTGTAACCAGGTCACGATGTTCTTCGACGCATACCACCGTTTGCACTTCATCCGCCGAACACGCTTCAGTGGCGGGGTGTTTTAATTCCGATGAATTGGTCAGCGCCCAGCCGCTTGGATTCGCCTCATCATAATAATTGTTTGACATGGTGAGTAGAGGAGCGCTGGCATCTCCTTCTTCCACGGCAGATGTGAAGGCAGCATCGCAAAGTTCGGCTGCCTGAGAGCTCAATATGGAGGGTGCGATCGTCGGCACTTTCGTCGGAAGGAGTGTTGGAGTGGGATTGTCTGCAGGTTGAACGGGCGCTACGGGTTGTGCTGCAATTTCGGCAGTTTGCGTTTGCATGACCGCTTTTTCTGCTGCCCCGGGTGCACAGCCAGCCATAATGCTTAAGAACAAAACTCCAATGGAAAATGAGAGAATAGAGTTCTTTTTCATGAAATTCCTCTTCAATTCTAAATATTTTGGAAATCTAGCACACTTTGCTATTATCCGGTATTCAGATGCGAAATTCAATTATGAATTTGAATTCTTGAATATGCTGCAGGGCTTGTTGCCGGATCAAAGTGAAAGAAAGATGGCTTTCTTTTCCATCCAATGGGCAACTGCACTCAACGCGCCGATCAAACCAAAGGTTTGCAAAATAACCAACCACAGCGGCGCATCACTATACCACCCTGGAATTCCAGGGAGAAACACAATACCCAGAAGTAATAAATGCAGAACGTATAATGCTAGTGGGTTCTTTCCCCACGCTTCAAGAATAGTGGAGCGGAAATTGTGTTGCTTGACCAGCCAATCGATGATTGAGAACAAAATTGCACTGATTCCAAGGCTGATCAGAACATAACTGAACGAAACCCGGTTCTTGCTTATCGGCACAAAAATTGCTAACCCGATTCCTAAAATCAAGGTCAACCCGGAAAGTGGTAAAAAATATTTGCGTTTTGAAGGATTATGAAAAAAATCTGCCAATACGGTTGCCAAGATCATCATCCCGCCCCAACTGATAGAGCCTGGTAATCCCCCATGTGGTGCTTGAAGAACATATGCCAACCACGAGGTATCCAGCATATATTGGTAGCCCGCTAGCAAACAAGAACCGATCACTGCCCGCCAGATCGTTGGCAATTCAATAACCATGAGGGACAAGATACCCGCTACTCCAATTGCCTGCAACACACCCCAGTTAATGGTTGTCTCATCTACTT
>CAYLUJ010000001.1:82731-86279 GCA_964386805.1 uncultured Pelolinea sp. | reverse complement strand
TGCGGGGTAGAGCAGTGGCAGCTCGTCAGGCTCATAACCTGGAGGTCGTTGGTTCGAATCCAACCCCCGCTACCTTCAAAAGCGCTTGAAAAGGCGCTTTTATGTTTTTGATCTGTGGTTTTTGAAGCAATCGACCTTTTTTTGTCTTCAGCAGGAATTCTCATATAATTGAAGAAATAACGCAATAAAAAAAATAATCAAGTGCTATTGCAGCAATTAAAAAAGTTGGTGCTTCATTATCTTAATGAATATAAATGCCTTCGCTAAAAAAGAAGTATTAAACTCCTTATTGGAAAGACGCGGTTTCAAAAACCTAATATCCCTTGATTGATTTTGCCAAGGAAGCCTGGAATTAGTTGAACATAAGCGCAATTGTACTATTTTGCAGTTTGACTTCGTTGATGGAAACATGAAGTTCACAACTGAGTTTGGGAAAGAAACTGTTGAATCTAAATCATAGATTATTAGGGATAGCTCTCCTATATTTTCACAGAAAATAAGCAAAGGTTTATAAAACATACTTAAGTCTTTTGCTAAAAGATATATAATCTAAATGTTGCGAAATTAGGAAACCAAAAACAATAGCGAATAATGCAACCACTCATAATTTAATCGGATTATTAAAAGAAACTAATCTATAGAATGTAAAAGAACTTGACCTTTAGTTCCAAACTGCAATTTAAACATAATTAGGGGAACAATTATGGATTTGAACTCAAAAATTTACTTGGCCGGACATAATGGATTAGTCGGCTCGGCAATCTATAGGCTTCTTATAGAAACAGGTTATAGTAATGTAATTTATGAATCTAGTAGCAAATTGGACTTAACTCGCCAGGCAGATGTCGAAGAGTTTTTCATTAAAAATCAACCTGAATATGTGTTTTTATCAGCGGGGAAAGTGGGCGGAATAGGAGCAAATAATCAATATCCAGCGGAATTTTATTATATCAACTCGATGATCGCTAATAATATTATCCATTCTGCATATTTATCTGGCGTAAAAAAGTTATTGTATTTAGGTAGCTCTTGTATCTACCCTCGATTGGCAAAATAACCGATTAAAGAAGATGAACTATTAGGAGGATATCTAGAATCCACAAACGAAGGCTATGCTATAGCCAAGATATCTGGTGTGAAAATGTGTGATTTTTATCGTAAACAATACGGTTGTAATTTTATTTCAGCAATGCCTGCAAATTTGTATGGCATCAATGATAATTTTAATTTAGAAGAAGGGCATTTTATCCCGAGTTTAATAAGGAAGTTTCATGAAGCAAAAGTATTCAACAAAGAGATCGTTTCACTTTGGGGAACAGGACAAGCATATCGGGAAGTAATGTATGTGGATGATCTAGCTGATGCCTTGTTATTCATAATGTCAAATTACGATGAAAAGGGACATATCAATGTGGGGACAGGAAAAGACTATTCAATAATGGAATATGCCAAACTGATAAAATCGGTGGTTGGTTTTCAAGGCGAAATTGTATGTGATACTAGCAAGCCCGATGGAACTCCGAAAAAACTACTAGATGTTTCTAAGCTTACACAATTGGGATGGACTGCGAAAACAAGCCTTGAGACAGGTCTAGAAATTGTCTATCGATGGTTTGAATTAAATTACACCAACATACTTAGCCATCAACATAAGTCTTAATGAGCCCAATCGGATCGGCTGATTTGTAAGATACCGAACGAATGACACGATTTATGATTTTTGCTCATAACCTGGAGGTTGTTGGTTCGAATCCAACCCCCGCTACCTTATTGAAACGCCCACCAAAGATGGGCTTTTTTGCTTTATAAAAGCCTGATAGGGATAATTCCTATCTCCAAATGAAAGTATAAAATTAAGTAGTCAAAAGAGCTTCTAAAATTAATGAAATCAAAGGGGACAAAAATAATGACCAGAATAGTAACGGGTGATCGGATTGGACGAACAGGAAAAATTCGTGTTGGATGCTCAGCCGTACTTTTAGATGAAACACGAAAGAGAATATTACTGACAAAACGTGAAGATAATGCACAATGGTGTTTGCCCAGCGGAGGAATGGAACCTGGAGAGAGCGCCAGTGAAACGTGCGCAAGAGAGGTGCTTGAAGAAACCGGTTTGAAGATAGAGGTTGTCCGATTGATCGGGATTTATACATCACCTTTTGAATTGATCGAATATCAGGATGGCACAAGGGTTCAACTTGTCGCATTATGCTTTGAGGGAAAAGTAACGGGAGGAGAATTGCGATTAAGCGATGAAACAATAGATTATGGTTATTATTCCTTCGAGCAGATAAGCAATTTAGATCTGATGATTAACCATAAGCAGCGCATTGAAGATGCGTTTAGTGAAAAAAATACAACATTTATCCGATAGCTTGTGTAGGGCGTAGATTAGCGTCTTGTAGTGACAACTATAAAGATTATTCGTGGTTTTGCTATGATAATTAAAATACAAACTTGGTATAGATGATAAAAAATCTTCTGGTGAGAATTGCTCGAAATCCGCTATCTTCATTCTTTATTGGAGGAATTTTTCAATATTTCTCATTCATACTGCCAGTGAAGAAACTATATGAAGATAAATCTATCGTGGTTTTTTATCATCCGTTGCCATGTTGGCAGTTCCACTGCCTGGCAGTCCCCAAGAGGAAAATTTCCTCATTTCAAAAACTGGACCCTTCAACCAACTCGAGATGCAATCTCGTTAAGGATATCTTTCAATCACTACAAAAAATCGCTTTGGAGAAAGAATTGCGTGATTATAAAATAATGGTTAATGGTGGTAGTTATCAGGATGTCCCTCAATTGCATTTCCATCTTGGTAGTGGGGATTTAGAAAATGAGCAGAAATTAAGGTATAAATGGCAAAAACCAGGTAAGAATCATCAACGAAGTCAATACCAATCAGCGATTCTATATCCTTGCCCCGCTCCCCAACGAGAAGTTCACTATATTATCACTACAATAGAAGATATCCCCTTTTTTCCACAAATAGATTTTACGAACCAAAGAAATATTGATTCTTTTATCGACATTCTCATTCTGGCACAAAGGACTATCTCTTCTGATGAGCTTAATGCCTATTCACTTATCACTGAAGTAGTAATTGACTCACCTGATCCTAGGCTATGCTTTCACCTTGTTTCGGGGCAAAGAATACCATGATCAGATTCATAATATTTTACATTTCGGGTCCGCGCTTTAGGTCCAGTTCCCGATACTAAAAAAGGCATCCTTGAGGATGCCCTTTCTAAAAAAATGAATAAGAAAGGAATTATTAAGCAATTGAATGTGTTGCTTTATAAATCTGCTCCGTCGGATGCAATGAGATCCTTGTACCAGTAGAAAGAATCCTTGCGGCTGCGCTTGAGTGTGCCATTTCCATCATTGTCCTTATCGACATAGATGAAACCGTAGCGTTTCTCCATCTCACCGGTGGAAGCGCTCACCAGATCGATACAACCCCACGGAGTATAGCCGATCAGGTCAACTCCGTCTTTGAGCGCTTCGCGCATGGCAATGACGTGCTGACGCAGATACTCGATGCG
>CAYLUJ010000001.1:56859-82721 GCA_964386805.1 uncultured Pelolinea sp. | reverse complement strand
TCATGGATGCTGCCATCGGCTTCCACTTTGTCCACAGCGCCAAGTCCATTTTCAACCACCATGAGCGGGATCTGATACCGATCATACAGTTCGTTGAGGAAAATGCGGAGTCCAATCGGGTCTATTGTCCAACCCCATTCAGACGCCTTGAGATAAGGATTTTTTACACCAAAAAGCATGTTTCCTGCCTGTTTACGGAGTTCAGGATCGGTGGAAACGTACCCCGATGAATAGTAGCTGAACGAATAGAAGTCAACCTTTCCTTGCTTAATGATGTCAAGGTCGCCCTCAGCGATTTCCAGCCTGATGCCTTTCTCTTGAAAAAACCGCTTTGAGAAAGCCGGGTATTCACCGCGTACCATCACATCACCACACAGATAGTTCCCCAGCCGCATATTCTTTTGAGTTTCCAGAATATCTTCAGGATCTGGCGAGAACGGATATTGGAGCATTCCAGCCACCATACACCCGACCTGGTTTTCGGGATCGATGGTGTGAGCCAATTGTACAGCCTTGCCGCTGGCTACGAATTGATGATGCAATGCCTGAAAACGCATCTGCGCTGCCTGTGGTGATTCTTTCTCAAATGCCGAGGCGAAGAATGTCGTATCGGCGTCAGGCAATATTCCACCTGCAATGAGCCCGCCAAACTGCGTGGTGAGCACATTGATCTCGTTGAAGGTGAGCCAGTATTTAACGAGCCCTTTGAATTCGGTAAAAACAGTTTCACAATAATTAACGAAGAGATCGATGGTCCTGCGGTTCGCCCAGCCATTGTATTCCGTGACCAGGTAGTAGGGCATTTCATAATGCGAAAGCGTCACCAGCGGTTGAATGCTATACCGTTTACAGGTTTCAAACACCTTCCTATAATGCTCGATGCCTGCACGGTTTGGCTGCTCATCATCACCATTGGGAAAGATGCGCGTCCAGGCGATGGACATGCGAAACATTTTGAAACCCATCTCTGCAAATAAAGCAATATCTTCTTCATATCCATGATAATGATCAATCGCCACATGAGAAGGGTAGTTACAATCTGGTCTGATCTCGCGTGTAAAATTGCGGGGTTTTTGTCGTGAACCGGCGGTTAATAGATCCGCTACGCTGACACCTTTTCCGTCCTCATTCTAAGCACCTTCACATTGGTTTGCGGCAGTTGCTCCGCCCCAAAAAAAATCTTTTGGAAATAGTTTGTCCATAACTGTTCCTTTGCTTTAATAATATAAAGCAGCAATCGCTGTTTTACAATTGCTGCTTTTTATGCATGGACTAATCTTTTTCTACATTCTTTCCAGATGCCTCTTTTTCGGCTAACTGTTTATCATAGATCTTGAAGAATGGATAATATACGATTAGCCCTACTACGATTCCTACGATCGGGATGAATAGGTTCTGCCAGGCCATGGATCCTAGAAATTCGCCCATGAACAAAGGTAATAATGACATGATCAATACATAGGCAGGTTTGAAGAATCCAATTGAATATCCAAGCCAGAGAATAAGCATAATTATGATAGGGGTGAGAATATAGGGGATCGCCATGATCGGGTTGTACATGATGGGATAGCCAAATGTTACCGGTTCATTGATATTGAATATTCCGGGAACGATGGCTGCTTTGCTAACTGCTTTCAACTGCTTAGACTTCGCTGATTTCAAACCAAGCAATACCAGTCCTAAGGTATTGCCAGTACCACCGGCACAAGCCACTGCCCCAAAAAGCAATGATGGATAGAACTGGGGTTGCCCACCAGCAGCAACTGCGGCAGCGTTGGCAGATATATTCTGGATCGAAATCGCCATAAGAGCGATGAACACAACCATGGTTCCATGAATACCAAATGTCCAAAGTATGCAGGCAAATAAAATTGCGATCAGAATACCGGGTACGGTATTCAGTGCCTTTAGTGGAAGAGAGAGGATATATGTTATCAACAATGGAAGATTCATTTGCCCTTTGGTCAAAACGCTCAAAACGGTACCGATGCCGTACCAGATAATGATGTTGAACAGCAACGGCAGCATGGCTGAAAACGATTCGCTCAAAAATGCGGGAACGACATCTGGCATTTTAATCACGATATTCTTTTTCTCGCAGAAATGGGTGAGTCTTACAGTCAGGAGGCCAATGATGATCGCCACGAAGAGACCAGTGGCACCCAGATAAGAATTACTAAGAACCGTCATCGTCGTTACACCATCAGCCAATGTCACTGTTGTTGCAGGAGCTGCAATGATCAAAAAACAGATGAGGGCTACGATACCATTCTGCATGGGTTTCATGTTCAATGATTTGGCATAGTTATATGCGATCATAAATGCAACGAATACAGAAAGAATGCCCATGGTCATGTTGTAGGGTGCATACAATGTTTTATAGATCGTACTATCCATTGTGTACCACCCAAACAATGTAGGAACTGTTGCGACGATCTGGAAAATGGCTCCAACAAGGATGATCGCCATTGTGCCCATCATGGATTTGGAAATCGCCGAAAGTGCTTTATTACTGCCAAGTTTCTCTCCAAATTTCTGTAATCCCTTCATAAATTTGTTTTCATATATCTTATTCATGAATTCACCTCTTTATTAGTTATTTGGAAAAATCGATTCAATTTGCTTGAAAATATTTTCAACATTTCCTACAGCGTAATCATATGGTGCGATGACAATCACCGGTTTCTTCGAGAAATCCTCAATTTCTTGCTGTTTGTAGGAAATTTGCGGACCGAGCAGGAGAAGATCATATTGTGCACAATCCTCATCGAAATCATTTACACCTTTCGCTGCTATTTCCAGCTCAAATCCTTTTTCTTCAGCATATTTCTTCATCTTTTTCATCAATATGCTCGTCGATGCGCCTCCTGCGCAAACCAATAAAACCTTCATTATTCTTTATCACCTCCTTTCCTTGTTTTCATGAAGCTCAATGATTTCGGTAATTAGCTCTTTGGCTAATTCCGCACACATCAGATGATCCTGGGCATGCGAAATGAGAATATCGCATTGTTCGAATTCCCCATTTGCATACATCGTCAATAACAAACTATGTGTTTTATGCGCATCCTGTGCATAATGATCGGAACTTTTTAAAAGTTCTTTTGCATCTATAAAATTTCCTTTTTTTGCCTCTGCAAGTGCTTCAAATGCTTTGCTGCGTGCAGCACCTGCATTAGCAATGATCTCCATCGCTATATCTTCCATTTTTCTATTCAAAGTCATGGTTGATGATCGTGCTCCTTTCTATAATTTTTTAATAATCGTGATGATGGTTGCCAGTTCATCATCGGGGAAGATAATGTTGTATGAATGTTCCAGAGGTTTGATGATCCGGATAAGTTTTTTATAGCAGTCTGTTTGCTCCTTCAGTATTTGTTCTTTGTAAATGTTTTTGGGAGTGATCTCCTTAGCGAGAATTCGGTTGATGGAACATGCCATATGGATCAGCAAGCCCACCTCCGTTTCAAGGGACATATGCACAATATCGTTGTTGATCTGATCGATCACAGGAGGAAGAATACGCTGAAGCTTTTTCGTTTCTACATGTTCAAGCTGTTCCCCGAGATAGTAGAATACCTTGTCAAAATCGATGCGGCTTTTCTCGTGATTTTTAAATCTCAAAATTTCCGGCAGTGCCGAAGGATCCGATCCAAGCACATCGCTGATGGGGATGAAGGGAATGCCGAACAATTTGGGATCGCTGGTGCCGACAATACAATGGATCAGGGAAGTTGCTTGCAGGGTCTGCAATTGATCGCGCAGCTGCTCCGGATCAATCATGGCAAGGGATACGATCTCCATATCATTGACTTCGCCATATTTTTCAATGTATTTTTTCAGCTCCTGAGCTCCGCCCTCACCTGTGGTGCATAAAGTAACGATCACACGTTTATATATTTTCATATAACCTCGAAGGCTCTTGATGGCATTTTGGTAGAGCGTATTGACATCATTGGATGTTGCCGCTCGTCTTGCCCATTCGATACCGAGCAAAGTTATTGGAAATTCAACAGATCGAATTTCAATGCCTGTTTCAATAGAAATGGATTCAAAAAAATTCCTTAAAAAATCCATATCGTAAAGAACAAGCACACCTTTGTCGCGATCGATCCTTTTAATAAAATCAGATAAGGCTTGATATGTTTCGGATGGTTTATGTTGAAATGGGATTTCAAAAAAATAGGTGTTGTCATATTGGATCAACTGGTGGACCATATCAGCCAGTGAAGCGGCAACACCGTTGCCAAGCAGGGTAAAAAGGATTACCGGAGTCTTTCTATCGTTCGATATGGAATCCTTGAAACATACAAACATGGTAATGAAAAGTACTTCTTCGGATGGGATCTTTATAGAAAATGTTTCTTCAATTTTTTCTACAAATTGAAGTACCATGAGATATACCGTTTTTTGTTCTTTGGCTATCTCTGCGATCTGCATGTTGGGCAGAGACTGCCTGCTGTTATTGCCTTTGACGATACTGTCCACATGCAGGCAGAGCCCATAGAAAATAGAAGGCGGAAAATCGATGCGAAGTTTTTTACTCACATCATCAAGAAATGATTCCACAAGAGAGACTGTGCGTTCATCCACAAGCTTGACGAGATGTTCTTTATTGATCACCCGATTTGAAACGTCAGCCAGGTACTGATGAAAGATTTCTTTGAATTCTGTGCTTAGTAAAACGTTGGTATCTCCTTTTGATATTCCTCGCTCTTGCAGTTCATTTACTTTGCGATCGATGTAATCATAGAAACTGGCAGATTGCGTTTTTTCCCGGTCAATAGAACTCATCTGCATGGTTGAACCGGAGAAGGTATAGCTGTAATTCGATGGAATAATGCGCTCCACCTCATCACGATGATCGGGATAATCAAGGAAGCCTTTTCGTATATAAGGTTCAAAATCGTAAAGGAAGAGATTGAGATTGGCATCTTCTGCATCATGTTCCCTCAAATATGCCATGGCGCAGCCGCGCTTGATATCTCCCTTTAATTGTTTGATATTGAGATTGCATTGATAGAGCAGGAGGCATCGCAGCAGTTCTGCGTTAATGGTGATGGTCCTCTTGGCACGGGCTGCTTCTACGTTGAAAAATTTTTGAATAAGCTCCAACCGCTCATTCAGCGGTCGATCGGATAAAGCAGGTAGCTCGATCAGGATCGGAAGTACCTTCGCAAAATCATCACAGGCTGTTTTGTTGGATGAATCACAGGCGACGATCATCATGGGGGTGGTTTTTTGCTTCGGGTTGATATTTCCCTGTTGGATCTGCTCTAGCATGGAACAGAATTGGCTGCGAATACCCGAACTGAGCATATGCGCATTATCGATATGTAAAACACCCTGCTCTATCCCAGAAAAAATTCCGGGGCTGTCCTCCGTACCAAACAATTCCTTCATAAAATTGCTTTCATCCCCCTGATAATCCTTGCAGTCAAAAACAGTGTACTGAGCGTCATTGGGGAATATGCATGTTGCAATTGCGTAACAGTGCATGATCATGGCAAGATAACTCTTGCCGGTCCCCTGCTCCCCCACGATCAGGGTATTCAGGCTTTTTTCCGGATAGATGATCGCAGCCTTTGCCAGTTGAATTTGACGCCTCAAGCTGCCCCATGCACCAGTGATGTTCTCAAAGCATTGATCTTCTTTGATCTCAACCTGGCTCTTGATTCTATATAAGACTGGACGTCCATCCGATTTCACCACGCGTCCTTCTGAAACAAGATCGTTCAATTTACTGCTTACATTAGAGCGTAATATACCCAGCGTTTCCGCCAGGTACTGGGTTGTCACTCCGATGTCCTCGTGTGCAGAAGCGTATAGTTTCAAAAAATCATAAATTTTTTCTTTGTTGGCCTTCATTTGAAAATACCTCCAAAGAGACTGTACACTATCTATACTCTAGTGATTTTATGGATTTTAGATTTGTGATTCAAACGCTGCATTGTTTATTCTTGAAGAGAAGAAGCGATACACTAGCATTCTTATTTTTGAATATTTCCTTTCCATTTATCCGAGAGCCCTCTGCATGCTTTATGAACGAGAGAAAAACCAGCCTAGTGTATAGTTTTATGGGGAATTCATTGTTTTGTGTATTGTTTTGATTTATCAATGAAGGAAAAAACGCTTCGCCATTTGTAATTTTCCCTTTTTAGCCTGTTTTTGTCGCCGGAAATGAGTTGACAAAATATTATTCTAGTAATAGAATAATATAGAAATAGGACAATAGAATGGAAGCAGCCCTAACAAATTCAGAATTTATCATTTTAGGATTGGTGGCGGAGGAACCCAAGTACGGCTATCAGATCGAGCAGGATATTGCCCGGCGTGGCATGCGTGAATGGACGGAAATCGGTTTTTCCTCGATCTACTTTATCTTGAATAAATTGGAAAACCGGCTGCTGCTCAGCAGTGAAAAACGCAGTGAAGGAGATCGACCGGCACGAAAGATCTATACCTTAACCGGGCAGGGTTGGAAAGTCTATCATGACGAGGTGTTTATCCGTATAACCCAACCGCGCCTTTACACCGAGGATTTCGATCTGGGTCTGGCAAATTTTCTGATATTGGATTCACGCGAATTTGAACAGGCGATCCGTTCTTATCAAAAAACTCTGACCGAAAAAATGATGCAAGTGAAAGAAAAATATGAATTGGATGGAGGAAAAAATTTACCTATGCCTGCAAGAGCGCTTTTCGATCATTCGATAGCAATAATGACTGCCGAACTGGAATGGGTGAAGGATGCGCTTAAAAAGTTTTCAGAATCAGGGGAAAACTAGAAAGAAACCCCCAGATGATTTCAATAAAACGGTAAATAAAAAAGGGATTCAAGAATATGGAAAAACTGGACTGGAAGAAAATACATAAAGATCTGTACTTCCCCCCGCTTGACCCGGTGGTGATCGATATACCATCCATGAATTTTTTGATGATTGATGGTCATGGAGATCCCAATACTGCGCAAGCATATAAAGAAGCAGTCGAAGCGTTGTTTTCGCTTGCTTATACCCTTAAATTTAGTATCAAGAAGGAACTGGAATTGGATTACAGCGTCTTTCCTTCCGGGGGATTATGGTGGGTGGAGGATATGGCACAGTTTTCCACGGATGATAAATCAAGCTGGGATTGGACCATGATGATCGCTCAGCCCGAACAAGTCGATGGAGAAAGGGTCGAACGTGCCAGAGCCGAAGTTCTGAAAAAGAAAAAAGACCTGGATGCAGTTCGCAGAGTGCGCTTTGAGCCCTTCCATGAAGGACTTTCAGTACAACTCACTCATATTGGACCCTATTCTATTGAAGGTCCCAATCTTACGCGGATGCATGCATTCATTCGTGAAAATGGATTTGCGGTCAACGGGAAGCATCATGAGATCTACCTGTCGGATGTGCGCCGTACTGCCCCGGAAAAATTGAAAACGGTACTGCGCCAACCTGTGCGTAAACTAACCACCCTTGTTACATAAAAAATACCCGTTTTCAGGGTATTTTTTTCAAAGAGGTACTGAATCAACTTATTAAGGGTGTTATATAAAATGAAAGGAAAAAATCCTTATACTTCCTTTTTCTCAAATCCCAAATTCCCTTTGGTAGCTATTGCAAGAATTACTGCTGCAGCGAATCCTACAAGGGTCGAGATCATCCAGAGCTGAAGATCAACATGCGCGATATCGATGCCGTTAAGCGCAGTGGACATGGTTGCCTGAGTGAGCAGTACCGTTCCCCAGAAATTATCCGCATTATGATAAATGAATCCGCCAACCAACAAACTTCCTTGGGTTTTGTTGTAGACCCAGGTCATGATGGTCGCGAGTCCGATTTCCGCTAAAATGTACAAAGGAAAATAAGTCAATCCCAGTTCGTAATGGATAGCGCTTGGATTAAAAAACTGTGGAAGATGCCACAATCCCCATATTGATCCAATAACCACACTTGCCAGCATGGGGTTCCATTTTTCCTGCAGCCGGGGTAGGGCGAATCCACGCCAGCCAAATTCCTCACCTAACGGTCCACCTACCAATGTAATGACAAAGAAAACTGGTACAAGATACCAATCTTGCTTAATAAATGTAAAGACTGGGATGCTTTCTCCGAGAAGAACATTGATGCCAATTGCTGCCAGCGTCAAGAGTGCAGGTAAGAATAAAGCGATTAACCACCATTTCCATCCAACGCGCCAACGGATCGCACGAAGGGTAATTTCTTGTAAACCTTCTTTGCCTGCAATCACTATTATGGTGAGTAAGCCTGCCAGAGTTGGTCCAAAAACAAAGATACCCTGCCCGCCGCTGTACCAAGGCAGCCAGCTTATAAAAAAAGTAAGCAAAATAAAAAAAGCCAATGGATATTTGCGGATGTGGTTCAGCATACGGATTTCCCTCCAAGGTTCCAGTTGATAATTTTATTTTACATTAATTCTATTTCTCTTTTTGATATTATCTAAATCAGGTATACTATCCAAATTCTTCAAAAACAGTTTTTACTAAGTTTTGCTTTGATATGTTCCACTCATAAAGCGCGGATTTTAGATAAGGAGAAAAAATGACAACAACTAACAGTGTTCCTGTAAAACCATCACCAATTCTTGATTGGCTCATCCGGCTGGTAAAAGGTGTGTTGATCGGTATCGGATTCATTGTCCCCGGTTTATCGGGCGGTGTTTTAGCGGTTGTGCTGGGGTTATACGAACCACTGATGAAATTCTTAGGAAATTTGAAAGAAAAATTTGTAAAGAACCTACTCTTTTTTATCCCAGTGGGCATTGGGGGCATATTGGGAGTGGTAGCTTTTTCTGCTGTGGTCGATTTTGCCTTTACCAATTATGCAGCCCAGTTTACCTGGTTGTTCATTGGTTTTATTGCAGGTACTTTTCCATCCCTGTTCAAGACAGCCGGTAAAGAGGGTAGAAAAACCTATCATTGGGTTTTGTTAGCAGTAATGACTGTCGTTACGCTTTTCCTGATGCGCTGGATGGAGACGATCCAGAATGTGAACATGGCACCGTCATTCTTCAACTGGATTTTGAGTGGAGCATTGATCGGGTTGGGCGTGGTGGTGCCCGGAATGAGCCCATCGAATTTCCTGATCTATTTGGGTCTTTATCAACCGATGGCTAGTGGTATTTCCCACCTTGATTTTGGTGTGATCGTCCCTCTGGCGACCGGTGGGATCATCTGTGTTCTCACATTTGCGAAACTCGTTTCATGGTTATTTAAAAAATACTATACTTTTATGTACCATCTTATCCTTGGTATTGTTGTGGGTTCAACCCTGGCAATTATCCCTGGCAATGTAAGTGGCTGGACAATTGCGGTCTGTGCACTCCTATTCGCCTTTGGCGTTGCCTGTTCGTATGGATTGGCAAAGTTGGACGAAAAATATCCGCATGAGAGTATTGTTTAGAGATTGTCTTTAATTTGATGATTCTCTGCTAATTGAAATAGACGTTCTCAATTTCTTCACTGTTTCAAATAAAACGTTAAAATAGAATTCATAAAACTATGGAATTCTATTTATTTACCTCAAAATACCTGGAAGATGCTGCAGCCTTACTGGTTGATCAATCGAAAAGCATGCAGCAGCATTTCCCGCTTCTGCCTGATCGCATCAGTGATCTGCAAATAGCACGCAATTTTCTAACAGCATTAATTGAGAAACCAGAAGATCGTGGTATAGTGGCGATCGAGAAGAACAAATTGATCGGGTATATGTTGGGATACTATGATGATAGCCCTTTCTTCGGAAGCCATGTGTGGGTTCCCTTTGGGGGGATCGTTGCGCCCCAGTCCCGTGAATATGAATTGCTGCGGGCACTATATGCGGCTGCAGGGGATATATGGATCAGGGATGGTATTCTGAATCATTACCTGGTCTGCCCTGATCTGCCTGAATGGTTGAAAGCCGGATTTTCGCTCAGCTTCGGGCAGGAACAGGTATATGCGGTTGCTTCCTTACTGGAAGAAAAGCAAGAAATTCCCATACCTGCCGGATTCACTATGAGAGAAGTTCGTCCGGGCGATGCCAACCAACTGGCTGAGAAAGGTCATTGGATTGCAGCACACCTTAATGGCGCCCCGGTTTGGGAACCGGTGCCACAAGAACACTTGGAAAATATTCGCCCGGCATATGCTGAGTTGGCAGATAATGATACATCCACAACCTGGGTGGCACTGGATGGAGATGAGATCGTTTCGTATGTGACCATTTACACGGTGGATATCGGTGCGATCCATTACTTGGGTACCTCGCAGGCTGCTCATTTTGCAACTGCAGCAACTGACCCTGCTTATCGCGCCAGAGGGATCGGGCGTGCATTATTTACACACATCTTTAATGTGGCTCGTGAACAAGGTTACAAAACTATTTTTACTGATTGGCGCACCACCAATTTGGAAGCCGCTCGCTATTGGCCTACCTTTGGGTTTGAACCGTTTGCGTATCGTTTATTGCGGCGGGTGAATCCACGTTATCAACGTTTCGAGATCCCGGAATAACCCCGATTATTGATTGTTAGCGGAAAGTTCGTCCTCAAATTTCCAGAAAGAATCTGCCAGATCCAGGTAAACTCCGTCGAATCCAGAATTGAGTATCTTCCCTAAATAGGAATCCGCACTGCCTGTGATGATGGCTTTCCAATTTTCATTCCAATATTTCACACGGTAGTTGCCTGCCTAGTTCGGATTTTCTTCCAGCAGCCAATCAGATAGATTTATATACCATTGCTGGTTACAAAATGAATTCTGATACCAGTTTCTGTTTTTCTAAAAAATTTAATTATTAATGAAACGATTATAAAAATGGTTCTTGCCATTCTTTTTAAATAACTAAAAACTCTCAATGAAAATAAGAAAACATATTGACAAAAACAATGTTACTATATTATAACTATATAATAATATAGTAACAAATTGAAATAGTGTTTTGTGGAAATAATTAAGGAAACAGGATTCAAAATGATCGGAATAATCATATTGACACATGGCGATTTTTGTAGAGGTATAAAAGAAAGCTGCGAAATGATCGTTGGACCTCAAAACGATATTGCAACAATTCCACTAACAGACAAGGGAATTGATAACTTCCATACGAAAGTAATAAAAATAATGGATGACTTTAGGGGAAAATACCAATATGTGTTTATATTAACAGATTTTAAAAATGCAACGCCATACAATGAAGCTTATCGTTACATATTAGCTAATAATGATAAGAAATTTTTTTTGATTTCTGGCGTAAATCTCCCCTTATTAATAGAACTTGTTCTTAGGAAACCATATTTGGAAAAGATCGACGTTTTTATCCAAGAACTTATCAATACTGGAAGATCTGCAATTGAATTTTCTGAGTGCAAGTTTAACGAAGGAGAGGTCAAAGAACAAGATGAATTGTAATTTTCACCATTGATTGACTATCACCAATATCAAGAACCTGTACTCAATAATAAACAGTTGTATTGATTATGTACCTAAAGATTTATAAAAATAAATAATTAGAAAGCGAAAAACAATGAACACCAACATAAACAAGAGAATTTCTAACTTTGATCTAAATCCGATTCTCAATATTCCTGGAACAACATCGATTGCAGGATTTAGCGAAATTGTAGAAGAAATAAGAAGAAAAATTCAGAAATCGAAAAAGAAGACTGTAATTGTTTTTGACTACTATTATGGTATTGATGAAAATGAGTTCTTTAATAATATTATTCATAAACTGAATGCAAACGTAATGATAAATATGGATGATATTAAATATCCAGAAAAAATACTATATGAAAAAATCAAGACTTTTGTAGAAATTAAAAGTGATGCAGGAAAATTAAGCACCTACCATTTGGAAGAATTTTTTGTTCCAGAAAAAATAGATGAGGCCAAGAATACAATTGAAAATTCAAATGGATTAATAATTGTGTATGGTGTTGGTGCAAGTATATTAACGAGGGGTGATTTATTTGCATACTGCAATATGGATCAGAATGTAGTACAAGCAAAATTTTCAAAAGGTTTAGATAATTGGGGGGCTCAGAATTATAACGAAGAAACTTCTGAAAAAATTAAAAGATTTATGTGCGTAGAAGCGCGCGCATTAGAATGGCATAAAAGAACACTTCTTGACACAATGGACTATATGATTGATTGCAATGCTCCAGATAATCCGATTATGGTCACAGGAAATGATTTTCGCAATACATTAGCTTCGTTTATTAAAACTCCTTTTAAGATGGTACCTTTTTTTATGCCTGGAGTTTGGGGCGGTAGATGGCAAAAGGATATGTTGGGCGCTGATGAATCAATGGTCAATACTGCATGGGGAATTATTGGGATCATGGATTTTCAAAGCGTTAAAGCTAAATGTGGAAACAATGTAATTTGTTTTCCAGCCCGAGACATTATCATATATAGACCTATAGAATTACTGGGGCATCAAGTTTTCTATTGGTTTGGTTATCGATGTCCAATTACATTAGATTACCTTGATACCTGGGGTGGACAACATTTAAGTTTACAAGTACATCCAACAGCTGCTTATTGTCAAGAAGTCTTTAATTTTCCATTTGGACATAATGAAAGTTATTATGTTATGGATGCGACCGACCATTCATCAATATTTCTAGGAACCAAGACGGATGTCAAGGTAAATGAATTGGTTGATGCTTTTAATGAAGCACAGAAAAGCGGAAAATTTGATGATGAGAAATATATAAACAATTGGCCTGTAAAAAAACACGATCATGTTTATATTCCTAGCGGAACTATACACTCGGCGGGAAAAGATACAGTAGTTCTTGAAATAGATACAACAGGAATAGTGACTTTTAAATTGTGGGATTGGGGTAGGCTTGATCTAAATGGAAAACCGAGGCCGATCAGTATCAATCATGGTGCGCAGGTTATTCAAGAACGTCACCAGACAGAATTTGTTAAAGAGAATTTAATGTCAAAACATACTGTCATAGGTAGAGGAGATGGGTGGAGAAAAGAGCATTCTGGCTTAATGGATTATGAATTACTTACAGTGGACCGTTATTGGTTTACAAAAACACTGTTCTTTGACACAAAAGACTTCATTAAACAATATTGTTTAGTGGAGGGAGAGGAGGCAATTATTGAAAGTCCGAATGATGAATTTGAACCCATAATACTCCATTATGCTGAAGCAGTTGTGGTTCCCGCTGCAATTGGGCAGCATACAATAAAACCTTATGGAAAATCTGTAGGAAAAGAATTGGCTATTCTAGAGTGCTATATGAGTATAGGGAGCAAAACATTATAAAAATAGTTATATATTGAGAGGAAAGGAAATATAGCATGTCCTTAAGTCTGGTACGTGTTGATGATAGATTAATTCATGGGCAAACAGTTATCATGTGGTCGAAATATCATCAGGCAGATGCAATGATCTTATTGGTTCCTGACAATGTTGCCAATGATAAATTCATGGTTACTGTGCTAAAAAATGCGGGGAATGCGTTGAAACAGAAAGTATATGTTTTTAACATTCACGAAGCATTGGAAAAAATACCAAAAGCTATAGCAAGTGAAAACAAATATTATTTAATTTCTAAAACAGTACAAGAATTATATGAACTGAGAAAAAATGGTATTGATTATGGAAACGAATTGATTTTTGGAACTGCAAGTCAAAAGCCGAATTCAGAAAAAGTTGCCAATAATATCTATCTTGATAAAGCCGATATGAATGCATGTGATTATTTAGAAACACAGGGAATTGAGATAGTTTTTAAATTAATTCCCGATGAACAAGGGATTTCATGGAAGAAGGCAAAAGAAAAAGGAAGTTTTTAGTAGTATTCAGGTAGATTATTGGGAGAAAACTCTTAATTCTCGAAAATGCCGGAAAACCGAAGATCTTTAACAAATTGGGTGAGTCGAAATATATTCTCGTTGGAGGATAATTAATGACTCACCCTATCAATTATCAATCGATATGAATAGATGGATTGGTAGTGGTTAACTCAGAAGTAGTAAAAAATGAATCTTAAAATGTCTTTGTGTTCAGAGTGTATTGATATATAATAATGTAGTAACATAGTAATATAGTAATATAACTAGTAACCAATGAGTAATATTTGATTGAATAATTAGCGACAAAACCAAATAAGAAAAGGAGGTGGAATATCGAGATATAACTAAACTGTTACAAGTATTAAAAAAATTTAGGAGGTAAATAGAATGGTATTACAAGCAGCATTAATTGGTTTTGCATGTTGGTTTGCTTCTTATGAAAACGGCTCTCCACTGGGGCTAAGACTACACATGTTGTTCTCAAGCCCATTGGTCGGAGGGTTCGTGGTTGGGTTAATTCTAGGGAGACCAACCGAAGGTCTCTTAATGGGTGTGGCAATTCAAACGATGTATTTGTCGAATGTTGTAATTGGTGGGGTTGCAACTGCTGATATGCCGTTTGTAGCTTATCCTTCAATTGCGTTAGCATTATTGGCAAATGCCGATGCAACTGTAGCAATTACAATTGCGGCATCTGTCGGAGTTTTAGGCGCAGCATATTTCACCATGTATGAGAGCATTGCTTCAATATTTTATGCAGCAGGTGATCGTGCAATTGAAAAAGGTGATGTCTCAGCGATGAAGAGAGCTTATAGGCTATATCCGTGCCTGCTAACATTTGTTTTCCGGTTTGGTCTTACCTTTGCTTCCATCATGTTAGGCGCTGAATATGCAGCCAATGTATTAGCTTCCCTTCCTGAAATCGTATTACATATTGCAGGTGTATTAGGTGGAATCCTCCCAGCCGTTGGTATGTCAATTTTATTAGTTTATACACTAAAAGATATCAAGATGATTATCTTTTTCTTACTTGGTATTTTGGCGGCAACACAATTAGGATTTAATATGATTGCTATAGCAGTTTTAGGTGCTTGCTTAGCTGTTATGTATCATATGTTTATGAGCAACAAACCTACGAAGACTGCGAAGGAGGAGTTGTGATGGCTGAAAGTAGATTATCAAAGAAAGAATTGTTCAAATCATTTTTGGGATACTTTCAATATTGTCTTTGTGTTTTTGGTTTTGAACGATTGCAGGCCCCTGGAGTGACATTGGCAATGCTGCCGGTTGCGGATAAGTTTTATCCCAAAAATGAAAAAGCCAAGATCGAATTGCTGAAACGACATAGAGTGTTTTTTAACACTGAACCAACCTTCGGGCAAATCATTATTGGTATGGTTCTGCGATTGGAAGAAGCAAAAGCTAATGGGAAAGCAATAACAGACGATTACATTCAGAATGTTAAAGCAAGTTTAATGGGTCCATTGGCAGGAATTGGCGATTCGATTTTCCAAGGGACTATTCCTCCAATTCTCATGAGTATAACCATTGGATTGATCACTTCAACAAATGGTAGTCCTTGGAGTCTTATCCTTTATATGCTGATCTCCTACGGATATCAATTTTTCCTTTCATACTATATGTTCAAACTTGGATATAATGTCGGTGAAGGAGCAATTGAATCTGTCCTGGGTGAAAAATTAGCATCAGTTCAAGAAGCCATGAGTGTAATGGGTTTGACAGTAACTGGTGCAATCACAGCAAATTATGTACGCTTCAATTTACTATTACAATACACCAGTGATCTAACCACGGTTAGTCTTCAAAGTGTTTTAGAATGGAATATTTCCTAAACTACTGCCCATGGGCTTAGTGTTGTTAGGATACTGGTTGCTTTCAAAGAAGCATTTTAGTGCGATCAAACTTATTGGTTTATATTTCGTAATTGCTGTAGTTGGGTCCTTTATCGGCATACTATAGAAAAGGAAAATAAGACCCAGATCTTTTAGTATCTGGGTCTTATCCCTCGATAAAACATGGAATTATTAATGATTGATAAAGAGAGATTGAAAGAAACATTTATATTATTCTCGTCAACAATTGCAGGTATTCGGTATCGGAATAGGATGAAATTGAAGTTCTTGCAATATCTACGAAATGATCTGGAAACACAGGGTCATAAATGTTTAATATGGGAAGAAAAACGAAATGGATTAAAATTATACAATCTCGTTGTCGGAAATTTATTTAAAGCAAAGAAAATTGTTGTCGCAGGATATGATACACCCTCGCATATACTATTAGCAAATTTCTTGTACTATCCAATTGATAGCAAAAGAAATAGAAAATCGGAAAAAAAGGATATATTAGCCAAGTCTACAATTTCACTTATCCTAATATCATTGGGGATAATTGTGCTAAATAGAATTCCTTCTTTTTCAATTATCTTAAAAACATTTGGTATTATTATTTTTGCAGTTTTATTATATTTTTCTTTTTCTTTAACAAGGGGGTTTGCTAATTTTTATAATTTTAATAAAAATAGTGGTGCAATTGCAATTTTATATGAATTGGTTTGCCAATTAGATCCAAAAGATGAGAATATTGCTATTGTATTTTTAGATCAGGTTGCTACAAGTTATGTGGGATATTTTCATTTGAAAGAAATATTAAAAGAAAAAAGAACTTCTACAGAAATAATCATTCTTGATTGCGTTGCAGTTGGAACAACCACCTTTCTTGTGTCAGACGTGAATCATAAATATTTAGTTGATCGCTTGGAGAAATATTATGAATCTCCAGACAAGTCAACCATATTATTAGACAAAAATGAAAGAGAGAAGACGCCATTATCATTTTTTCAGAATGCTGTGTGTATAACTTGTGGTGAGAGCGCTGAGAAAAATATTATAGTTCGAAATACACGCAGTAATAAAGATGTTGAATATGATTTGGAGAAGATGGAAAATATTGCGAATTGTCTTTTCAAATATTGTTTAAATAAATAGAAATGTATGTTAAATACTGGTGGTGTTTGAATGATAAAGTTATTTGTTAGTGATATTGACGGAACATTACTTACAAGTCAAAATGAATACAAAGATGGCATTAGCAATAATAACTTAATTGCGCTGGATGAACTCCAAAGAAACAATGTACATGTTGTTTTGGCAACAGGTAGACATCATAATTATTTATCAAATTATATTAAACATAGAGATCTTCAATTGGATACGGTTGCTAACAATGGTGCTTATGTATATTTCAAGAATGAGATTATTTACAAGCGAACTTTTACAAGAGAGATGATAAAGCAAATAATTAATAACTTTTCAGAAATAAAGCATAAATTAATTTTTTCCGATATAAAAGCACGAAAAGTTTTTTTTTCGACCGACGATGCAAAAAGATTCGAGGAAAAAGAGATTAATGAAAATTCACATATGAACTTTGGCGAGATAATACCAATTGGGATTAATGAATTTCTAACGAGTAATGATTGGTTACCACCAACTCAGATATTCTGTCACTTTGATAATCAAAATGAAGTATCTAGATATCTTGGATTGTTGAATAAATGGGGTGAAGGGAAAATACATATGGTTAGAAGTGATCATAATTCAATAGATATTATGCGTCAACCTGGTTGCAAATCATATGGAATCAAAATTATTGCAAAAAAATTAGACATAAAAGATAGTGAAGTAGCAGGGATTGGAGATTCATATAATGATATTGATATGCTTGATATGTTCGCTGAAAAATTCTGTATGGCAAATGCAGAGGATCAAGTTAAAAGTTATGCGAAAATAATTGTAAATAGCGTAAGTGAGGCAGCGGGAATTGTGCTTAACATGAATTACAAGGAACGAGTAGGAATTAGATAATTATTTAGGAAAAGTTATAAATAATCTTCTCTTCCTGCAGTAGTTGTTGTAAAGAAAGGAAATTACAAAATGGAAAAGATAAACAAAAATATACCGATTCCACTATATTATCAATTGAAGCAAATAATAATAGAACGCATCGAAAAAAAAATATATGTTGTGGGTAAAACACATCTAACAGAAGATGAGTTAATGAAAGAATTTGGGGTGAGTAGAACAACAGTACGGCAAGCAATGTCTGATCTCGTCAATGAAGGTATGATAGAACGTCGTAAAGGAATTGGTACTGTAATTCTAGAGAAAAACGAAGAATTTGGGCTTATACAGGCAAAAAACTTTATCATTAATGATAATGAAATTATAGAAACGAAATTAATTTCATTGGAAATTGAAAAACCAGAGTATACAGTAATGAAGATATTAAATCTCACAGAGAGTGATAAAGTTTATAATCTGAAAAGGATTCGTTCACGACGAGAGGGTCCCCTTTCATTTTCTTCTTCAAATATCCCAGTAAAGTACTTTCCAAATCTAAAAAGAGATCTAGATAATGTTGTAAATGGTCTATATAAGTATATTGATCAAAGTGACTATCCGCTAACCACCATTGAACAGCTTCTAGAAACAGGGTTTTGTGATCAAACAACAGCATCTATTTTAGGCGCTCGAGATAAAACTCCCATATGGATTCTAAAAAATATTGCGTATTCCCATTCAATTCCTGTGGAGTATGGAATTTCAACCTATTTACAAAATGCCGGATTTCGAATAAAGATGACTAGCGAAAGAAAAGACTATAAACCATATTCGAATAAAACAGTTTATTGGAAATAATCTTAAATAGAATAATAAAGGTTAAGTCGAAAATAATATCAACGCTTTTACTATACTAGTGTGTAGGTAATTTTATATTCAGAGAGGTTAATATGGAAAAAATATTGTTATTGAAGGATCCTCCAATTGCTTGGGAGGTGATTTGGGGAGATGGGAGTTTGGCACGACGATATAATTTGGAAATTGCTCCTGGAACAGACATTAACCGTGTAGCAGGAGGTGGGGGGTTTGGAGACTACCAAACAATAATGAATGGTGAATATGCTGGACAAAAACTTGACTGGTTATATGAAAATCACCCGGAGTATTTTGGAACTCCGGATGAATTGCGTTGGGAAATTCTTCCAATCGGATTAGCAATTGCACATGCTGCTGAGGATCTTAGTATTCAAGTTCATCCCCGCGAAGATTGGGCGATGAAAAATATAGGAATGCATGGTAAATCGGAATGTTGGTATTTTGTTGATTGCCTTCCCAATGCCAATGTTGTCATGGGACATAATGCTAAAACGATGGAAGAGTTGGAAAATTACATAGAGAAAAGGGAATGGGAAGGTTTAATTAAACGCTATCCTATTCAACCTGGTGGGTTTTATGCAATTAAAGCAGGAACCCTTCATGCACTTCAAAAAGGAACAACTTTTGTTGAGATATGTAATCCTTGCCCCATCACTTATCGGTTTTATGATTATGATCGTCTGGATAAAAATGGAAAGCCACGTCATCTTGATATGGAAAAAGCAAAACAAAATATTCTGATCCCATTTATAGAAATTAAATATGAAAAAATTATTACTACCTATGGGGAAATAAAGGAGACATTTTTAGCGGATAATGAGGATTATTCCGCCTGGCTGTATGAAGTAAACGGAAGAGGGACTGTTCAAAGAAAGAAACCTTTTGGTGGATGCTTTGTGATCGATGGTGAGGGCGTAATAGATGGAATTGAGGTTAAAGCTGGACAAGGATTCTTGATCACCCATGCAGCCGATTATTTCGAAATTGAAGGGAAAATGAATATTATTTGTTGTCATGGGTGATTATTAGTAGGTGGTATGGAGGAACAATTATTTAATGGTAAAAAGAGAATATACCTTGAATAATGGTAAGAAAATTCCAAGTATTGGTTTTGGTACATGGAAATTAAATGATCCTCGAGAAACAACACGAATAATTCAAGATGCTCTTGAGGTAGGTTATCAACACATTGATTCTGCCTCATCCTATGGAAATGAAGGATTTTTAAGTGAAGCCATTCGAAAATCAAGGATTCCAAGGGATAAATTATTTATTACTGGGAAAGTTTGGAATTCTGATCAAGGATATGACACGACGATCAAAGCATGTAAAAAATCATTAGCGAATCTTGGACTTGAATATTTGGATCTATACCTAATCCATTGGCCTGTTCCCCAAGATCATAAAAAGGATTATCAAATACTAAATTATGAGACATGGAAAGCTCTCGAAGCTTTATATGACCAGGGAAAAGTTAAGGCGATTGGGGTTAGTAATTTTCAAAAACATCATCTGATGGAGTTAATGGGAAAACCAATATCGGTTCAACCTATGGTGAATCAAATAGAAGTTCATCCATTATATTTTGAAAGCGATACCATTCAATTTTGTGAAGAAAACAAAATCCTCGTAGAAGGGTATAGTCCACTGATGAGAGGAAATAACCTTGATTTACCAATTTTCCTCGAATTGGCTGAAAAATATAATAAAACACCTGCACAGATTTGCCTGCGCTGGTGTTTACAAAAGAATATAATCCCTTTACCAAAATCGACAAACAGGGAGAGAATGAAACAGAATTTGGCAATCTATGATTTTGAAATCAATGATTATGATATGACGCGTCTGGATTATTTACAAATGGAGGGGGAAAAGATCGGATCTTACCCGGACAATATTAATTTCTGAACCATTACTTATTGCTTCTCGCCATGTAACTTCTCTACTTGTGGTTTTAGATGAAAATAGAATACTGTCATTAAAATGGAGTTTTAAGGACAATGAATATTGAAACGATTACTTTGAAAGAATTGTGCAGTATATTTGATCATACTCTGGTATTGCCTAATGCAAGTACGATCGACATTGCAAAGCATTGTGAAGAAGCAAAAGAAAATAATTTCGCGATGGTAGCAGTAAATTCAGCTCAAGTCTCGCAATGTAAAAAATATCTAATTAACACAAATGTACATGTCGGAGCATCAATTTCATTTCCTTTTGGCCAAACAACAATTCAAGTTAAAGCATTTGAAACGCATAATGCAATAAATGAAGGAGCGAATGAAATTGATTATGTCATGAATATCAGTGAAGCAAAGGATCATAATTATACGTTCATTCAAAATGAAATGGAGACAATCATTAATATTTGCCGCAATTACAATGTCATTTCAAAAGTGATTTTTGAAAACTGTTATCTTGAAGACAAAGAGATTGTGGAGATAGTTAAAATTGCGAACATCGTAAAGCCTGACTTTGTTAAAACTAGCACCGGATTTGGTTCTTCAGGGGCGTCAGTAAAAGATATTCGGTTAATGAAGAGTGTTATTGGAGAGGGTATAAAGATTAAAGCGGCTGGGGGAATAAGAACTTGGTCAGTCTGCAGAGAAATGATTGAGGCTGGGGCTGAAAGGATTGGAACCAGCAAAAGTTTAGAAATTATTAGGGATTATATTAGTAACCAGAATGTATGATGAAATTACAAAATATTTGAAAAACAATTTAGTTGTAATAAAAAGAAACTCTAATCAGTTCTCAAATTTCCAGAAAGAATCTACCAGATCCAGGTAAACTCCATCGAATCCAGAATTGAGTATCTTCCCTAAATAGGAATCCGCACTGCCTGTGATGATGGCTTTCCAATTTTCATTCCAATATTGCACACGGTAGTTGCCTGCCCAGTTCGGATTTTCTTCCAGCAGCCACTCCGGTGGATTGGCATTCCATTCCTGTTTCCAATAGGGGCGATAATCTTCCGCTTCGCCAATGCTCAGGTAACACAACACCAGCCGGCTGCCACCATTGGCTTTGTGGCGTAGTTGCTCGATCTCACCTTTGGTGAAAACTTCATCTCCCAAATACAGATCCATGACCAGTAAGTCGTAATTCGTGGCAGTGACAGCATCGATAAATTCTTCTTTCGAGAGATAGTGTGCCGGATTGATCAGATATAGAAAATTGCGCGCTTGGTCGAGGGATTCAACAGTTGCATCATTCTCAGCAAAAGGGTTGGCAGGATAGACTGGGATAGTATTCAGCTCACGCTGATCTGCGGCAAAAGAAAGGAATCCCAGCTCTTGATTGTGCAGATACGAATCATCCACTTTTTTAGGAGTGGAGCAGTAATCAATTGCCAGTACGGTCAGACCGTTTTGCCTGGCAAGGTCAAGATAATCGAGCCACATGGATGTGATAGCCGGATCGGTGGCAATATCGTCCCCTTCAAATCCATAGAAAAGATCTTCCCGACCAATTCCATCAATACTATCAACATATGGTTGATCAACGCCCGAACTGATATCATCCCCTTGCACCAGCAGTTCCTGCCCGTTCTGTGGGATGACCAAAAAATCGGGGTCGAGGGAATTGGCATAGGAGCTGATCTCTTCCACGAATTGGCGCATTTCCTGACGGTAATCCAGCTCATTTTGTGCTGCTTCTGGAGGGATTGGTGTGTTTTGAACCGCCTTGGCAGAAACTGACGGGCAGGCACATGACCCTGTCAGAAGAATCAGCATGGCTGTTTTTTGAATTTTATTCATGAATAATAACTATACACGTTCTATTGGATAAAAGATAGAATTTCCCTCTTGACATTAACGTTACGTCATAGTTTATGATTATCAGCGTGGACCCTGTACGGAGAACCTATTCGGTCAAGGAACTGGCGAGCATGGCAGGAATCAGCACACGCACATTGCATTATTATGATGCGATCGGACTGCTGACCCCCAACCGCCGGTCCGGTAACCAGTATCGCGTATATGAGCATTCCCATTTGCTGAGATTACAGCAGATCCTGTTCTTTCGGGAATTAGATTTTCCATTGGAACAGATCAAAACTATCCTTACCGATCCATTCTTTGATCTGAAAGCAACTCTGGCTGCGCAGCGGGATATGCTGGTCAATCGTGAGGAAAGGATTGCTCAATTAATTCACACCATTGATAAAACAATCCTGCAATTGGAAGGAGAAGAAGAGATGCAAGATAAAGACCTTTATTTGGGTTTTTCAGAAGAAAAACAAAAAGAGTATGAAAGAGAAGTGCGTGAAAAGTATGGGGATGAACCGTTAAATACGAGCATCAAACATTGGAACAGTTTGACGAAAGAACAGCAGAAAGAAATGATCGCCAGGGGCAACCAGTTTCATCATCAGATTGCCGATGCCATGCCGCTGGGCGCTGAAAGCCCCGAAGTGCTGGATCTCATGCGGCAGTATTGGGAGAATATGCAGTTCTTCTATACGGTCAGTCTGGATCATTTTGAAAAACTGGGTCACATGTATAACCAGGATCCTGCTTTTCGGGCAACCTATGAAACGGTAAAACCCGGATTGGCAGCTTTTATGGAAAAGGCTATTACCTATTTTGTAAAAGCAGAAAAACAAGAAAGGAAACGAATTATGTAAAAAAAGCAGTTCACACAGTGTGTGTAGTGTGAGCTGCTTTTTTGTTAAATTGTTAAAGTACCTTCCTTATGGGATGAAGATCCCGTCCAATTCGCCGTGCAATTCCGGCAGGAGATAGATCTCGCAGTTCTCATACTGGATCAGGATGATCTCTCCATCGGAGGATGTATCCGGCGTAATCAAACTGACTCCCAGCAGATGGCTGCCTTTCTCCCAAACAATACCGTTGATCGCGCTTGCAGGGCGGTCCAACAAAAGCCGCGCAGGGCTGCCATCCATTCCTTTCAGGTAGAGGCTGCTGTTGTCGCTGGCGCGATAGGCAACCCATTGCCCATCCGGTGATACGGCAGGGTAAGGTGCTTTTCCGGAGGAATCTTCCAAAATGAACAAATCGTGAATGCTACCGGTATTGACATTGACCGCACGCAGCATGAAGCTCTTTCCGCTGGCATCGGGGATGGCGTAGTATAAAAGGCTGCCATCCGGCGACCAACCCGCGATGGATTCATATCCCAGGTTGGTGAGCTGACGGGTACTGCCACCATCAATGGCAGCCACAAAAATTCCATAATCGGCAGATGGATTGACCGATGCAATGAATTTTCCATCCGGCGACCAGTGCGGATCATAATAACCACCGATGTTCAGCAGTGTGGTGGTTTGACCGCTGGTTAGGTCCACAATCGCAGTGCCTGCCTCACTCGGGTAAGCCAGCCTGGTGCCATCCGGGCTCAAGCTCCCGCGGCTGGCTTGTGGAATGGTTAATTTGACTTCTTCCCCGTCCATGCTTTGAAGCACCAATTGCCTATCCGGGTTTAATTCCGTCAGCAGCATCCACCCTTTCAGCCCTTCCGGTAGGGTTGGCAGCGCTGGGTATGAATTGGCATCCAGACAGACGGAGGATGTACCGGCAGCAGTGGGTTGAAGGGATGGTAAGGTTTCCGGCTGCCATGTTCCTTCCCAAGTTCGAATTTCTTTCAAGGGATAAAAATCTGAGAAGAGTAATTTCAATTTTCCGGTGGGAATTTTTTCGAAGGCCAGACTTCTGGTGTGTGGTCCACCACCTCCGCCGATTGCCTGATACCCTTCAATTTGAACATCAGGACCATCCAATTCCGGATTGCTCTCAAATTGGAAAGAGTATCCATCCTCGCCGGCACGAATGGAAACAAGCCGGAAAGCGATTCCTGCAATATCGAAATCTTTGTTCAATGTCCATTCCTGGCCTGGTTGCGGATCAGACCCCGCATCAAATTCGAATTCAAGGGGTGCTGATTGGTCCACCCGGAAATATACATGTCCGGTATAGCGAATTGTTAAGGGGAAAGCGACGTCACTGGCTTTGAATTGAATTGCCCACTGAGAATCTCCCATCCCAAAGGGAATTCCGTTGGAAGAAAGATCAATATCTTCGGGATAATCGATGCTGTTGATGTTCTTTCCGTTTGCATCAAGGTATTGTACGCTATTGACTTGAATTTTTTCTCCTTCTGCTAAGTGTGGTCGAAACCAGCCGATCAGAATATATCCGTCATCCGTTTCTATCACTTCGTTGAATTCAAAAGCGGTGTCTTCCGCACCGGGTGGATTGACCGTGGGGGTCGTGACAGAAGAGTCTGGTGTCAACTCGATCACGGGTAGTACCGTCGTATCCTCCGGCAGGGGAATAAAGGAAATGGGAATTTCCCAGTCTGTGGGTACGGTATTGGGCAGTGTATCGAAGAGGCAGGGGATGACAAAGGTAACCTGATCTACATCCAGTGGGATTGGATCATCACTGTCAATTTTTGTCCCATCAGGTAATAGAATATATTCTTGTGCTGTGCAGCCGGAGATCGCTTCATCATGAGGATAAGCGGATAAAGGCACTCCGGAGAATCCATAATCGATTTCCGTTTTCTCTGTGGTAAGCAATACCTGGTTCACTGAAACTGTTACACCATCACGTGTGATCCGCACTGGTTCCGATAGAACGCGGATAGACTGCGCCTGATCTACAATCCCAATACCGGGGATGTATCCGAGCAATTTCAGCATTTCAGCATAAACCTTATCCGGACCGATGAATAAAATGCTGGCTAACAGAAGGGTGAGCACACTGAGCACAACGATCCAAGCTGGTCTCAATCTCAGATTTTTCATCTGAGAAATTTTTCTTGTGGGATAAATTTTCAGCAACCGTGTTCCTAGTTCATTAATAAAATCGGCATGCGCATCCGGTGGTGTGATGGCAACGCGCAGTTCATTTTCAAATAGGAGAATATCGTTATTCATACTTTTCCTCCAACTGTATTCTCATCCGGCCAATGATCCGATAGGTGGCTTTTTTCACTGCTTCTTCGTTGCGATGCAGAAGCCGCCCAATTGTTGCAAAACTTAGATCGGCTACATATCGTAGCCGGATCAATTCTTTTTCACTTTCTGGGAGGGTACGGAAGATATCTGCAATGACTTTGCGGCGTTCGGATTGGATCATGTCGTTTAAAAAATCACTGTTAACTGGGATATCTTCCGGGATTTCCAACGAAACCTGACTGGATTTTCCCCGAAAATGGTCGGCTGCTTTTCTTCTGGCAATTGAAAATAACCAAGCAAGAAATAAGCCATTCTCGCGATACTGCTGGATTCCCTCGAGAGCGGCTATGAAGGTTTGTTCGGTAAGATCTTCCGCTTCTGCTTG
>CAYLUJ010000001.1:0-56849 GCA_964386805.1 uncultured Pelolinea sp. | reverse complement strand
ACGGTTGTAGAAATATTTATAGATTGATTGAACATGCCGGCGGTACAGCTCTTCAAAAGCATGCGGATCCTGTTTTGCCTTTTTGGTCAGATCGTGGTCATCAGCCATACATTGTTCATTGGACACCAATGAAAAAATCTGAGATTTTGCCATGGTCCTCCTTTTCTATTGTTTGTTAATCTATAATCGGAAAAACAGAAAAAAAGGGACACAAAACTGAATTTTCATCGTTCTACATGCACAAGTGGTTAAGACCACTTGATATGAAGTTTGTTTCATATTATCATAGTAAACGTTGATGAGCGGGATAGGCCATATTTTCGTCAGGTGCCGTCTTGAATCAACGATAATAAGAGCACCTCAAAATTATTGAGAGAGGAATGGTTTTATTGCAATGGCTACCTGTTTTGCAATAGCCGCTAGAGATTTTTGTCCATCACACTTTTTTAGTTTTGTAGAACTCCCCCATGCAATCTATCGCTGGCACGCTGTCTGGAGATAATTTTTTCAGCCCCCTTTGGTTGAAATGCGTTTCCATAACTCATTAAAAGTATTTTAAAAATAGGATAAGATCGCTATGAAAACATTATTGGAAAACGGTATCAGTTTTTGTTCCCCCATGTATGAAGTTAGACCGACTAATATTCTGATAGAAGATGATGAGATCATCAATGTCAGTGAAAATCAGGTGGAAGAATTGCTCCCCGATGTAATTGTCTATGACCTTAAGGGGAATCTGGTCGTTCCCGGTTTCCTCGATTGCCATACCCATCTGGCTCAGTCTTTTGGGCGAGGAATATACGATAATTTATCCCTGACCCAGTGGTTGGTCACAATGAATACTAAATTTAACCTCACCGAAGAAGAAACATATAAAGCTACCCTCCTTGGATGCATTGAAGCATTAAAATCGGGTACAACAACTGTGGCTGAAATGGTAACTGCTAAACCTCATTTGGATGCATGTATTCAAGCGATTGCTGATAGCGGGCTGAGAGCGGATGTTTGTGCAGCAATTGGAGATTTTCAAGAAGGTGAAAATCCTTCCCCTGATATGACAACGGATCAAATCCTGGACCTGATGCGCAACATGTATGAGAAATGGCATGGCTCCTCTGGCGGGCGTATTACAGTCCGTGTTAGCCCGGTTGGACTGCCTGCTTGTACTGAGGAATTAATGCGTGGATCTCGTGATCTGGCGAATGAACTGGGTGTGGGTATTCATACTCACTGTTGTGAAGGAAAAATGGAAACCCAAAATGCGTATGAGCGCTTCAACTGCAGTGAAGTGGAAGCATTGGAGCGGTTTGGCGTGCTTGGCCCTGACTGCCAACTTGTGCATGATATTTGGCTGACAGAGCATGATAAACAGTTAATTGCTGACTATGATTGCAGCGTTGTTACCTGTCCCTCTACGAATACCAAAATCATTGATGGCATGCCCCCCATGCCTGACCTGTATAAACTGGGTGTGAATATTGCTATTGGGTGCGACGGAGAAGCCAGCAGCGGAACCTATGATATGCTGCAAGAAGCACGCTTGGTTTCATTACTTGGAAAGGTAAGTATCATGGAAGCTGATATGTTTCCTGCTGAAAAAGTGTATGAAATGATGACAGTTAATGGTCGAAAATCTATCGGTTTTAGCACAAAAGTTGGTGAAATAAAACCCGGTTTTAAAGCTGACCTTATAGTGATCCAATACCCGGTGCCGCACTTGATTGATGAACGTCGTTTAATGTCAAATCTGATTTACTCAGCCACCGGGACAGATGTTCTTTCCGTCTTTGTGGATGGAAAACCACTCATGTGGCAGCGTGAACTTCTCCATTTGGATGAAGACAAGATCGTTGCTGACGTTTTAGCGCTCATGCGAAGAACGGATCATTTATGAACGGAGTAGTTTCTGTAATCAAAGATAAAAATTAGGCAGAGAATGCTGAATAGAAGTTGTATCTGGTATTTTTTTTAAACATTATTTGCATGTGCATTAAAAATAAATTACACCCGCAGAAGTACTTACGGAAGAAAACTCTTCAACTTTTATAATGACAATGTTAACCGATTCTGATGGTTAAACTACTGTAAGAAGTTTAGAGTCTCTGTTTTAGTGATTTCGCGATTAATACGTTACATTATGTCAGGAGGAATTGATGGTGATGGGATGTGCATTGAACGATTCTCTAGTATTGGCGGATTTTTTTAAAAAACTCTCTCATTTGGTAATTGACGTAGACACGAATTACGGAATGCACTTGGAAAAAACTTTTACGATTTCTATTATCGCGATCACAAACCTGCCAGTAGGTATGCTGCTTTTAAGGTACGCGCACAGGATTTTGTCGATCATTTTATAGAACAAGTGATTAAATTATCACAATAACGAATGTCATATCTATTGGGTGACATTCATAATGAACCTTGACAAATTCTTTTTTTTTTAGTATATTTGCGCGCAATATGCAACACCGAAACCATGAGATCCGACCGAATACTTTTTATGACTCCCTGATTGGAGGAGCTGTTCTCGTTATGGTTAGGTGTTAATACAAGTGCTGAAGAGGAGAGGCTTTCCAAGAAGGAAAGCCTTTTTTGTTATCAGCGCACAGGAGGTGTCCCGGAGAGAGGAACAGTTTGTCAAAGAGATTTTTTATGAAAATGCCAAAGGAGAAAGAAATGAAGAAAAAAATGAATCTTGTAATGATTATTGCGATCATTACTGCATTAATGCTGGTTTCTTGTTCATCAGGAGAAACGGAAGAAGGTTCCGGTGAAGAAGTAAAAACTGGCATGGAAAACCAGGTTTACGAATGCCTGGGCACTGCTGAAGATGCATTGGTTGATTTGGATTGTCGAGAAATCACCATTGCGGTTGAAAATGCTTATTTACCCTTCAACTATATCTCATCTGAAACTGGCGAAGCCGGTGGCTGGGATTATGAGGTCTGGCCTGCCATTTGTGAACTACTGCACTGCAAACCAGTCTTTGAAGAATCGGCTTGGGAGGTCATGGTTCAATCTGTGCAGGATGGCTTGGTTGATACGGCAGGCGATGGTATTACCATCCTCCCCGAACGTCTTGAGCAGGTCGATTTTTCTGATGGGTATGTCAATGTAGAACAGCGTTTGCTCGTTCGCAAGGGTGAAGATCGTTTTGCCAGCATCGAAGATATCGTGACGAACACGGATCTAATCCTTGGTACACAGGCTCAAACATCCAATTATGAAACAGCTAAAAATTACCTGTCCGAGGATCGTATTCAAGCTTTTGAACAATTTCCATTCGCTGTTCAAGCTTTGATCGCAGGAGACATTGATGCGGTTCTCATTGATGAGGTAGCCGGTTTGGGTTATATGGGCACCAATGCCGAAAGCTTGGAGTTAATTGGTCCATCTATTTCAAGCGATCAACTGGCATTTCCCTTCCAAAAAGGTAGCGATCTGATTGAACCAGTAAATCTGGCAATTCAAGCCCTCAAGGATAGTGGTCGCCTGGATGAGATCAACCTGAAATACTTCGGTCCCGATTTCACGATCACGTACGACGATATTCAATAGGAATTGAAATAAAAAGAGGAATCCGTCAGGTCAGTTCATCAAAGCTGATCTGACGGAAAAACTAGATGGGAGCGGCTGATGGCTGTGAATGACCGATTGGTAACACAAAAAAATAAAAATGGTCTGCAACCTGTTGATGATATGCAGTTGACGAAAAAAGATTTTCCATGGTGGATGGTTGCGATAGGTCTGGTGATCCTGACTACATTTTTGATGATCCAGATCAATCCTGATTTTAAAGATGCATTCACTATCATTCGCGCCGGGATGGGCGTCACCATTACAACCACGCTCATTGCATACAGCATTGCGATGCTGATTGGTTTATTGGCGGGATTGGGACGGGTCTCGGAAAGTGTTGTCTGGAGAAATATCTCAACCATTTATGTGGAAATCATTCGAGGTGTTCCACTCCTGGTACTCATTTTTTTTATTGCATTGGTATTGATCCCTGGTTTTATCACACTGCTCAATGCGCTTGGTACTGTATTCATTGATGTGGGTCTTTTAGGGATCGGAGAAAAACTGGTCGCTATTGAGATCCGTTCGGTTCCCAATAATGTTCGAGCGATCATTTCGTTGGCGATCACGTATGGGGCTTTCTCGGCAGAGATATTTCGAGCGGGGATCCAATCCATCAATAAAGGTCAAATGGAAGCTGCTCGCTCACAGGGAATGAACCATTGGCAAGCCATGCGCTGTGTCATTCTGCCGCAGGCGATCCGCAATGTTCTTCCGGCACTTGGCAATGATCTCATTTCAATGCTGAAAGATACCTCGCTTGTTTCCATTTTGGCAGTACGTGATATCACGCAGATCGCACGGTTATATGCAGGTCATTCTTTTAAATTTGCACAAGCTTATTCAATTTTATGTGTCTTGTATTTGACTCTCACCCTCGTTCTTTCATTATGCATGAAAGTGATCGAAAGGAAATTAAGAAATGAACGAAAATAACCTTCCCATGATCGAAGTAAAGAACCTTTCCAAGAGTTTTGGTGTGGTGGAAGCAGTCAATGGGGTTAGCCTTAAAGTATTTTCCAAACAAGTCTTGGTGATCATTGGTCCCAGCGGTTCGGGAAAGTCAACTCTACTACGAACAATGAACTGGCTTGAACGACCCACAGAGGGAGAGGTTTTTGTGGATGGAGTATCTTTGTCTGAGAACCAATACCGCATCAATGCAATCCGCTCCAATATCGGAATGGTCTTTCAAAACTTCAATCTCTATGGGCACCTGACGGTCACCGAGAATATCACGCTAGCTTTGCGCATTGTTAAAAAGATAAAGAAAGAAGAAGCCAAGAAGATTGCCATGCAGCAGCTTATGAAAGTGGGTATTGCTGATAAGGCTGATTATTATCCATCCGAATTGTCAGGCGGGCAGCAGCAGCGCGTTGCGATTGCACGGGCTTTGGCAATGGAACCGAAGGTGATGCTCTTTGATGAACCAACCAGTGCTCTGGATCCTGAAATGATCAAAGAAGTACTGGATGTCATGCAGTTGCTTGTAAAAGAAGGCATGACCATGGTGATCGTCACACACGAAATGGGATTTGCCAAAGCGGCGGCTGATGAGGTCATCTTTATGGATATGGGTAAGATCGTCGAACAGGCTGCTCCAGAAGAGTTTTTCGAACATCCTGCCTGTGATCGGACAAGGCAGTTCCTCTCACAAATTTTGTCTCATTAGAGAGTACGATTGGGTCATTGACTGATGATGATTAATTTACTATAATATGCCATTCAATAATAGGACAATGTCCTAAATATTAGGACAACCGAGAATAGAATGCAGAACGGATCATTTCACTTTTACGACGAGAAAATTGTTCTACGAGTACGGAACCGCGTTTGCAATAATTCAGAAGAATTAATAAAAAGTGAATTGTTCGCAAAGGTGCTCTGGCGCTTTCTGGAAAACCTGGAACAACATCAATCGACTTTATTAGAAGTTTTTCCCGATTCAAAGATTGACCGTCATTCAATGGAAACGTTGATTGATGTTTTATTCTATCTCTCACGTCTGCCTGCCGAAAAAGTTGAAAAAATCGTCGAGGGTTCCACCTCTTTTCTCAAGAATCCTTTTTTACTCAATGAGTTTGTGGAGCAGTTATACAATTATTGGCGCTCTCTTCACCGACTCATCATTTGTGATTCTGTCTTTGACCGGTTTGATCAAAAGCCATATCGAACCTTCAATGATCTGGTTGAAAGCCTCATGCATATTGTCCGTTCAACTTATCGTACCATCCAGGAAAATATCACCGGCAATCATCCCAAGATTTACCGCCAGGTGAGCGCTGGAGCAGAGGTCGGAGCAATTACACTGCCTTACCATATTAATTATCCTGCTGGTGTTTATGATGTGCTGCAGGATGTATTTGTTATTCGACAAGCGTTGATATACCCCCCTATGATTTTTAAAACACCCATGAATAAAAGAACTGGGCAATTTGAGAGGGTGGATAAGAATCCACTTACGAATTTGAACCTGCAACCCAATGAGTGGCTTTGTTATCCAGCGAAAGTTGGTGAACTGTTGGTGATGGTGTATTTTTCGCTTGATTTGTTTGAGTTGGGCTTTTCGCTCTGCAATCTTTTTGAACTAGCGGAAGAGGAAGATCTAAAACGCAAACCGGATGCCATCTTCATCTATGGAGTACCACCGGAGTCTGCCCTGCAGGTGAATGGGAATGAAACCATTTTCTATGAAGATGTAGAAAATGATTGTCTGATTGGTTCGATTCCAAATAAGGATGAATTCGAGTACTTTGGATATTTAAAGAAGATGATTCTGACCCTGCACAATATCAAACGCATGCGTACCGGGCTGCTGCCGTTCCATGGTGCCATGATTCGCATAACCTTGAAAAATGGCGATCCTTTTACCCTGGTTATTATGGGCGATTCTGGAGCAGGGAAATCGGAAACGATCGAAGCGTTACGCCGCATTCAATCTGCCGATATTCAAGAAATACTGATTGTAGCCGATGATATGGGTTCATTTTCTCTCCAACCAGATAGCAAAATTGCGGGATATGGGACGGAAATGGGTGCCTTTGTGCGCCTGGATGATCTGCAAGCCGGGTATGCATTTGGTCAAATGGACCGTACCATCATCATGAATCCAGATCAGATAAATGCACGGGTGGTTTTGCCAGTTACTCGCTATGAATATCTGATCGAAGGTATTCCCGTAGATGCAGTTTTATATGCGAACAATTATGAAGTGGTTGATTTTGACCATCTTTCCATAGAACAATTCACTACTCCCACCGATGCCCTGAAGGTTTTTCGGCGAGGGGCGGTGATGAGTAAAGGCACGACCACTTCCACCGGGATCGTTGAAAATTATTTTGCTAATATTTTTGGACCGGTTCAATATCAAGCCTTGCATGACGAAATTGCCGAGAGATATTTCAGCGCTTTTTTTGAAAAGGGTCTTTATGTCGGTCAACTTCGTACCATGTTGGGCATCCCGGGGCAAGAACAAAAGGGCCCAGAAAACGCAGCATTGGCACTGCTTGATTTGATCCGTAACAGATCATAACCTTCCACAAATTTTTAAAATAATGTACATAAACCTGATCGTGAATAATTATGGGCTGAATTTATTTATCAGTTCTCTTCATCGAAATTCAAATATCACCTTCTAATTTTTGATAATTCTTGCATTTGGCTTGTGTTATTTACCGTATACTCATTTCATTGAAGGAAATAGAAATCAATGAATTCAGCCACATTTCGTTTTTATGCGGAATTGAATGATTTTTTACAGCCCAATTGGAAATATATAAGTTTTGTGATCTCCTTTCCTGCCGGTCAGACTGTCAAACATCTCATCGAGTCCTGCGGAGTACCACATACTGAGGTAGATCTTATCCTTGTGAACGGAGTTTCGGTGAATTTTTCCTATCAAGTACAGGATGACGACCGGGTCAGCGTTTATCCGATCTTTGAAACAATTGATATCTCAGGGGTGACCATCCTGCGTCCAAGTCCGCTACGTGAGACAAAGTTCGTGTTGGATTGCCATTTGGGTAGATTGGCAGTTTATCTACGCTTGCTTGGTTTTGACGTGTGTTACCGTAATGATTTTTCTGATGAAGAACTGGCAGAAATTTCAGAAAAAGAGAAAAGGATCTGCCTGACAAGAGATCGTGGTCTGCTAAAACGAAATCAAATTGAACACGGATATTTGGTAAGAACGCTTGATTCACGAGAACAGATCGTTGAAGTCATGAGAAGATTTCAACTTGCAACTCAAATAAGCCCTTTCACACGCTGTACCCGCTGTAATGGTTTTCTCCAACCTGTTGAAAAAGATGTTGTTTCCGAGCAGTTGCTGCCTGGAACCCGTGAGCACTTTCAAGAATTTTCCCTCTGTGCAGATTGTGGACAAATATATTGGAGAGGAGCATACTACAAACGCCTGCAAAAGATTGTTGATTTCGTGATGGGTGAAATAAGCCAAAATCATGAAAGTTTCCATAAGTAGGAACGATCAAAGGAGACTGTATTTTATACAATTGAAAGCCTGTCCACGAAAATATAAATATGTGTCATCAATACCTAATGAATGCATGGCAAGAGGGTATGTGCGTGTCGACAGGTCAGTTCATCTTGCTAATTTTACAATCCGTAGTATTATTTCACCCTTCTGTAATAACAAATATCCAATTATCATAAAGAATGTATTACTTTAAGGAAGATGTGAACGCTTTAAATATTGATCGAACTAAACTTGTAACTACTCAAGCAGAAAATGCTTATGCTCTTTTGGAGTCATCTCCCGCTGGATTGGCGAAACAAGAAGTGGTTTCTCGCCAGAAGAAATATGGACCCAATCTTCTGCAAAGTGAGAAGAAAACACCACTCTTTATCAAATTTCTAGCCAATTTTACCCATATGATGGCAATTCTGCTTTGGGTAAGTGGCATCGCTGCAATTGTTGCAAAAATGCCGCAACTGGCAATTGCAGTATGGATGGTCAATGTCATTAACGGTGCTTTTAGTTTTTGGCAGGAGTTTCGCGCTGAAAAAGCCTCTGAAGAACTACGCAAACTGCTACCGACATATACGCGGGTTCTACGGGAAGGGCAGGAAGAAAGAATCCTGGCTGAAGAACTGATACCGGGTGATGTAGTATTGTTTGCTGAAGGTGAAAAGATTTCAGCCGATTGCCGCTTGGTAGAACAGGCGGCTTTCCGTGTTGATCAATCAACGCTGACGGGGGAATCACGACCAGTTGGCAAGAGCGCCGATCCTTCTACGATGAACGATATTTCCTTAACTGAGCAACCCAACCTGGTATTTGCAGGTACCAGTGTTGCCGCCGGTACAGCCAAAGGGATCGTGTATGCCACTGCCATGCAGACCGAATTCGGGAAAATTGCACACCTTACCCAAACCATGAAAGAAGAATTAAGCCCGCTGCAGGTTGAAATGAAGTCCATTACAAAGATAGTAACTTTGATAGCAGTTTTGGTTGGAGCTGCGTTCTTTGTTCTGGCTTTATTATTGACGAATATTACACCTCTGGAAAGTTTCATTTTTGGGATTGGTATGGTCGTTGCTTTTGTTCCTGAAGGACTGGCTCCAACAGTAACTCTGGCTTTGGCTATGGGTACGCAACGCATGGCAAAACGCCAAGCTTTGGTCAAAAAATTATCAGCCGTGGAAACACTCGGCTGCACCACGGTTATCTGTACCGATAAAACCGGTACTCTGACTCAAAATGAGATGACGGTGCGCCGGCTCTGGATCCCTCAATCTGCAAATAACGAGACGCTTTACACAGGTGGTACGATCGAGGTCAATGGCATTGGCTACAACCCAACAGGCAATTTTCAATGGAAAAATAGGGCTGATTTAATAGTACGGAATACTGATTTGCAGGAGATCCTGCGAGCAATTCTTTTATGCAATAACTCGCGCTTAATTGCACCTCAGGGAGAAGAAACCGCATGGCGAATTCTGGGTGATCCGACAGAAGCTGCATTAAAGGTTGCAGCACAAAAAGGTCAGTTGGATGAAGAGGAAGAACTGCGTACCTATCCTCGTATTATGGAAATTCCCTTTGATTCAAGGCGCAAACGCATGTCCACCATTCATCTGGAACAATCGCAAGGAATGCGTGGCTCATCTTTTGCACAAACGCCGCGTATCGCGTATGTGAAGGGAGCTCCGAAAGAACTGCTGGAACTTTGTACACACATATCCATCTCTGGAGAAGTTTTTCCATTATCTGAAGAATTGAAAAATGCTGCTGTTGAAGAAAATGACGCTATGGCAAGAGATGGCTTGCGCGTTCTGGCTGTGGCGTTCCGCAGATTACCGAAAGACCTGACCTCACAATCTGCTGAAGATGTGGAACACAACCTAACCCTCCTGGGATTGGTTGCTATGATGGATCCACCCCGCGCAGAGATCAGTACTGCAGTGCAAAAATGTAATCAAGCCGGCATACGTGTTATCATGATTACAGGTGATTATGGATTGACAGCTGAAAGCATTGCCCGCCGAGTGGGTATTGTGAATTCACCCAATCCTAGAATCATCACCGGTTTTGAACTGGATAAACTTGGGGATGATGAGTTAAAAGATGCCTTTAACAATGAGGTGATATTTGCCAGAGTTGCTCCTGAACATAAGTTGCGAGTGGTGATGGCTCTGCAAGATCTGGGGCACGTTGTGGCAGTGACTGGGGATGGGGTGAATGATGCTCCGGCTTTGAAACGGGCTAATATTGGGGTGGCCATGGGCCTCACTGGTAGTGATGTCGCAAAAGAAGCGGCCGCCATGATCTTACTGGACGACAATTTTGCTTCCATTGTCAATGCTGTTGAAGAGGGTCGCGCAGTGTATGCCAACATTAAAAAATTCTCCACGTATATCTTCACCAGTAATGCACCGGAAGCTGTTCCCTTTATTTTGTATGCATTTTCTGCTGCACGTATTCCATTGGCATTGAATGTGATGCATGTTTTGGCAGTGGATTTGGGGACAGATTTGGTTCCCGCTCTGGCTCTGGGTGCTGAGCCACCCGAACCGGGTATTATGCAGCAACCCCCTCGTGATTTGAAGGAACATGTGGTCACTCCCCAACTTCTTGCTCGCGCATATTTGATACTGGGACCTCTGGAAGGAGTCGCCTCTATGGCTGCCTTTTACTATTATTATTGGGCGAATGGTTTTGCCGGTCAGTGGATCGATCTTCCCGGATTCGGTAATCTCTACCATTCTGCAACCGCCATGGCATTAGCGGGGGTGGTAATTACACAAGTTGGAAACCTTTTTACACAGCGTACTGAGAGAACATCCATTTTCAAAATAAAGCTATTCAATAATAAAATGATCTGGATAGGTGTTCTCACGGAACTGGTAGTAATATTCGCAATTGTTTATGTTCCGTTCTTCCATCAGTTTATCGGAACATACAGTTTTCCATTAAAGTATTGGCTGTTCTTGTTTGCCTGGACACCGTTATTAATAATTGCGGATGAAATTCGGAAATGGATTGAGAGAAAAAAATCTCCAAAGGGAGCATATAAAGGAGGTGTACGGTGAAAGTAATCATCATTGGTTGTGGCAGGCTGGGTTCCAATATTGCTCGAGAAATGGATCAGCGCGGCAATGAAGTGATCGTGATCGATAAAGACGCATTGACCTTTGAGCATCTGGGGAAATCCTTCCATGGGAGCAAGATTGTTGGAATTGGTTTTGATCGTGATATTCTCACACAGGCGGGCATCGATATGACTGATGCATTGGTCGCAGTCACCTCCAGTGATGAAGCCAATGTGGTAGCCGCCAGAATTGCGAAATTCGTATTTCGTGTTCCGAAAGTTGTGGCGCGCGTGTATGATCCTCGCAAAGCGGAAATTTATCGCCGGTTGGGGATTCCCACAATATCCCCGGTCGCAATGGCAGGAGAGAGAATTTCTGAAATGCTTTCTTTTTCCCATCTAAAAACAGTAATGACAATTGGCTCAGGAGAGGTACTCATTACTGAAGTAGAAATGACTGCTTCATTTGAAGGTAAGAAAATCGCGCAGCTTGAAATCCAGAATGTTGCGCATCCGATCTCTTTGACGAGAAATGGAAAAACTATGATAGCTACACCGAACCAACAACTTGAAATGGGCGATGTGGTTCATCTGGCTGTAGTGGCAAGCATGACCGATCGCGTCAAAGAAATGTTGAAATAAGCTGGAGGAATAACCATGAAAGTATTGATCATTGGTGGTGGAAAAGTAGGAACCTATCTTGCTTCTCATCTTCTGGATGGAAACCACGAGGTCACTGTTATTGAGCAACGTCGTGAAGAACTTGAAAGACTGCAACGCGAATTGGGTGCAGATCATGTGGTGCTGGGTAATGGTACCGATCCAGTTGTGCTCGAATCAGCTGGCATCCGCACCATGCAGGTTATCGCAGCGGTAACGGGTAGTGATGAGACCAATCTGGTGGTGACAAACCTTTCTCGTTTTGAATTTAATGTTCCTCGCACGATCGCACGAATTAACAATCCTAAAAATGATTGGATGTTTACGACAGATATGGGCGTGGATGTTGCTCTGAACCAGGCGGATCTGATGGTGCATCTTATACTGGAAGAAATGTCCATGGGCGATATGATGACTTTGTTAAAACTTCGACGTGGTAAGTTCTCAATTATTGAAGAAAAATTAGCTCCTCAATCAAGTTTGGTTGGAGTGCTTCTGGAACAGGCAAAATTACCGAGGGATAGCGTCATCCTCGCTGTAATGAGGAAAGATGATATTTTAATTCCTCATGGCAGTTTGGAATTAAAAGCGGGTGATGAACTCATTGTATTGGTACATGGAGCTCAATTAGATCAATTAGAGAAAATATTAAATTCCTAGTTATGGAGACACTAGATAAATCAGATGGGTAGACCCAATATCCCCTTGTTCTCTGCAAGGGGATATTGGGTTAATATATTTCATAAAGAAAATCATACTAAAGTCTTATAGAAAATTAAATAGAGTACGATATGATAGATTTCTGTAAAGAAAGATACTTATATTTTTTGTAAAAGAAAAGCCTAGATTTGAAAGGTCTGTCCCGTAATGAATGCATCAAGCCGTGTAGGAATTATATTTTTAATCATTGTCGTGGCTGCTGCATGCGGCTTGTTGGGGGCATATGTCGGCGGGAGTATGGTCACGGCAAAACGCTCAAGCAACTGAGCAAATAAATCTCGCTCCTACCATAGCCACCAGTGAGGTTCCGATCGTAAATACAACCATCAGTATCAACAGTTCTGAGATCGATACGGTTATTACCAGAGTTGTTGAGGAGATTGAACCTGCTGTTGTGACAGTAGTAGGTACGGTTCCTGGAACACAAACTTTTTTTGGTCGAACTGCAGATTCACAAGTCAGTGGAAGTGGGTTCATTATTTCAGCAGACGGGTATATTGTTACCAACAATCATGTTGTAGAAGATACCAGTGATCTATATGTTATTTTAAGCGATGGAACGGAACTGGAAGCAGAGATAGTGAGCCGCGATATCTATGCTGACCTGGCTGTATTGAAAGTGGAGGGAACCATGCCGGCAGTTGCTCCCTTGGGGAGTTCGGAAGATTTAAAACCGGGAGAGACTGTTATTGCCATTGGTTCTCCACTCGGCACGTTCCGTAATAGCGTTACCGTTGGAGTGGTCAGTGCTACAGGACGCACTCTCGATACGGGTGAAGGATACAACATGGAAAACCTGATCCAGACTGATGCTGCAATCAACAGCGGCAATTCGGGTGGCCCACTGGTGAATCTTGCAGGTGAGGTGATTGGTGTAAATGCAGTGGTAGTACGTGGCAGTTCTCTCTCCAGTACTTCTGCTGAAGGATTGGGATTCGCGATACCTTCAGATACGGTTACCCTTATTAGTAATCAAATCATTGAGAAAGGCTATTTTGCCCGTCCTTACCTGGGGGTGGGAGTGCAGAATATCGATCCGAGCATTGCAAAGAGGTATAATTTACCGGTTGAATGGGGCGGGTATATTACGGAAGTGATTTCCGGTAGCCCGGCGGCTGAAGCTGGTTTGCGAATCAATGATATTATTACCCGCCTTGGCAATATCAGCGTCACCGAAGATACTACTTATCTTAACGCACTGTTCATGTGCCAACCCGGAGAAGAAATTGAAGTGGAATTCTACCGCGGCAGCCAAGTGATGACCGTTACCATAATGCTGGCAGAGACAACCGCCCAATAAATCTAGTTTGTGAGGAAAAAATTGACGATCCATTCCATCGATCAAATTCGGCTTGTCTGTTTTGACGTAGATCACACGTTGTTATCTGATGAACAACAGCTTCTTCCACTGACGGAAGATACTCTGCGAAAGTTGCAAGCACGGGGCATCAAGATTATTTTAGCAACTGGTAAAAACTTGGCTGCCACTCGTGATATTGTTGATCGCCTGAAATTAGACGATCCCCTCATCTTTGCTAATGGCAGTCTCATTCAGTATCGAAATGGAGAAATATTATCTCAGAAAGACCTAAAACCGGAGCGCACCCGGCAAATCCTTCAATTGGGTGATGCTAAGGGGTTGGATATGATGCTTTATGTGACCAACGATACCATTGTTAAAGAGGGTGGAAAATTCTTGCATGCTTTGGATAGATATGGCGGTCCTAAATCGAAGGAAGTAGCACAATGGCAGGATATTGGAACCAACCTGGATCATATTCTTAAAATTGTCTTCATCGATGAAGAATACAATAAATTGGTAGAAATGAGTCGGATATTGGAAGCGAATATCCCCGATGGGATTGAAACCTGCTTTTCACTGCCGATCTTGTTGGAAGTGCAGCCAGAAGGAGTTAGTAAAGGATCGGCTCTGGAAGAAGTTACTCACTTCCTGAAATTACCGCGTGAAGCGTTGATCGCATTTGGGGACGGCAATAACGATATTGAAATGATTCAATTTGCTGGTATTGGAGTGGCATTGGAGAATGCCACTCCCGAATTGAAAAAAGTTGCGAATTACGTGGTAGCTTCAAACAATGAAGAAGGTCCAGCACAATTTTTAAGAGATATTTTTATTTTGCAGTAATAACCGTTTCCGGTTTTTCTTTAGAAAAAGCAAGCATTAATATCAAGATTCCTACAATTAAAAAAGGAAAAACTCCAATTACACCAGTAGGATATGGTCCTAATAAAGCTGGTGGATTTTTTACGAGGAATAAGACTCCAATGGATGCGATACCATTCAACGCTCCATGCGTGATAACAGCCGGCCAAACACTTTCCGATTTCATTGAAACCCATGCAATGAAAATTCCAACAAGCACGGTAAACCAGACCATTGCAAGTGGTCCTAACCATGGATAGCCAGGGTAATCAAAACCGTAGTTGTAGCCCATAACAATGACTGGCCAGTGCCAGACACCCCAAATTATCCCTGTTAGAAGAATGGCTTGTCTTTTTCCAAGCGGTAGAAGTTTGGGCAGCAGATATCCTCGCCAGCCAAATTCTTCCCCAAAAGTGCTGATCATATTAAGGATGGGAGAGACGAGAATGGCATATCCAATTTGCATAATAAGGAATTGGTACACAAAGGAGGTGCTTGAATTACCTCCAGCCGCTGCCAGTTGTGAGGAAAGGAAGGATAAACCGGTATCGAAGTAACTCGGAAACAGCACAAAAAATAGTCCGGTACCGAGCAGTACCAGAATAGGTGTTCCCACCCAGGCTGCCAGTACATAGCGCCAATGAGCGCGAAAATCCAATTTCAGTAGCAGGTTATTGTTCCCTTCTTTGGTGATAGCGCGCGTTAGAATATTCGCGATGGCTGGCCCCCACATATAAGCACTTGCCAGCAGAATATAGGCTAATGTAATTCCGCTGCTTTCAATAACAACAGGGCTGTCGGTTAAACCACCGGTCAGGTAGATCACCAGAGCGGCAATCCAAGAAATGCAAAAAGCACAGACTAAAAAAATAATGATTCGTTTTTTATTAATGGGATCCATTGAAATTCCTTTCTCTACTTAATGATTTTATTAGACATTAATTCCGAAAACTTTACGAATAATATTGCCAACCACAAATGAAAAGAGGGCTACTCCCAAACTGATCAGCGACATTTCAAAAAAGCGTTTCTTAAAGTTGAAGCCTTTTGCCACAGAGATATAAAAATTAAAAATAGCGATTACCAGAATTGCATTGGCGATCGTCCATCCCAAACTAACCAAATAGTTCTTTGCGATCAAGTAGGGCAAAATAAGAATGGTGACAGTGATGATATATGCAATACCAGTGTAAATAGCTGATTTTAATGGTGATTTTTCACCCTCTTCTGATTTCGAAGAGAGATATTCGGAGGCAGCCATCGAAAAAGCAGCGGAAATGCCGGTTATTAAACCTGCAAGCGCAATCACTTGGGTATTTTGAAAAGCAAAGGTTAATCCCGCTAGCGCACCGGTTAATTCAACCAGAGCATCATTCAAGCCAAGTACAACCGAACCGGCATATTTCAGACTTTCTTCATCCAGCATTTCTAAAAGCTCGTCTTCGTGTTTTTCTTCTTCTGCTAGAATCATCTTGGCTTCGGGGATGAGATCAATCAATTTGGCATACTGTTCCTGAGCTTTTTCCTCACCTAGTTCCATTAATTTGATTCCAAATGTCAATCCCAATAGCTTCGATAACCAGTAGTAAAATCGGATGCGCAGTTTCTTGGGGATCGTTTCGGCTTCTGTGTAGTGCTTCCAGATCTGATAATGTTTTAGTTCTTCCTGGGCAATACGGTTCAATATCTGAGCATTATGCTCATCTTTGATTGCGTTAGCCAATTTCAAATAGGTATAATGTCCGTTCAGTTCTTCTTTTTGTAAAATGAGAATACGATCTCTCTGTGCAGGGGTGAGGGACATGCTAAAACCTCCTTTTTGTGAACATAATTGTACCCTTTCTTGGTTTATTTCCTAATCTTGTAATTTTTATTTTATTCTGTATACTAAGTATGCCACTGTATGTATAGTATTGAAGGCTGCGAACTAGAAATTCTTAATTGGTCGCTTTGAGGGTATTGTAATATTCATAGGACATTACCTCAACGAATTTTAGGGAGCCAATAGCGAAACCGGTCAGTCTATGGCCGGTTTTTTCTGTTAAGAGGAGAAAAAAAGCGAACTGTATCATAACTTGGACCAATCTCATGCCATTTTATAACGAAATGAACAAAATTCAATACGACTGTCTCTTGAAAGAAAGCAGGATTGCGCTCACTTGAAAATACAATTTTTATTCTAAAAATGTATAATTAGAAGGAATAAATGGAATGATTTCCTTCTGAAAACAAAAAAATAATCCGTTCCGTTCATATAAATTATAGAGAAGGAGTAAGGAAAACAATTCCAATCTTTTTTTATAAGTATTGTTTTGATAATTAGTCATTGGCATAGTATTTATAAAAAAGGAAACCCTAGAGATTGCTGAATTCGAGATTAAAAAATGAACCTGAAAAATCGCACATGGTTAATGACTGTAGTTATATTCCGCGTTCTTGTTACTCTGGGAATAATGATGACATTATTTCTCGGCATGTGGATAGGATATTTTACCATTCCGATTATTCTAATCGGAGTTTTTTCGATTATTTTAGCTATTTCAGATATTAGTATTTTATTTTCCTTACGCAAAAATAAGAATACGCTCCCTGTCAAAAATGAAATTGGAAATAATTTGGAAGATTTAAAAAACGAAGATACTAATAATATTGATGATGAGTATTAAAAACAGGTTTTATCAACAGCTTTCGACACAATTTAAACCAACGAATGCATATCCGGGAATTCCAGAGGATATTTCAAGAAAATTCGATGTGGTTCCTTTGTGGACGGAAAATGATAATTACTGTATTGGCACTGCGGAGATCAACTTTGACAAAACAGAAGAAATCGAAAGATTCATTAAAAAACCTGTATTGCCATATTTATTAACATATGCGCAAATTCAAACTTTCCAAAACCAATTATACGAAAGTAAAAAATTCATCCTTCCGAAGGTAAATGCATCAACAATCCAAGATGTATTACACAGCGGGGAAAAAGCAATAGCGGAGTTGAGTGGAGAGCAGCAGTCTGCAGAAGAAGAGCAACGAAGTTTGCAGAATTTAAATTCAGAAGAGAACATCCATCTTGAAATCTTGGGTGTTCAACATCAGATTCCCCATATTGATCTCAATATGGTTGTCATTGAAAAAGTTCTGGCTACGCTCATTCCATTAAAAGAAGCAGAAAGACATCAAGTAATTCCCTTGTGGTGGATTGGAAATCGGCTATATCTGGGTTGCAACGCTTCCGCATTACCCGATGATATTTCAAGTCTTCAATCATTTTTTTCATTTGATATACAGCCAGTGTTGTGCGCTGAAAAACAATGGAGAAAGATTTTCCGCACAATCTACCTTGAGGGTGAAAAACCGCATCAAATCACAAATGAAGATAAGGTTACGATTTTTCAAGAGCGTTTTTCACTCGATAGGTCTGATTTACAGAGGGCAAACATTTACAGTAGCCAATATCGCACCGATCTTATCGCAGCACTTTTGGATCTGAAAATCATCACGCATGAAATGTTACTTGAGGTTGAATCGCTGCTTACCAAGATACCAATCCTGGATGCTGAACGAAAACCCCAAGAAAAATGGGTGGAAACTATCCCATCAGGAATAGCCAGACAGTTAAAAATTATTGCATTCGATGGAACTGACAGCACAATCTCGCTAGCGGGGAATGATATCTCACAAGAAAAAGTCAAATTGGTTCAAGCTTTAACTCATAAAAGAGTAAAACCTTATTTAATTGACCGCCAGAAACTGCAAATTTGGATGGACATGTTCTATCCATTTGAGAATCCTAAAATAGCAGCCTCCCGGTTCGTTTCTTTGAAAGAAACCCTGCTTACCTTAGGCCTTATCTCTGTTGAGCAGCTTCAAGAAGTGGTAGGTACTGATGACATTGAGGATCAGCGGTTGAGTGAATTACTGCTAGAACGGGGTTATTTGGACGACATTGATTTGGCTATTTCTCGAAGTATTCAAACGAGTCTTCCATTTGTTTCCCTGGAACATGCCAATCTTCAGCAAGAACTTCTCAATGAATTTCCAAAAGAACTGGCTGAAAAATATCAACTACTGCCATTAATCTTAAAAGATGATCATGTCTGGATTGCTACTTCTGACCCCTTTAATGGAAAAGGATTCCATGAATTAAAGAAGAAGCTCAGGATGCAGGTTGTGCCGGTCATTACTCCGAAAAAGGTTCTCCGGGCGATTATTGAACAAAGTTGGGGAACGGAACGTCATGAAGTGTCTGATGAAGCACATGGATATATCCAAAAATTAATTCACTCTGATTATCTGACCCAATCACAAGCTTATCAGATGATCCAGCTGATGGATGCGGGCGCTCTTCCCTTTGATAGGGCTTTCACCCAGGCGGGTTATTATGATGCACGTCAAGCAAATCAAATTCTGGCGTCTGTTTTTTCTGTCCCTGTTTACAATATTAACCTGATCGAAGAACAGGCAGAGCAATTTGATGGACTTGGAAATAAGATTACCAAGACAATCTATCGTGATCCGGTGAATCTGGGCGTGGCAGGGATGATCGATCTTGCGGCTGCCAATCGATATTGTATGTTGCCTGTTCGAAGAGAAAATCAACAAATTATTATGGCCTTTGCTGACCCATTACATACTCAAAACCTTGATTTTTTAAAGGAACACTTTCCCCTTCCTATTCAACCAGTGCTTGTCATGCGAGCGGACCTGGAAGATGCAATTGCGAGAACTTTGGGTCGGAAAAACATTGGTACATATTTATTGGAAAACAGTTATATTACACGCCGTCAGTTAAATGAAGCATTGGAATTGTCGAAGAAAACAGGGGTACGTCTGGGGCAGGCATTGTTAATCAAACAATATATTCAAGAAGATCAGATGTATGAAGTTTTAGCCCAACAGGCTAAATTACGTTTTATTGATCTGGAAAAGACATCAATACAGGAGGATACTGCCCGGTTAATCGATTCTGAAATAGAACGCGAGTTTGGAATTCTTCCCATTAAAGTGACGAAAACTGATCTGACGTTGGCAATCGTGGATCCCTTTGATGAAAAGGGCATTGAGAAAGCGCATGAAATAACCGGCAAAAAAATTCACCCGGTGGTCACTTCAGAAGCCAATCTTGAAAAAGCTTTGGAACAAATTTATCATGGTGATTACACCACTATTAGCACATCCAATTTATTGACTCGCTCCCCCAGAGAATCTGCGTTCCATGTGTTGAGTACAGGGCAGACCATTTTCTTCTCAGCTTTGTTGGTTCTTTCCTTAGTACTAATGGTCTTGAACTTTACATCTTTTGCGATCATTGCCAATGAATTGATCACGATTTTTTATATTGGTTTTTCTGCTTACAAATTCTATCTTGTTTATAATGCCATGAACCACGATTGTGAAGTCCCTGTATCACAAGCCGAAATGGATGCTCTTGATCCAAGAGATTTACCTGTATACACCCTGTTAATTCCTGTATTTAACGAAGCAGGCGTTCTACCGGAACTTATGAAGTCATTGACTCACCTGGATTATCCGAGTACGAAATTAGATATAAAAATTTTACTGGAAGCAGAAGATAAAGAAACAATTCAGAGTTTTTATGATTTAAAGCTTCCCCCTCATTTTCGCGCAACAATTGTGCCTGGTTCATTACCGAAAACAAAACCCAAGGCATGCAACTATGGTCTTATCCACGCGCGTGGTGAGTATGTTGTTATTTTCGATGCAGAAGACCGCCCGGACCCTGATCAGCTTAAAAAAGCAGTTGTTGCATTTCGGAAATCGAGTCCTAATGTGGTATGCATCCAGGCAAAATTGAACTATTACAACCGCCGCCAAAACCTGCTAACACAATGGTTTACCTCAGAATACTCGATGTGGTTTGACCTGTTTCTGCCCGGGTTGGATGCTTCTGATGCCCCCATTCCCCTGGGTGGTACTTCCAATCATTTCAAACGCCGCGCATTGGTTGAGGTGGGTGCCTGGGATCCTCACAATGTTACCGAAGATGCTGACCTGGGCATGCGACTCTATAAACGCGGTTTCCATACGCGCACCATCGATTCGACAACGTATGAAGAAGCCAACAGCCGGCTCAATAACTGGTTGCGGCAGCGTTCTCGTTGGATAAAAGGATATATCCAAACTTGGCTGGTGCACATGCGCAACCCCGCGGAATTACTGAAAGAAGTGGGATTCAAGGGATTCATCAGTTTTCAATTCGTTACAGGTGGCACATTCTTTGCTGCCTTGGTCAATCCGATATTATGGACGATTACAACGGTTTGGTATTTGACGAAATGGGCATTTATACAAGAGACATTCCCCGGTTTTATTTTTTATTTGAGTTCGCTTAGCCTTTATCTTGGAAATTTTGTGTTTACTTATATGAACATAGCCGGAGCCATGCGCCGCAGGCATTACGATAACGTGCGTTTTGCGCTGCTAAGTCCAATTTATTGGGGTTTAATGAGTATTGGTGCCTGGAAAGGTTTTTTACAGTTGATAACAAAACCACATTATTGGGAAAAGACCATTCATGGTTTTAGCCAGGGTTTTGGTATGGAACTTGAAAAGGAATCAGAATCACATGTGGATGGCAGCCATGTTCAATAGCGTTAATCCTGCACCGTCCATTGCATCAAAACCACCCGAATATGCCCCTGAGACGAAAAGGAAACTGCATATTCGAGAAAGCTTTATTCATTTAATGAAGCATCCTTCAACACATATCTTTCTTATTGCTTTCTTTTTTTACGCAATCATTGGGATTTATGGAACTCTGATCTACGATATCTCGGATTATGAAGGATTGTCGCGGGTTTCTCAAGCTTTTTCTGCTGTCTTTGGACGCGATCCACACCTTTCGGCGATCGGATTTATTTGGCCTCCGCTTCCAGCAGTATCTGATATTCCTTTTAATATCCTCTTGCGGCCATTTCGTTTGGAAATATTGAGTGGCACGTTGATGAGTGCTATCTATGCCGGGTTCACGATGGTGCAGCTAAACAATGTTTTGAAACGCTTTAAAGTAGAAAGCGGATGGCGCATTGTCTGGATGGTTTTATTTGGTCTGCAACCACTTATTCTGCATAATGCAGCTCTGGGCATGTCGGAGACTCCCTTCATCGGATTTCTACTGTTCTCTTTTAATGGGTATCTAACCTGGCATCAGGAGCGAAAAAATTCTGGAATCATGATGGCAGGCATCGGCGCCTGGTTGGCAGTATACTGCCGTTATGAAGCGCTTGCTTGGACGGCGGTCATGGCAGCCTGTATTTGCTGGAGCTGGCTTTTCGGAAAAGGAAAAACATCGCCGGAAAAATTGGAGGCTGATCTTTTATCTTACCTTGTGCCCCCAGCTTATGGTTTCCTGTTTTGGGTTTTCCTCAACTGGACGATCATGGGCAACCCTGTTTACTTTCTGACCGGCCCCGGAGCGACATCCAATACCCCTGATACTGCTCAAACCTTTGGACCTGATCATCTCTGGTACTATGCTATGAATTCCATCAGTGGTTCTTTTAGACTGCTGTTTTCAGAAATCACTTTTGTTGGACCTCTTTTAGCTGTTGCAACCATTGTTTTACTGTTGCTAATTTTTATAAAAAAACGCTGGATTGATTTCGATTTTGTCATGCTGGGTTGGTCTATTATTTTATTCACTTTCCTGATCGGTTATCGGGGTTATCTGCCGGCTTTCAGCCGCTATTTTATTTGGCTGATCCCGGGAGGAATTATTGTCATGGGAGCGGTATATTCCTCATTGGAAAAGAAATGGGCCCGTTTGGTAGTAAATTTATTACTGGTAGAGTTATTGATATTCCCAATCGTCAGTCAGGTAAGTAAAAAGTGGGATCTTATCGAAGCTCCCATGCCACAAAAAATACTGCTAGCCTGGATTATCGCCGGTGAACAACAATCGGTATCGTATGAGAATGATTCACTGGAGGAGATGCAGATGATTGCTGATTATCTCAACGCACAACTGGATGATACGATTACAATCGTTGATCATTCCATATCCATGTCGTTGGCACTTATGGTTGACCACCCCAAAAATCTCGTAATGACCACCGATATGGACTTTTTTGACATCTTGAGAAACCCTATCGGAAAAGCTGATCAGATTTTGGTTCCGTATCCTTCATTTGATGCGCGCGGGAGATCACAGGTATTGAAATATTACCCAGGTATTTATGAAGGTTTTGAAACATGGACAACATTTAAATATGAGTTTCCCTCTCCATTACCATGGAGATTATTTACAATTAACGATAATGCTAAAGCCGGGAACTAAGGAGTGAAGCATGAAAAATAAAATGAATGGAAAGTTCATAAAAAGTGTCTTGATCCTCTTGACATTTTTATGCAGCTTTGCGGCTGCTCCCACTGAAATTGTTCAAGACCAGGACAATACCTATACGTTTCAAGATCTGGGGATTCTATCCAGTGATGATTCTTTTAAAGGGATCAATACTATCAAAGAGTATGGTTTTCAGTGGCCTTCTGCCTGGGAACCACAGACCGGCAGTACTCTGACACTGGTGTTCAGCCACGCTAAAGCTCTCAGCGAAAAATCATCTATAGCTGTTGAAGTCAATGGAACGCGAATTGCCAGCACGGGGCTCACCAGTGCCAATAGCGACCTTGGGGAATTGAAAGTTGAAATTCCAAGCGAATTGTGGGTTGAGGGGTATAACCGTGTGCGCTTGGTTTTATATCTGGGATATGAAGGCTTCGATTGCTTGAATTTGGATGAGGATTTATTGTGGTTTACCGTTCATGACAGTTCATATTTCACATTTCAGTATCGAATGAAGGATGCAGCCCCGGTACTTAATAAATTTCCCCTTCCCTTTGTCAGTAATTCCGGAATTCTAGAGAATAGGGTAACCTTTGTTCTGCCGGATATTCCAACGTCTGCTGAAATCAATGCGGCTGCACTGGTTAGTGCGAAACTTGGTCAATTTGCAAGCTGGCGGACGGTTAATCTTAACTTCGCAACTGAAACAGATGCCATGGCGAATCCAGGCAGTTTGGAAGGAAACATCATTCTTGTCGGGCGTGCGGATCAACTGGCAATTCTCAATGACCTACAAGCTCCCTGGGTTTGGGAAAATGGTAAGCTGAAGGAAAAGAATGGCAGTGCTTACCCCGGAAATACAGGGATTCTATGGAGTGGGCAATTCTTTGCAGATGCGAAACAATCTATTCTGGTTGTGACCGGGGATACCGATTCGGCGATTGTTGAAGCAGCCAGGGCACTCACCCGGGATTCCATCTTGGAGCAACTCCCCGATAACCTGGCGTTGATAAACCAGGTGCCTGACTCTGTTTCAACCCAGGAGACATTCACCTCCACTTTTACCCTTGAAAAGTATGAATATAAGGATGTCACCGCCTGGGGAACCTCTGAACAATCCATCAGCTATGCTTTGCCGTTCGCAACTTCTTGGAAAGTCATCGGTGATGTGACCATGCGATTGCATTTTGCTCATACAGATTTTGCAAATTTGGAAGAATCTTATCTGACTATCCAAGTAAATGGTACACCTGCTGGAACGGTATCCTTGACCAGCGAAAATGCCAATGATGCCTGGGCAGACCTCGTACTCCCAGCACGGCTATTTGATTTTGGAGATAACAGGATTACGGTCGTCAGTAACATCAACCTGCCGGATGCTTACCAGGATGATCGGTTTGACTGTCTGGATGACAATACAACGGCTGCCTGGATTGTGGTTTATGCGGATACGGAACTGACGGTGCCCTTAGGACCTTCCACTGAAGTACTCTCAATCAACGAATTCCCGTATGCATTCATTGGTAGTTCTGATCTCTCTGATTTCGGTGTGATTCTTCCCGATGAATCCAATCAGACCGTCAATGAATTAGTGATCAAACTCAGTGAATTTCTAGGGCATTATCTCAACAGCGATGGGATTGACCTGCAGGTTTATACACCCGCTGAATTGGCTGCGCTTTCTGAGAAACCAACCCATTTCATGTTGATCGGAATACCAACGCAAAACAGCGAGATTGTTAAACTGAACGACCATCTTCCGCAACCTTTTGAAGAGGGTACCAATAATCCTGTTACCCAGACTGATATTGTTCAGACAAATACAATTAATGCAGATATTGGTTACCTAGAGGCATTGATCAATGAAGGATATCCTGTATTGATTGCCACTGGCACTACAGATAAAGGGATAGCGTGGGCGATTGATGCATTAATGGATTCCACTAATATTAAAAACTTATATGGCGATCTTGCTCTTACCCGTGCAGAAGGCTCTATTTCATCTGCGTTGATTCAAAACATGGAAGAATTGGTACCTGCGGCAGAAGAACTGCCGGTGCAACCTCAAAAAGAAGAAAACAATCTTGCTCTATGGATTGGCATCGTTTTTGCTGTGGTTACAGTTGGAGTGATTGTTGGAAAAGTAATTGACGAAATAGTGAAAAAGCGGAAAGCGAGGAAGCATGATTAATAAAAATATTTCTCAAAACAGATTATTGCTGTATGTCGTGCTATTAACGGTGGGGCTGATCATTAGCGCAGGAATGATCGTGTTTGTGGATGAAACGACTGTTTTTCTGGGTCTTTCCTTGCTGGCTTTTGTCGTTGTTCTGACAATCTTTAGGTTCAATCGTTGGATGGATTGGATTGCATTGGTTGTTAGCATTCTAGCGTATGGATACGTCCAATATACTTTTCAAGAACAAATGATGCAGTTATTGATCCGGATAGGTGTATTTGCTGCTGCTCTGCTAATCTCCACCATTCTTTCAAAAAGTGTGCATGCCCAAATCGCACATTTTATTAATCAATATGTCTCCAATAATGTTCTCATTGAGGAACTTACCCTGCATGACGCGTATGGTTTGTTAAAATGGAAATTATTCCAGCAGAAACTGGGTGAAGAATTTATCCGCAGCAGAAGAACAAAAAAGCCAGTTAGTGTAATGATGATGCGCGTGTTCAACTATAAAAACCTTGTCAGTGAGGGTCATCCGGAACGTGCTGAAGAATTAATGGAAGCCACTGCCAAGGTTTGTAAAAAAATTCTGCGAACATTAGATGTTGTATCGCGTTTTGATCAAGAAACCTTAGGTATGATATTGCCCGATACATCCGATGAAGAAGCAAAGATTGCAGCAGGGCGGGTTGTCCAGGGCGCTGCTCAGCAAGTAAATGCTTCGGTATATGCAGGTATAGCCAGTTTCCCCATCGATGCAGTATCGGTTGAGAAGATCGTTTCCCGCGCTCAAGCTGCCCTCGAATTTGCCGTGAACTCTGAAAAAGAAATGGTCTCTTACACGCAAATGAATACTGATAAGGGGGAAGAGAAAAAATAAAGAATTTTTTTGAAATAACGAACCGAACAGGGATACGCAGAAATACCATCCCTGTTGTTATTTTTGATAAACAACCAATTCTGAAAATAATGATAAAAGATTATTAAAGTCAAAGAAGAGTATTGGAAGCGTTGAACTGCGGTTTGAACTTGGTCGCTTTGGGAGGGTAGTAACTTATCCCTTTGCAACAATCTCAGGGAGCGAATAGCGAAACCGGTCATAAAAAACCGGTTTCTTTTTACTAAAAGAGGCAACCTAAAATAAAACAAAATTCGACCAATGCCGCCTTAAAAGCCATCCAAAAAATTGGATGGCTTTTTTACTTTCGTAATAAATAATTTTAAAGGATCATTCTGTTGCCGAACAACAAAGAAATAAGTATACAGGAAAACAGATAGTTTCGCGATCAATGATTCCAGATCGGGGCTGCATTTGATATACTTGGGGGAATTATCGGGAGGACGATATGCAGTATCGACGTATGGTGGTGAAAATTGGCACATCCACACTTACACAAGGTACGCGCGCCATTCAATATCCACGTATTGTGGAAATTGCCAGACAGATCCGTGCGATCCAGGATGAAAAATGTCAGGTTGTTCTTGTTTCATCGGGAGCAATTATTGCAGGGAAAGAAGTACTGGCTTATCCCAGTCTGGTGAAACATATCCCGACAAAGCAGATGCTCGCAGCGGTTGGGCAGCCGCGCTTGATGGCGATCTATGAACAGGTCTTTTCCATGTATGGGGTCAGGGTAGGGCAGATATTGTTGACCCGCACGAATATTACCAATCGTAAAAGCTATATTAATGCACGTGGAACGCTGGAATCATTATTAGGACACCAGATTTTACCCATTATTAATGAAAACGACACAGTGGCTACTGATGAAATTGGCATTGGGGATAATGATAATCTTTCCGCTTTGGTGGCAACCATGCTTGAAGCGGATTTATTGGTTTTACTTACCGACATTGATGGAATTTATGATGGAGATCCGACTGGAGGAAAAGCGCAGCTTATCCGAGAAATTCATTCAATGGAAATTCCCCAAACAGTATGGGATGCAGTCGGTGGATCTACCTCAGGGCTTGGCACGGGCGGCATGCTTACCAAAGTTGAGGCGGCTGAAATTGCCCGCCATAGTGGAACCACCGTTGCCATTGCAAAGGGTGGGGAAAATGTATTACTTCAGATAGTGAAGGGAGAGAAACCTGGTACCTGGATCTATCCATCAGTCGATGCATTGGAGAGTCGCAAACGCTTTCTTCTGGCAAGTGCTATGAAAGGGTGCGGAATTGAGATCGACATTGGAGCGCAGAAAGCGTTACTGAAAGGAGGCAGTTTGCTGCCGGTTGGAGTAACCGATGTACGCGGGGAATTTCAACGCGGAGATGCCATCTTTGTTTTTAGTGTAGATGGGAAACCGTGTGCGCTCGGACGTTGCGCATATGCCTCCAATGAAATTGATCAGATCAAAGGGTTGCATACCGATCAGATTGAACAGCGTCTGGGATATGTTTATGCGGACGAGGTGATCCATCACGATGACTTGGTTCTATTGCAGGGCAGGGGAACATGAAAACGGTACTTGATCTTTGTAAGCAGGCGAAGGAAGCTTCTCAAAATTTACCTTTTATGACTGCACAGCAAAGGATAACTGCGCTTCTGATGTTGGCTGAAATATTAGATAACCGAAAAAATGAAATTCTGCGCAAGAATCAAATTGACGTTCAGGAGGGAATTTTGCAGGGTCTATCGGTTGCCATACTTGAGAGATTGACATTAACTTCCAAACAAATTGAAAACATAGCAGAAGGAGCGCGGTCCGTAGCCAGTTTGCCGGATCCACTCGATCAAACCTTTGATGAACACGAATTACCCAATGGGCTGCATGTCCATAAGCAGCGTGTCCCTCTGGGGTTACTGGCGGTAATCTATGAATCTCGCCCGAATGTAACCATTGATGTAGCAGCCCTGGCAATTAAATCAGGGAATGCGGTCATCCTACGAGGAGGAAAAGAAACTCTGCAAACCAATGCAATTCTGGTTGACTGTATCCATACAGCTTTGCAGAGTGTGGGTATTCCGAAGGAGTCCGTGCAATTTCTAGATGATCCTGATCGCAGATTCGTTGATGAACTGATGACTATGCATGCGTATGTAGACATGCTCATTCCGCGTGGAGGAGCAGCCCTGCACACCTACTGCCGTGAAAACAGCCGCATTCCGGTCATCACCGGTGGGATCGGGATATGCCATTTATTCGTGGATGAATCTGCCGATCAGAAAAAAGCATTGGAAGTGATTGTCAATGCGAAAGTACAACGTCCAACTGTGTGCAATGCGCTCGATACGGTATTGATCCATGAAAAAATTATTTCTACATTTTTACCCGCATTATTAAAAAGAATGCAGCAAGAAAAAGTGATCATGCATCTTCCCGCAGAATTATTAGAAAACTGTTCTCTGACTTCCGGTGAAACGCTCAAAGTGATGAAAGAAGGCGATTATGATCGTGAATGGCTTTCTTTGAATTTAAATGCTTGTGCGGTTCCCGATCTTTCAACAGCAATTTCTTTTATTAAACAGCACAGTACTGCCCATTCAGACGGGATTCTTACAGAAAATGAAGACCATGCAAGTCGTTTTTTGCGGGAGGTGGATTCGGCAGTTGTATATGTCAATGCCAGCACCCGCTTTACGGATGGAGCAGAACTAGGATTAGGAGCTGAGGTTGCCATCTCGACCCAACGGGTGCATGCTCGTGGACCGATGGGATTACAAGAATTAACCACCTATAAATGGATTGTGCAGGGAAATTATCATACTCGAGCATAAAACGAGTAAATATTTTCTCAAATAAATGTGACATTAAATAAATAGATATTAAATCAGAAAGCCACCGCGATCGCGGTGGCTTTTTCTGCATAATAATAAAAAGTGCTTCAATGAACGTGCTTAGAAACCTTTTACTACGTTTCCAAGCCACAGCAGGACGAATCCTGCGGCTACCAACCAGAATTCATAGCCGCCAATTAATGGGAGGGCAACAAATTTGCCAAGAATTCCCAAGACAGCTAGAACGGTTGAGAGCCAAAAAACTAATTTGGTGGGAGGGGTAAGTTTCATTTCAATCTCCTTTCTTTAGTTTTCCTACATTAAGTATAACGAAAATAATGAAAAAAGGTTGCGAAAGAGGAGATATTTATGGAAAAAATAGGACTTCTGTTCCAAAATTAGCATAAAAAGCTAATTTTTTATTGAAATTTCAACGTCTTTGATCTCTTCAACACCCTTGAGTGCTTTCAACATTCCTAAGATTGTTTGTGTGATGATCTCTGCCGGAAATTGGGTTAGAGGGACTTCTTTTCCATTTACTTTCAAGGTTATGGTTTGCATAATTTCCTCCTTTTTACTTTAAATTTCGATTTCTAATTTGCATAATAAGAGTATCAAAATCCCCATTGTAGGTAAGTATGGTGTTCTCGCGCAATGGCATATCTCCCAGACGAATTTTGGGGATCCATTCTTCCAGAGCACCTTCAATGAAAATAAAATCATAACTTTCATTTTCATTGAGAAGCCGTATGATCTCACTGGTGGGTAATGGTCTTTTTACCAGGAAGGTGGTTTCACTGGCGGTAGAGAAAACAACTGTTTCGGCTCCCGCTTGCCCATAGAGATAAGTATCTTTCCCTTCTGTATCAATACTCATAGCTTTATCGGATACCTTCACAACCGTCGTACGGAAGCCTTCACTTATTAATTTAGAAACAAGTTTCTTGACCAGATAGGTCTTTCCGATACCGGATTGACCATAGAATCCAACGATGAAAGGGGTGTCTGTTTTTATGTTCATAGGTATATTGTAGCGGAAAATATTTCATGAACTATAAGGAGATTAAAAAAAGGCAGTGCACACAATGTAGTGTAGTGCACTGCCTTTTTTTATTTTAAGCTATACATAGAATATTCGGTCATGATATTCCTTTAAGAGTTTGAGATTATGTTCAGAACCACCGTCCACATTCGCTGCTACAAAAACAGGTGGCGTGATTCCTCTTGCCAACAGTTCTTCAATGGTGGCGGCTGAAAGGCAATGCATGATGGCGCTACTGGTGATCCCAGAAGCAGATGCGAACTTTGTATTGAGACCATCAGCCGAAAGCAGCGCATCCCCTTTCTCAGCTTTATTATCAATCACCACATCTGCAAAGTTGTACATTTTTTTGCCCGATGCATGCCTTGAGGCAACACCCTCCGTATATTTCCGGGATGTGATTCCGATGACGATAATTCCCCGTTCCTGTGCTATCTTAGCCATTTCAATAGGCACCGCATTGCGACCTGAAACTGAAATGATAATGAGAATATCTCCCTTTTGAATAGGCTGGTTATCCAGAATAACTTTTGCGTACCCGTTGAGATTTTCAATTCCCGATGTCATCGTAGTGGGGTGAACATCCAGATGAGCAATACCGGGAGCATAGATGGGATTGATCAACATGAGACCACCCGCGCGGTATACAACCTCTTGAATAGGCAGACAGGAATGAGTACAACCAAAACCAAAGATACGTTTGCCGTTCTGAACCGCATCTGCCATTAGCTTTGCTGCTTGATTAATAACAGCTTCTTCCTCTGAATTTATTTTTTTTAGAAGGGAAATTACACCTTCAATGTATTCATGTGTTAATTTTGACATTCTTTACTCCATTTTTTTTCTTTATTAAAAATTAAATTACCACCGACAATGGTTGAAACTACCTGAAGATCAGAATTAAAGAGAGTGAGATCAGCATCGTAACCAACACGAATGTACCCTTTTTTCTGGGAGAAATGCATTGCTTCTGCTGGAATTCTGGTAGCCATGGGTAAAACATGCCTGAAATCCAGGCCAGTGAATTTCATGGTGTTGCATAAAGCAGAATCCAGGGTGAGAGTTGAACCAGCCAGACTGCCATTGGCGATTTTGGCGACCCCATTTGTTACGGTTACTTCCTGGCCCCCCAGATCATACTTTCCATCCGATAATCCCGTGGCACGAATGGCATCTGAGATCAAAATGGTATGATCGATTCCTTTGCAAGTGAGAATGAGCTTGACGATCGCAGGATGTAAATGGATTCCATCTGTGATGATTTGAGCATGAAATCGATCATCAACAAGGATACCCCCTACCGTTCCCGGTTCACGATGGTGTAATCCCTGCATACCATTGAATAAATGAGTTGCCTGATGTACTCCCAGATCCGCAGCATGGATGACCTGTTCATACGACGCATTGCTATGACCGATTGCCAATTCGATACTATGATCCGCACAGGCATGAATGAATTCGTCCATTCCCTTTAACTCTGGTGCTATGGTGATTAATTCTACGTTTCCATTTTCAAACCATATCTCATATTCTTTCTTGATGGGAGAGCGAAAGTAATCAGGATTCTGAGCGCCCTTGAAAGCAATATTGATGTACGGTCCTTCTATATGTGCTCCCAATAAGTTAGCACCAGTCAGATCCAAACGATATTTTGATATGTTTGTCAGGGCATCCATGATGTTTTCCCGGCTGCTGGTGACGGTTGTAGCTAAAAAAGAGGTCACACCATGTGCTCCTAAAAAAGCACTCATGGTGTTCAATGCATTAAAAGTTGCATCCATGGTGTCAGCCCCCATACAACCATGAATATGAATATCGATCAGTCCCGGGGTAACGATAAAACCATTTGCATTGATGATTGAATCAAGGGATTTCTCAAATTCCGGTGTCGGGTAAATATCCTTGATGATTCCATTCTCAATTTCAATGGAGTGGTCCGCTAGAAGTTCATCCGGTGTATAGAGATTCGCATGGATAATTTTTTGTAGCATAATGGAATTATATAAAAGAAAAGAGAGGAGAATACCTCTCTCCTCTCTTTCTTGTACCAGTATTATATACCGAATAACTTGGCGATACACCAGATAACAATACCGGGAACAATCGCGTCTGGAACTGTGAATCCTAAACTTAATGCACCCATGCCAGATAGATCGCCAAATACCTGGAATTTATAAGCAAAGCTGATCAACAACCAACCCACAAAGCCCCATAAGAAACCACCCAACCAGGCGCCTTTGCGACCGCCAGTGGCATTTCCGAAGATGGCTCCGGCTCCGCTGGCGAAGAAAGCTGCAATCATGCTGGGTAGTGGCACAGGCCAGCCGATCAAAGCCAATACTACCATGCCCACCACCTGTCCGATAGTACCTGAGATCAAGCCAAAAATGAGAGCATTGGGAGCATAGGGGTAAATTACCGGGCAATCCAGAGCAGGTTTTGCGCCAGGGATGAGTTTTTCTGCGATACCCTTGAAAGCAGGTGTGATCTCTGCAATCAACATGCGAACTCCTTGTAGCAGGACCAAAACACCAGCGGTAAAATTAAGCGCAATCAAGAGAATGTACACGATCCAATTTTGCCCACTGCTGATCTGCTCTTCGAATCCGGCTATGCCGATCTGCCCAATGGCAAGACCTGCGCCGATAAAAGCGACCAGGAGCATGATGATCGAGATAGATACCGACATATCTCGCAGGAAATTGAAAGACTCCTTGATCTTCACGTTCTCCGTGGAATCTTCCGGTTTCCCCACCAGTTTACCTGCCCATGCCCCGAGCATGTTCAACAATGTTTGCCCATGGCCAAATGCGATCTCATCGCTGCCGGTGATTTTGCGCATAATGGGTTGAGCTAAAGCAGGCATTAGGGTCATATAGAAACCATCGACGATGGAAGCCAGTGTGACGACGGCCCAGGTAGGCAGACCAAAGGAGTGGAACAAAATCGCGAATGCACCTGCGTGTACCCAGATCATATGACCGGTGAGATAAATGTAGTGATGCTTTGAGAATTTGGAAACCAGAATATGCACTACATATCCGAATAACATTGTCCATGCGATCTCAGCACCAATATTTGCGAGGTTCGCACTTTGTACTGCTCCAACCACAGCTTCATCGTAAGTGACAAATGTTTCAAAACCACTTGCCGGAATACCTTTTTCGAAGAAGACCTGGATTGGTGAAAGAGCGGCGATCAAAGCGCTAGTTCCAACACCGATGATCAACTGTCCAAGAATTGTTTTTAATGTTCCTTTAAACACATCCCCTGCTGATTTTTTCTGGAGAAGAAGACCGATCAATGCAATGAACCCCAGAACGATAGCGGGTAGCGTGATCAAAGAAAGTAATGTATCAAATACTGCCATTGTATCCTCCTAAAATTTTTTCAAAATGAAACGAACAATAGATAATCCCAAATCCTCCTTTCTTGAAATACAAAAATTATGAGAGCTCTCGAATTGCCTTGAGTATTTTTTCCTTAATTTCTACCTTATCTACTAAATTCTTTATTAGAACGATTTTGGACGGATAATCGCGTAGATGCGGTTCCATATCTACTGGAGCGACAACAATATCCGCTTTGTTTCCTTTAAAAGTCCCCAGATCCCATGGATTGACCTCGGCTTTGATCCCTTCGGCCTTAAGAATATCGTCAATGAAAAGCTTGAGCATCATACTTGTCCCAAAACCCATTCCGCATAATGTTGCAATGACCATTTTTTCTCTACTTTCTCGTTGTGATATATTCAAAGATTTCATTTTGCAGGGATTGTGAATTCTCACAACCTCGTACTATTTGAAGAAATTCTTCTTTCGATAAAAAAACAGCCAGTTCTGCTAGAGCTTCAATATGCCCTTGTTTATCCCTGGCACCCAAGGTGAATACGAGATCAACCGGATCGTTGGTGGAATGACCAAAGTGCACCGGTTTTTCTAATGTAAGCAATGAAAGGCAGGCGCGTTTTACTCCATCTTCAGGGCGCGCGTGCAAAAGCGCGATACCGGGTGCGATCACACAATATGGACCTAGCTCATCCATCACTCTTTTCATTGCATGGATGTAGCGTGGTTCGATCGCATCCGCTTCCACAAGTAATTCACCTGCTTTTTGGATAATCTCATCTCGGGTTTGAAGTGGTACTTTCGCCCTGATGGTATTTCGAATCAACAAATCTTCTAATTGCATTCTTTTCCTTAAAAACACTACAGTTTCACAACTGCAGTGAGATTTTCCGGTTTATCCGGATTCAATCCTTTGGCAATACTTCTCTCATATGCAAGCAATTGGATGAGTGGCAAATATAAAGGATATGACCACCTAGAAGGGATATACTCACCAAAGCTAAAGAGATAGTCTATGCCTTGTGGTTTTTCCGCGAATCTTCCGACGGCGAGCGTCAACCCTTCTAACTTCTGCATGTCACGAAAGACAGGAAGTTCAAATTCCTGGGTTGCTTGATTTGTGAATCCCACGATCAGAGAACGGTTGTTTACCATTGACATTGGTCCGTGTCGAAATTCAAGAAAATGGAAAGCCTCTGAATAACTCAATGACATTTCCTTCATTTTCAGCATGACTTCTTGAGAAAGACCGAAGAGGGGCCCATTACCGAGGAAAAAGAATCGTTCGATATCAAGATTATTCCCGATCTCACGCGCAGTGGCTTGATAATTCGATAGGAAGGTTTGCGCGGTAGTATGAACTGTTGTAATTAACTCATCTTGGATGGTTTTTTCGCTCAACAGGATAATAGGCCACATCATGTTGCTGAAAGAGCGGGTCTGTGCAACACTTTGCTCCATACCAGCCGTTGTAGTTACTGAAAGAGGAGCCATTTTGGCTAAATGGCTATCTTTATAACAGGTTACGGCAATGGCATCCCCTTTTTGCGATCGTAGGAATAGATCCAATGCTTGAAGTGTTTCCGTTGTCTGACCCGAGCGAGAAATGACGATGAAAAGTATTTTCTTGAATGGTTTTAACCACAGGTCCCCGGAATACCATAATTCTGAACTGGGGAGAGCGATGGCTGGAATTCCAGTGCTACAGTGCAGAAGGCGGGCTGCCCAAATTGAAAAATAATATGTCGATCCACAGCCGGTGATAACAATTTGGTCATAATCCTGCAGATTTGGCAATTTGCCAACCCAATCGGATTTTAAATATTGTAATGTTTCCTTCCAGGTCTCGGGTTGTGAGAGAATTTCTGTCTGTGTAAACTTACCTCTATTATCTGGCATGAACGTTCTTTTTCTCCTTATTTTTAAACTTGTATTACCTCTACCCCTTGTTCACGGATCGCACGAACGAAATCGTCCTGTGCATCTGTGGTTGTGATGATGGTCTTGGCAGCCGTGATGGGAGCTGTTCGGCTGGTGGATACATAACCGATCTTGGTGTGGTCGGCAACGATGATGACGTTGTCGCTGATGCCAAGGATCTTCCGATCGGTCATTAACTCCTGCGGATCTTCGCTGGTCAACCCGAAGCGAGGGTGAACCCCGCGCATGCCCATGATCACTTTCTCCACCCGCAGATCTTCAATGACCCTCTCGGCGAAATGACCTATCATGGATTGCTCTTCGCGCCGCAGAAAACCACCAATACCGATGATAGGCATTTTCCCATTGGTACTTAGCTCGTTAATGATGGTGATTGCATTACTCAACACCGTAATATCGTCCCTTTCATGAAGCTCTTTGGCCACATATAATGTGGTAGTGCCTGAACCCAGAAAGATCACCTCTTTTTCCCCAATCGATGCCGCAACGGCCTTGGCAATGCGAATTTTTTCCTCTTTTAAAAGTTCCATGCGCTTGATGGTGGGAGGCTCACTATAATTGGGTGATTTGGATGGCAATACTGCACCACCATGCGTTCTTTTTAATTGGCTGTTTCTCTCGATCTCAAAAAGATCTCTCCGAATTGTCATTCTCGATACGTTGAAACGCTCAGCGAGTTCGCTAACTGCCACGCTGCCGTTTCTATCCAGCTCTCGAATGATCGTTTGTTGTCGCTCTTCTTTTAACATAATTCTCCTTTCATCATATGTTACTTAGTGTTATTAAGTCAAATAATAGCACAATAAAGCACATAAATAATGTTCTAATATGAGTATATAAGGGGAAAACAAGGTAAGAATCCGATTGAAATATCAAGCAAACAAAAGCGAACATCCATTTATTCTCTCTCCGTGATATGATTTTGTTGAGAAGGAATAGGAAGAAATAAGATGTTTACACGATCAATAGGAAAAATTCGAGGATTGCAGCAGTGTGCTACTCCCAATGGTAAGTTTGCTATCCTGGCTCTGGATCACCGAAATAATTTGCGCAATCTTTTACATATCCAGAAACAAGATCCGAATGCGAATGAAATGATGACCGCTTTCAAACAAGATGTGGTGAAAACCCTTGCCGACAGTTGCAGCGCATTTTTATTGGATCCCCTCTATGGAGCTGCACAGAATGTTGCTACTCAGGTACTGCCTGGTAATCGTGGATTGTTGGTAGCGCTCGAAGAAACCGGATATACAGGCGATCCATCCGCTCGAGAAAGCCAAATATTGCCCGATTGGAGTGTTGCCAAGGTTAAGCGAATGGGTGGCAGTGCGGTGAAGTTACTGGTTTACTATCATCCAGATTCTGCCACGCATACCCACATTGAAGACCTGGTCAGCCAAGTAGCGGATGATTGTCAAAAAACGGACACCCCCTTTTTTTTGGAGGTCCTTTCTTATCCTCTTGATCCGGTTCAAAAAAAGCTGGAAGGGACTGAACGGATGGATGTGATTTTGAAATCTGCAGAAAAACTTACCCCTCTCGGAGCAGATGTGTTAAAAGCGGAATTTCCATTGGATATTCATACCGAAAAAAGTTTTGACAGATGGAAAGCAGCGTGCAAAGAATTGACCCAAAAAAGCGCGATCCCATGGATATTGCTTTCCGCTTCTGTTGATTTTGATGTTTTCTTGCAACAGGTGATAGCAGCTTGTATGGCAGGCGCAGCGGGTGTTGCTGCAGGCCGGGCGGTATGGAAAGAAGCCACTGACCTGAGCGGGCACGATCGCATCCATTTTTTACAAAATGTTGCATATAAACGAATGCATAGGCTCACTGAACTGGTGGATGCTCTAGCTGCCCCATGGTTTAACGAGTTGGAGCAATTCCAGATAGACCAGGAATGGTTCAAGACCTATCCTGAGAGGTAGAGAATTTTACTGTATGAACAAGAGGAGTATGTTTTCCACCAGTCATCCACTTCAAGAAATTATCCGGGCACATAAGAATGGTGAGCCGGTGGGGATCTATTCCATTTGTTCGGCGAATCGGGAAGTTTTGAAAGCTGCAATGCATTCACATAGAACCGATGAGGACTTTCTATTGATTGAATCCACCTGCAACCAGGTGAACCAAGAGGGGGGATATAGCGGGATGACCCCCATGCAATTCACTATCTATCTTCAAGATATTGCCAGAGAAATGGATTTTCCAATCGAGCGCATCATTCTGGGTGGCGATCACCTGGGACCCAATCCATGGAAGAAGGAACAGACATCGTTGGCAATGGAAAAAGCGGAAAAACTGGTACAGGATTATGTTGCTGCCGGATATGTCAAAATCCATCTTGACACTTCCATGCCTTGTGGGAATGAGGATTCGCCATCAACAGAAATGATTGCTGAGCGTTCCGCTCAACTCTGTGTACGAGCTGAAAGTGCCGCTCGTATACACCAGGTCACTCAATTTCCAGTGTATGTGATCGGCACAGAAGTCCCTTCTCCCGGTGGTATGACTGCCGGGCAAAGTGAAAATTGTCCTGTAACGAGGGTCGATTTTGCAGAACAGACTCTGCAAACCTATCAGACGGTCTTTCATCGGTATGGTCTTGAAGAAGCATTCCAGCGTATTATCGCGTTGGTCATTTCTCCCGGGGTAGAGTTTGATGATAAAGTGATCTTTTCTTATGATCGCTCAAAGACGCAATCACTCAGCAAATTTATCGAGACAATTCCAGGAATGGTGTTTGAAGCTCATTCCACCGATTATCAAACCCCACAATTGTTAAAACAAATGGTGGAAGATCATTTTTCTATTTTGAAGGTTGGCCCTGCATTAACATTTGCCTTTCGGGAAGCTGTTTTTAGTTTGGCTGCGATTGAGAAAGAGTTATCTTTTATAGCTATAGATAGCCGATCACAAATTGTCGACACACTGCTGAATACCATGCAGATGGCGCCCTCTCATTGGGAAAAATATTATGCAGGTTCAGAAGAAGAGATACGTTTTGAATTAAAATATAGTTTTAGCGATCGTGTACGGTATTATTGGGGATATCCGGCAGTGCAAACAGCCTATCAGAAATTAATGACCAATCTACGCAAGAAACCACTGCCACTTTCGCTGATAAGCCAGTATTTTCCACATTTATATCCATTCGTTCGTATCAATAATATTGAAGCCGATCCTTCTAACCTCATTATTGCCAGCATTAACCAGGTGCTTATCCAATACAAAAATGCATGTGGTTCTATATAATAACGGATTAGTTTTTATTCTTCGAGAATGATATCCAAACTGTGCAGTAATGCCACGGCTTCAGGCAGGCTGAATTTTGTCCTTTTTAGAAGGTTATTTGATGCATTGATATCGTACTGCTGTGCATTGGTAAAATCAGTGTCGGTCAAGTTGGTATGGAGAAAACGCGCCCGGGCAAGATCAGCGCGCTGAAAATTGCAGGTGCTCAAGTCGGCTTCTGCGAAATCAGCTTCCTGTAGAAGACAATCAGAGAATGTGCTCCCTTTTAATGGGCATTCAAAGAAATTAGTATAGCTAAGATTACATTGAGAAAAATGGAAAATCGGTTGAAGCTGATTCTTTCTCCACTCCAGTTTTGTCCAGTCTATCCCCACCAGACGTGTTTTGCGGAAGGTCGTATTTTGAAAACGGCAGTGCTCAAATTGCGCTAGGTTCAAGTCACTTTGTTCAAAGATGCAATCGCGGAAATGGCAGTAACGAAAGACAGTTTCTTCCATCTGGCAGTTTGTAAAAGTACAGCTTTCAAAATCTCTGCTTTCAATGGTTGCATGGCTGAAATCCTTGCCAATTATTTTCAGTTCATGAAATTCTTCATCAAAAGGGAATTGGTCTGCCATACTGTACTCCTATAAGCTTTATTGTAATGGCAGTAACTGAGAATAACTCGGATTACAGAGCTAATTTTCCCTAAACTTTTTCTTATGTTTTTCCAACCTGGGTGAAATCAAAAAATATTCAAACTGCTTGTAAAGAAATACGTTCCATTCCGATGGCAGCAAAGTATTAATCATGGTTAATAGATAGAATTTCTCAGAAATACCCCCTATTCAAACCCTGTGCAATCTGATAAGATAAGCCCCGCTCTTCATTAAAAAACCTCGGCAAAGTGAAGCCGGGTTTTTTAATGAAAAAAAGGTTAGAATGCTTATTGAACGAACTGACATACGAAATATTGCCATTATAGCTCATGTAGATCATGGAAAAACCACCTTGGTGGATGGCTTGTTGCGACAAGCGAATACCTTCCGTGAAAATCAGCAGGTGGCTGAGCGTGTGATGGATTCAAATGATCTGGAACGCGAACGCGGAATCACCATTCTGGCGAAAAATACTGCTATCTCTGTATATGATCCCACAACCAAGCAGCAAGTGAAGATCAATATTGTCGATACACCCGGACATGCCGATTTCGGCGGCGAGGTAGAACGTGTGATGAACATGGTGGATGGCGTTCTACTGCTAGTAGATGCTGCGGAAGGCCCCATGCCGCAAACCCGTTTTGTACTGAAAAAAGCGCTTGAAATGGGACATAAAGCGATTGTTGTCATTAATAAAGTTGATCGCAAGGATGCTGAACCAGAAAGAGCGTTGAACCAAACCTTTGACCTTTTTATTGATCTGGGTGCTTCCAACGAACAAGCAGATTTCCCTGTGATCTTTGCCAGTGCAACTTCTGCGCGGGCTGGCTTAACCCCTGAATTAGGACCAGACCTACAGCCATTGTTTTCAACAATTTTGCGTTATATTCCTGCACCGAAAGTGGATATGGATGCACCTTATCGCATGCTGGTCACCAACCTTGGTTATGATGATTACCGCGGGGTGACTGCTATGGGGCGCATTTATGCCGGGAGGATCCATGTTGGGCAAACTCTTACAAGAATAACCCTGGATGGAGAACAGATCGCTGAAACTGCCCAGTATCTCTATATTCATAAAGGTCTGGAACGTATTGAAGTAGATGAAGCAGCAGCTGGTGAGATCATCACCCTGGCGGGGTTGGAGGGCATCGCTATTGGTGAAACTCTGTCCGATCCCGAACATCCTGATCCTTTACCGCCGATTCGTGTGGAAGAACCTACGGTACGCATGACCTTTGGTGTAAACACCTCTCCATTTTCGGGAAGAGAAGGACGTTGGGGCACCTCTCGTAAAATACGTGAACGGCTGTTTGCAGAACTGCGTACCAATGTGGCGCTACGTGTGGAAGAAACCGATAGTACTGATTCATTCCTGGTTTCTGGGAGAGGTGAACTGCATCTAGCGATCCTTATCGAAACCATGCGCCGCGAAGGTTATGAATTTCAGGTTTCGCGACCTGAGGTGATCTATCATAAAACCAAAGATGGCACTCTCCTGGAACCGTATGAAGAAGTGTATATTGAAACCAGCTCTGTTACGATTGGCGCTGTGGTCGAAATGCTTGGAAAACGGCACGGCAGCATGAAGGATATGCAGGAAAATACAGATGGTAGTGTACGTATCGTTTACATTGTCCCAACACGTGGATTGCTGGGATTCAGATATCAGTTCTTAACAGCAACCCGTGGCTTGGGCGTTATGAATACTCTCTTTCATGGTTATGATGTAGCTTCTGGAGCACTTGCAACGCGCTACACTGGATCGTTGGTAGCATGGGAGACAGGTGTTACTAGCACCTATGGGTTAAAGAATGCTGAAGAACGCGGTACGCTTTTTTATGGAGCAGGTGTGGATGTTTATGAAGGGATGGTGATCGGGGAATATACTCGCCCAGGTGACCTGACCATTAATGTATGTAAACAGAAACATCTTACCAATATGCGTTCATCCAACAAAGATATTGAGATTCGTCTTACTACTCCAAGGGAGATGAGCCTGGATGAAGCCATTGAATATTTGACAGATGATGAGCTGCTTGAGGTTACGCCACAGGCGTATCGCATTCGTAAACGCATTCTAGATAGTGAAGAACGGGGAAAACTGGAAAAAAACGCCAGAAAAGCACTTGAAGAAGAATAATTGAATAAATGGAAAGAGCGATGAAAAATTTCACCGCTCTTTCTTGATCTAAATAGGAGCCAGTGTTCCGGCGAAGATCTGCCAGGCTAGCGCGGTCTTGGCGACCAGGCTGAGGATGATATAAACTCTTTCTCCATATAAATAATCCTTCCAGCGCCCAATCTTCTTATATTGCAAAACCATATTGACAGCAAAACTGTCAAAGAACACGAAAATGGTTGGAATAATGGCGTATACGAACGCTGGCGGTTTGGCATCGGAGGATGAAAGTGCGCTAAGGAAGTAGATCATGATGACGATCCAGGGAATGATCCCTGCAATACTTCCATAGACAAATGAATGCCAATCCGTTTTTTCAGTTGTTTGGTTATGACGCTCCATCATGATTCCAAAGAAGTTCATCATGGCATTCAATCCGAACATCAGAATCATGCTTCCCAGATCCCAGATGCCTACCAGCATGCCGATCAGTACGATCATCAGCGAAGAACTGAGGGCATATTCGTAGAATCTGACTGGGTTCATCCCCTTTTTTAGATTTTTTACATACGACGGATAACCAACTGTTGCCAGGTAGAAATGTGCCACCGCTGAAATGAGCAGGAACACCGCTACTGCCGGACCGAAGGGAAGTTCGTAGAACAGTTTCGGATCAGGGGTGAGAGTGAGTGTGGTAGTGTTGAACTTCAAATAATTTGTATAAATAGGATAAGTTGTATCATTGCTGATCACCCACATGAAGACTCCCTGAATGAGATGGAGGAAACCCATGATAAGGTTGAACCGTCTTAGACCCTGGTAGGTCTTTTCGTCTTGCAAATTTTTCGCAGGCATAGAATATCTCCTTTCTTTATTTTAATTATACAGAATAATAAAATGCGATAAAAATGCTCCGATTATTCTAAGGGATCGTTAATATGGCGATCTGACTCACACACATCGTTTTAGCGCCGTGATTTGCTGAAAGAAATTCGATGGTGACCATGGTAATCGTTTCTCGTTACAAAAGTGAATACGAGATTATTATTCAATATAGTCCATCTTTTTCAGGGAGCAAAGTAGAATTGTTCGGTCACAAAAATTAACAAATGGCAGATTGGGTAAAAAAATGAAAATAGTAACGGATTCTGGTACTGATACACGCTGTATGAATTTAAAAGGATTTGAGATCTATGAAGTTTCACTAAAAGTGAATATTGGCGAAAAAACTTATCTTGATGGGCAGGGTGTTGATTTAAATAATTTCTATGCGACGATGGAAAGCAGTGAAATTCTACCAAAAACATCACAACCATCTGCCGGTGAGTTTGCAGAATTGTATAGAAAATTGGCAAAAGAAGATAAGGACATCCTTTCCATTCATATTTCATCCGGATTGAGTGGTACAGTAAATTCGGCTGAAGCAGCAGCAAAAATGGTTCCTGAAGCAAATGTGACCGTATTCGATACGAAGACGCTTTCGATCGGGGCCGGTTGGCAGGTTATGACGGCAGCCAAAGCGGCTGCGGCAGGCTGGACAAAGGAACAAATTGTTCCACTTCTCCGTAGAATATCAGAATCCACTCGTACTATCTATACCCTTCAAGAATTGAAATATCTAATCAATGGAGGTCGTATCAGCCACATGAAAGGGCTGCTGGCTTCAATATTGAACATTAAACCTCTGATCGGCGTGGATAATGTAAAGGGCAATTATGCCCAATTGGGTCAGGCGCGATCCTTTAAATCTGCTCTGCAGGGATTGGTAAACCTTATCGGGAAAACAATCAAACCCGAAGAAGAGATGGTTGCACAGGTTGTTCATGCTGCCAATCTAGAAGGGGCTGAATCTTTGAAATCACAAGTGGATGCGGCTTTTAAAACTATTTGGTATCCCATCTGCCAGCTTTCTCTGGTGCTTGGAGCGCATACCGGATCCAGCCTGGTAGGGATCAGCTACGCACCGGCTGCGATTTTTGAAGGATTCTAGAGAAAATACCGGAAGAGGTCCTAAAGGGCCTCTTTTTTATTTAAACCATAGAGTGTTAAATTTGATTCTAGAAAAAATATAAATTGGTTTTAATAAAAATAACCTGAACGGAATAGGAACATTATTTTTAATCGGGTTCTTGTTATTCTTCCACGCGATTCTTATTCTTCTGTAATTGTGAATACATCTTCAACTGTCGTATGAAATACATTAGCGATATCAAGTGCTAACTTTAAGGAAGGATTATATTTGCCATTTTCCAAATGACCGATTGTTTCACGTCTGACGTTCACTAGATCAGCTAATTCTTCCTGAGTTAAATCAAACTTGGCTCTATACTCCTTTATTCTTGTTGTGATAGGCATGGTTTAAATACCCCTTGACTCTTTATATTCAAAGGTTGTTAATATGATGATGAATATAACAACTGAAACTGAAAAACTAAGTGAGAACCCTGTGATTATTTGTACAATGCTTCTTGTAAAAGCCGTAATAGCAAGAGTTATAGCTTGCCCTGCAACCCCAGCGAAAAAAGCAGGGGTGGCAGCCCTTTGGACATTCAGTTTAAATAATTCATCAGGCTTGACAGTAAGATAACGAAAAAAAAACAAAGTACGCAAAGAACGCAAGAAAGTATTTATTGTCCGTGACAATTCCAAGGATGCCTAAAAACCCGATTAATCCGAAGTACGCAAGCTTATTTTTCATCATTTTTTCTCCTGACTGTTATATATTTATATCTATTTGTGATAAATATATAACATTTTTGAATAAAAATCAAGACCTTTGAATATAACAAAGAATATTTGGAAACGAATCCCAAATTGATAACCGATCCAGAAATGTACAAACCATGAACAGAGGTAGTGGAAGAAAAGGTGGTTTTGAAAATAAATGCATTGTGCCGTGGAGCGATATAATTCAAGATAGAGATCTAGTGTACCCGGGAGGTTGGAATGCAAGCGAAAGAAAAAAGAGGAAGAAGGTTAATTCTTCTGATCAAATTTTTCCTTGGTATATTTGTGCTTGAATGGATTGCATTCGCGATTCTGACAACGATGAACAGAATCCCCTCATTAGAAATGACCAGTGGTCTAATATTCATTTTGACCGTTCTAATGCTCGGGAACGCTGCTATTTTTGGAGTGTGTGCCTGGGGTTTTGAGAAAAAGGGATTTGCCACATTTACCCTAGTATGGTTGGTAATCAATATCGTATTGACCTTCACAGACGAGTTCGGTTTCTACGATCTGGTTAACTTGATCATAAATTTAGTGGCCCTTTTATTAGTTGTCTACTTTGTTGTTATCCGACAAAAACAATTAAAAAACATGTAAATGAATAAATTCGGATAGACAGATTGAAGTATTGTTATAAAATGCAGCTCCTTGATCTGCAGGATCTACAAACATTCCTGATCAATTCACGTTTGGTATGTTGAATGCAATAAAAACGGATTACTTTATTTTCGCAATCTGTTTTTTTGCCACACACTGCTAAATTTCTATTGGCTCTTTCGCTTTTTCCACGACGATAGAGAAGTTTTGGGCATATCCATCTACCCCGATTGCTTGCACATAATTTTCATTCAAAAGTGTGTCCCTTATCATAGTTTGAGTAAATTTTCACAAACTGGCTATTGAGATAATTTGCTGTTGCTAAGTAGAAAATCCTTTAAACACTTGTCTTTCACATTCATATCAAGGATATAATCATACGCTGATTCTCTAAACCTCGCATGGATGCTAAATGAATAAACCAACCGCAAACAAAGCCTATTTCATTGCACTGACAAGTGCTGTCTTTTTATCAACCACTGCAATTTTTATCCGCTACCTGACTGTAAACTACAGCCTTCCAGCTCTTGTGTTGGCTTTTTGGCGCGATTTTTTTGTAGTTTTTACCCTTTTCCTAATTTTATTTTTCAAACATCACAATTTACTAATGATAAAAAATGGTCAGCTTTTTTATTTGATCATCTATGGCTTGGTATTAGCTGTGTTCAACTCTTTTTGGACTCTTTCCGTCTCGTTGAATGGTGCCTCTGTGGCAACCGTTTTATCCTACTGCTCGGCTGCTTTTACAGCACTGTTAGGATATTGGATATTACAAGAAGAATTGGGATGGATCAAGATTGTTGCGATCATTTGCAGTTTAACGGGTTGCGTGTTGGTTTCGGGAGCTTATACACAAGCTGCCTGGCAATCGAATCTCGCAGGAATATTAAGTGGAATCCTGGCAGGTTTGAGCTATGCTGTGTACAGTCTGATGGGACGCAATGCCAACCAACGCGGCATGAATCCATGGACCACCATTTTGTATACTTTTGCCTTTGCCGGGCTGTTCCTGCTGATCGTTAATTTGATTCCGGGATTAAAGATACCCGGTGCAGCCAGTCGCCCCATAGACCTGTTTTGGCTTGGAGGTGACTGGAAGGGATGGCTGCTTTTGTTTTTGTTGGCGGCCGGACCGACGGTGATGGGATTTGGTCTTTACAATATCAGTATGCAGACTCTCCCCGCCAGTGTGGCGAATTTAATTGCCACTTCAGAACCGGTCTTTACATCCATCTTTGCATTTCTGATATTTGGGGAACGTTTAGGAATGGTTGGACTGGTGGGTGGCTTCTTGGTCATAGGAGGGGTTCTCCTGTTGCGCCTTTCTAAAAATGGAAAGAGAGATAAAACACAGCCAACTAAGAACCGAAGTTATTTATGATTGAGATTTTCAATTTACTGCTGCTCATCAATAGCGGTGAGATCTATGTCGATGCGGCAAAAGACAATTATTTTCATTGTAGCGCCTGGTTCGAAATTATCTGTAATTAATATTGATTATTTCTGGTTGAATTGTACAAGTAGAAAAAATAATTTTAACAACCTATTCTTGACTTTTTCTGATTGTCATTGTACTCTCTTAAAATAACAAAATTTCTGGAGGATAAAGTGCCCATTTTAGATGATCTTTCTAAAGGATTAAAAAAGGGAATAGATGAAGCGGAAAAAGGGATTAAAGAAGTCAGTGAAAAAGCCAGTGATGCTGTAAAAACCTTTGAGATCAATCAAGAAATTGATAAACTGGAAGCCGAGATCAAAGGAATAAAGGTGGAAATTGGTGAAAAAGCGCTTGAACTAATGGCAAAAGGAGCTGCTCTGGATCCGGCTATTGAGGAATTGGCAAAAAAGATCGCAGGAGTCAAGGCTCAAATCGACGGCAAAAAAGCTAAAATTCAAGAACTCAAAAACGGTTAACAAATCGCGATTTAAAGAAGATAAAAAAAGGAGGCGTTCAACGCCTCCTTTTTTTATCTTCTTTTCTCAGCTAAACCAAGTTTTATAAATATCCATGGTGCACCGGCCGAAATCCATGCACCGGTTAGGGCATAGCGCACATATCGCAGAGTAAACCCAAGCAGGTTTGCTGTATCTGGAAATACCTTCCCTAAACCAGCCCAAAGGATCAATACCCCTGTTACCCCAATGAGAAAACGTACCAGGCGGCGCCACCAGACCCCTCCTGCATCGAAACCGCCCTCTCTATTGAACCAAACTGCGCCAATCACCAATCCGAACAATACTGCAGCGTTGGTAATGGTGCCATCCAAAGAAAGTGGATCGATCTCTCCCCCCGGGGCAGAAGCGGTGGCATTTGTGATCCACGAGGCTGGGATTTGCCAATCCACATTGGCGCGGATAATTAGGGCATTGATAGCAATTATAACTAAAGAGATCAGAAACATGATTAGAACAAAACGCCCAAAGGATAGTTTTTTCACCCAGCCATCTACCTGTTTCTCAAGACGCAGGAAGATAATCAGCAATATAGCCCCCAATATCCAACCTACCAGCACATCCGAGGTGAAATGCACACCTAGAAGAATACGTGATAAACCAATTAGAAAAATTACAATTGCGATGATGATCGTAATGCTCTTTTTACGGATGGAAGTTGCTAACAGCCCCCAAACGCTCATGGAGTTCATGGCATGGCCGGAGGGCATACCAAAAGAACTCTCAGAACTGTGCGCAGCTACTTTTTCATCGAACCAATACGGGCGCGGGCTTTTGAAGATCAATTTTGCAGTTCCGTTAAGAATTCCGCTGGTGAGCAGCATGATTCCAATGCGCAAACCCAGAACTGAATCTACGCACCAATATAATGCGGGCATGATCAACATATAAAATTGTTCATTCCCTAAAAAGGTGATCAGACGCAAAGGAATTAACAACCATTCCCCTGCACTTTGCAGAAAATGCGTAATACCAATTTCAATAGGCCAAATTGTATCCATCACTTCCCTCCAAAATAGGAAATAATCTCATATTTATTGTACATGAGGAAAATGATTTCTGAAGAGGTATAAGGATTTCAGATGATTTATTTTCAATGTGAAATGGGTTTTGATGATAAAAAGAACTATGATTGACAGTGTGAAAAAGATAGGATAAAATGAAATAGAAAAAAAGTTCTATTTTAGGAGGAGAAAATGAGTTATGACTGCAGGATAATCGAAGTGAGGGAGCAGCCAGTACTGACGATCCGTACAATTGCCCCGGTTGAAAATCTGCCGGCTTTCTTTGGGGAAGCCTATGGAAGTATTATGCGGTATCTAGAAGAACTGGGTGAACAGCCAGTAGGGATGCCTTTTGCGGCATATTACAATTTGGACATGAAAGCCCTGGATGTGGAAGCCGGCTTTCCGGTAGCCCGGACTTTACCGGAAAAAGAGAAGATACGTTCTGGCAAGATCGCTGCCGGGAAATTTGGCATTACCTTGCACATTGGCAGTTATGATTCAGTAGGCCCTGCTTATGAAGCGCTGACGGATTTCGTAAAACAAAAGGGGTTCGAACCGACCGGCGTTGCTTATGAGTACTATCTTAACGATCCAAGTGAAGACCCCTCCATAAAACCAGAAACGGAAATTCGTTTTCCATTAAAATAAAAATAAAGGAAAATTATGGAAGCCATTGTTGAAGAAATACGCCAGACGTTGCAAAACAACATCGATGAGAAAACCAGGACGAATTCCCACCGATTTTTCAAAGAAGAAGTGAAAATCTATGGCGTGAATACCGCGTTGGTTGGAAAGATCGGTAATCAATACTGGAAGCAAATAACACATCTCGGCAAAAACAAAATTTTTGCTCTTTGTGAGGAATTGCTTTCAACTGGCTATTGTGAAGATGCATTTATCGTGTCTGGCTGGCTTCCAAATTTAAGTAATGAGTTTCAAGCCAGCGATATTTATATTTTTAAGAATTGGATTGAAAAATATATTGATAATTGGGCGAAGTGTGATGGATTTTGCAACCATACTGTTGGCGATCTCATCATGAAATACCCACAAAACATTGAAGAATTGAAGGTTTGGGCTCGTACGGATCAACGCTGGTTGAAACGTGCTGCTGCTGTTACCTTGATTCTGCCAGCCCGAAAAGGGATGTATTTACAGGATATATTTGAAATTGCAAGCATCTTGTTAACTGATGCGGATGATATGGTCCAGAAGGGATATGGTTGGATGCTGAAAGAATCCAGCCGTCTCCATCAAAATGAGGTATTTCAATTTGTGATGAAAAATAAGAGAAAAATGCCGCGTACTGCCCTGCGCTATGCCATCGAATTAATGCCGGATGATCTACGGAAATCTGCCATGTTGAAAGAATGGTAAAAAAACCTAAAGAACCCTCTGAAGAAGAGGGTTTTATTTTTAAGAGGGGATAAAAGACTAATCCAATAGAACAATTGCGTGTTGAGAAAACACTCCCTATACTTTGATTAGAGAAAAGGAGGATTCAATGAAACCAGCTTTATTGGTGATCGATATTCAAAAGCAGTTCTATTCGATTGATGATGAAACAACCCAATCATTAAAGCTTGCCGTGGAATATGCGAATGAAGCGATTAGAATTTTTCGTGTGAAAAAATTGCCAGTGATTTCCATTCAACATATTAATAAAGATGATGGTCTTATCCCTGGAAAAGCTGATTTTGATCTGCCGGATGACTTAAAAATTACTCCTGATGATATCCATATTCACAAAACTTATGGCAACGCTTTTAATAAGACCGCTCTGCTGGCAGAATTAAAGAAGATGAATGTGGATACAGTAGTGTTATGCGGGTTTTGCGCAGAATTTTGTGTGCTCTCTACCTATCATGGCGCAAAAGATGTAGACCTTTTCCCCGTCCTGCTGAAGGGCGGATTGGCAAGTTTTACTCCCAAAAACATTGCCTTTGTGGAGGAAATCAGTGAGATCGTTTCTCTGGGTGCACTCGAGAAGTTCTTGGAATAAAAGTAAATCGATCTATTTTACAATGAAGTAAATTATTTTTGATGGACAGGTAATTCCTTTGCATGCCTTCATCTTTAAAACGGAGTAAGGTTTTTTGGTAATATAATCAGTAAATTTTATTATCATTTATACATAGAATAAGCTTGAAAGGAATTATCAGTGTCTGATCAGATTAGTGAAGGTCTCTTTTCACCATCTTTGCGAAAAATTCGGATTCAGAAAGCTTTCCCCTTTATTAAGGGGCGAGTTTTGGACGTCGGATGTGGTTCGGGTGAGTTGGCTCCTTTTTTTTCTCCTGAAGCCTATTGGGGTTATGATCCTGATGAACAATCGATTACCCACGCAAAAGGAAAATTCCCCCAATATCAATTCAGCACTTCGTTGCCTGATCCAAAACAAAAATTTAACTCGATCGTACTTTTAGCAGTTATTGAACATCTTGTAGATCCCGCTGCTACCATGACTTTACTGCATACGTATCTGGTTCCTTCAAATAAATCATCCATTATTCTCACTACTCCCACATCTTTCACGAGTTGGATCCATTATCTTGGAGCTCATTTGGGGTTATTTAGCCTCGAAGCAGACCATGAACACAAAATGCTATTTAATTATGGAACGCTGGCAAAGTTAGCTGATGAATGTGATATGGAACTTAATCACTACAGCCACTTTATGTTGAGACTAAATCAATTAGCAGTCTTTCGAATGAAATAACTTCCTATCCAAAATTCATTATTTCTACATCTTCAGAAAAACACGATGCTCGAAATTAATAAATACAACTCATTGAAAATAGAATTGAGAAGTGAATATTAATTAACGAATTTCTTTTCTAATTTTTCTGCCAAATTCCTGAGGAATGAACTTTTGGGTAGCCGGTAGTACACTTTGCGAAGAAATCTCTTGATTGATTTTTGCCTTTCTATCGCAAAGTCTATTCTTTCATCGAAACCAAATGAATTCAGACAGATGACTTTATCTGGCTTGTTCTTTCGATTGACGGGTTTGGGAGTTGATACAGGATACCCGATACTGACCAGTGCAATGACCGCATAGTTTGCCGGAATGTGAAAAATGTGGCGCATTTTTCGCTGCGAGGGTAAGTTGCAGACCCAACAGCTCCCCAGACCTAAAGAGTGTGCTTTGAGCAGCATATTCTGAATGATGGCTGCACCGCTTTGATAATAATCTCTATATTCCTGGTTGGTGCTGGTATTTTTGTAGAGAACCAGGATTGCGGTTTGGACATCCTTTAGAAAAGAAGCAGCTCCAAAAGAAAGGAGCTCATCGAATTTATTTTTGTCATTAATGACAATGAAGCGGCAATCTTGATCATTACAAGCCGTGGGTGCCCACATACCGGCTTGAATGACCTGTTCAAGCGTTTCTTCGTCCACGATCTGCCCTGAATATTTTCGGATACTGCGTCGACCCGTGATTGCCTGGTCAAGATCCATCATCAATCTCCTGTTGTGAAAATACTAGTTTTTCCAGTTTCTATATCATAATTGATTTCAATCATAGCATTTTTGATGTTCTCTAAAAGAACAAGTTTTCTTTCTGCTAAATCACCTGCAGAAAAGAATTTACTGGAAGCCACATGGCGAAGAGAAAATGAGGGAGCGCTCTTAATAGTTACATTCTCAAGGGAATGGATCTTATCTTTTATTACAATGCTATTTTCCTGGAAACTGATGGTTCGTTCAAACCATACCTCAATATGGCTATCGATGAAAATCATTTTCTTTTTTAAAAATCCGATTAAGTGATTTCCTAAAAGAGATGATGCCAATCGCAAACCGATATGGCTTATGGGGGATGATGTTCGTACGCGAACTTTGGTAAATCTTCCTTTGGTGATAGCGCAATTCTCATTTTCATCAAATGAATACTGATTTTCTTTATCCAACCAGTTTGTTGCTGCAATTGTGTTTTTGCCCAGGTCGATGCGGTAACCAAAATCTGAAAATATCATATTCATTCCCCGAAAAACCTTTACGCAGCCCTTTTTTAGGGAATAAATGGCGAAATATTTTTTTTCCGTCTTACTGAGCAGACCACTTTCAGAAAAATACCTATTCCCCGGTTCTTGATAGGGCAGGCTGGTTTCAGTTTTCACTTTCCCCATTGGAATTTCAAACGCCCGTACAAATGAATGCAGTACATAATGTGTGAAATAGCGGTCATCGATGGCATGTTGAAAATAATCGGGTTGGTCGCAATTCTTAAAAATAACAGAACGCATGGCGATAGCATCTGCGTTTCCTCTGGAAGCCAGCAGTTCAAGACCGAAGGGTAAGAAATAAGTGGTGTTGCGTGCCCCATATTCTCCGCCAATGGTAGCGTCAGGCTGTACAAACCATTTTAGAAACGCTGCAATTCTTTCCATTGGTTCAAGCACGCGTTCATCGCGGCTGAGGTGAAAGTATTCAGCCAGCATATCCAGACATACACTTTGATAACCGAAATCTGCCCCATCATATTCCGGGAACCAACCTTCTGTAGATTGGGTAGCTAAAAAACGTTGAAGTTTTCTTTTAACCGCTTTTTCAATCTCTTGATTTTTGCCAATGAGGAAATAACTATATAGCGCAGTAATGGAAGCCATCTCCTGGTTGCTGGCTTGAGATTCGATATGATCGGATAAGTATTTGGCGGTTTTAGAAAATGCTTTTAGATAAACCGGGTTTTCCAGCCCTAACCCCCGGTAAATTTCACAGGCTGAATAAAATGAAAAAGCAGTAGGTGGAAAGCCATGCTCATGCGGGTAATACTCATTAAAAGAACCATCCGCTAATTGGATTTTTCTCCAAAAATCCAAAGTGGCAACAGCAATATCAAAAGCATGCTGATTTTGGAAGAGAGAATTTCCGGGGAAATCTATTTGATATAACTTTGCCAGTACCAATCCGGATTGCTGAAGAATGGCTGAGGAAAAATCTCTTATTTTATAGTGCCAATAGTTGCGATCACAGCAGCCATAGGTGGGAGAATCAAGATCGCGATCGATCTGGGTAAGAACTCTTGGCAGATTGATTTGAATAAAACTTGCGTATTCCCGCTTGATTTTTTCCATTAGCCATTCCTCAAAATAATCTCGTTTCTGAATGTTATTTCTTTGCTCAATATCATATTATCATCATCTTTTATGAAACCATTCATAAGATTATTTATGAGCTAGATTTCGGGAAAGTATGGAAAAATAGAAAAATGGAATTACAGATGAATGATTTCGATAGAATTTTCTATGCCAATAAACTGAAAACTTTTTGCGCTGATTCGGCAATGTCCATATCCTTCACAAATAGAGAGGATGTTCCCCCGACCAGCATGGTTGCACCAGCAGCTATCATTTTGGGGATGTTTTCAAAGCTGACATTTCCGTCAACCTGAATATCAATGTCAAGTTTGCTTTCTAGAAGGAGTTTTTTTAATTTTGAGATCTTCTCAAGAGTGGCAGGAACCAAAACTTGACCAGCAAAGCCAGGATTCACTGTCATGATGAGCACAAAATCCAGATCGGAAAGGATGTATTCCAATGTGTTGAGAGATGTGGCTGGATTGAGGGCAATGCCTGCTTTTACACCGCGGTCCTTTATTCTTTGAAGCAGCCCTTGAATATGATAGGTTGGTTCTTGATGGAAAGAAAGGGAATTACAGCCGGCATCAATATATGCATCAATATAATCTGCCGCATTGTCAATCATTAAATGGACATTGATAGGTAAACTGGTGATTTCGCGAGCTTTTTTCAATAGATCGAGATTCAGACCAAAATTAGGCACAAAATGACCGTCCATGACATCAAAATGGAGATAATCTATCCCGCTCAATTCCAGCAACCGGATATCCCGTTCCAGATTGAGATAATCGGCGCACATCAAAGAGGCGCCGAGTGTGATTTTTTTCTTCATTCCTCTCTCCAAATATTGATCATTTTAGAAGTTTTCTGTTGCACTTGATTTAGGAGTTTCAATCCTAGATTATCTACACCAGGATGACCTGGGTCTTTTGACGCAGTTCCTCAATGATTGCAGGATCAGCTCCGTTATCGGTGATCACCACGTCCACTTTATCGAGTGGAGCAATATTGCTGGTAGTAGTTCGACCCAGCTTGGAATGATCTGCTACAACAATCACCTGACGGGCGATCTCGATCATGGTGTGTTTGTTGTGGGCATTGATTGGATCGGGAACGCTGATGCCGGATTGAACATCCACGCCTTCAACCCCAATGAAGGCTTTATCGACATGCAGCTCTCGAATAAAAGCATCAGTTTGGGGACCGGTGGTATTGAGCGGTCCTTTACGGAGAATTCCACCTGCCACAAGAATATCGATATCAGGGGAAAGAGAAAGTTCAATAGCAACATTGAGCGCTGTTGTGATGATGGTTATCTTTTTCTCCTTCAGATTCTTCGCAACCTCCAAAGTAGTGGTTCCTGAATCCATGAGGACGGTGTCGCCATTTTGCACTAGGTCTGCTGCGGCACGTCCGATTTTTATCTTTTCAGAGGTAAATTTTCCTGCTTTCGCATCCACGGACATTTCAAAGAACGCCTGGTCGTTATCCATTGCGCCGCCATAGATACGCTGGATGATGCCTTGCGCGTGAAGTTCATCCAGATCTCGGCGAATGGTCATTTCAGATACTTCGAATTGCTTGCTTAGTTCTTCTACACTGGCAAAACCTTTTTCGACCAGAAATTCTTTGATTTTTAACTGTCTTTGAATAGGTAACATGTGCAACCTTGTGAATGTTTTAACACTATTATACATAAAAACGTTGACATTGCAAGAGAAATATGCTATATTCACAATAAATTACAAAGAATAACATTTATTAACATATTTGGAGGAATGTTGAAAATTTTAATCGTATGTGCTGCTGGCATGTCAAGTAGCCTCATTGTAAATAAAATGAAAAAAATAGCTCCCGAAGGAACAGTTATTGATTGCAGTGTGGGTGGAAATACTATTCCGGGACTTGAAGGATACGATGTGCTTCTGGTGGGACCACAGCTCCGTTATAAAAAAGATGAGATAGAAAAAGAAGCAAAAAAAGCCAATGTGCCTTATGGCATTATTGACATGGTTCAGTATGGAAGAGCAATGGTGGAAGAGATCTATGCTCAAGCAGTTGAACTATATAAAAATAAAGAGAAATAATGAGTGACTCTTTAGAAACTATTGCCATGGAAATGATCAGCTATGCAGGTGATGCCAAGGCAGATGGCTATAATGCTCTGCATGCTGCTAAAAAGAAGAATTTTGCAGATGCCAGTAAGTTTATGAAGATGGCTGAAGAAAAAATTACAATCAGCCATCAAATTCATCTGAAATTGTTGGGAATTGACAGCCAATTTAAAAGCATCAATGAGCAGTTATTAGTCTCGCATGCCATGGATACCATGATGACAACTACTTCAGAACTTGATCTGATAAGAGAACTGATCGATTTATTAAAAGAGAAAGAGAGGTGATTCTGAGAAATTAAGTTGGATGTGCATAGAAATAAAAGCATGAAGCGAATTTCATTACGTTATGACAGCAACTTGTATTTACAACAAAGATAGAGTGTCTGAGGATTGGTAAATTAAATCTGTAAATTGAGAATAAAAGGAGGAGTATAGAAAAATATTTTTACACGTAAGCAATAAGCTTCCAATGGTGCCATTTTTAATTAAGCCATGAAAAATTATTTGTACTTTATAAAATGCTTTAATGTTGTCGAGACCGCTGATAAGTTGTAGAAAAGATAGTCCTAGAAATAGGCGTTGAGATTTTCTTGCTGTGGGAACAGAGATAATGAGGCTGCGGTGCGATGATAGAAGAAAATATTCCTCAGTATGGCTTAATAACATGGCAGATAAGCAAAATTAAAAAGGAGAGAAAATAATGACGCAAGAAACAAAAATGGATCGTTTTATCAACAAGATCCTACCTGCTGTTAATAAATTTCAAAGCAATACTTACGTAAGTTCCATCATGGAAGGTATGATGAATTCCATGCCTGTGCTGATGGCAGGCGCCGTTTTGCAGTTAATTTATAGTTTTCCTATTACTGCATGGACGAATTTTTTAACGAAAACCGGATTGTATAGTCTTTTGGGTACAGTCGTAACCATCTGCAACATGGTCGCCTTATTCATGGTCTTTGGCATTGGGCGCGTGCTTGGCAATAAGAAAGGGATTGATGGAGTTACAAGTGGCTTTGCGGCTTTGTTATGCTTTCTGATCATTACACCACTTACGGTTGATGAAGCTGGAAGTACTCTTATTAATACCTCATGGTTCAGTGCGCAGGGAATTTTTACCGCTATCGTGGTGGCACTGACGGCTGCTTCACTCTATTCTTTTTGTGTCAAGAAAAACATTGTAATCAAATTACCAGAAGCAGTTCCTGATTTTGTCGCTAAGAGCTTTGAAGGTATTCCCGCTGCACTATTAACAGTTATCCCGTTTATAGCAATACGTGGTTTATTCAATGCCACCAGTTTTGGCTCTTTTAGCCAATTCATATATTCTATTGTTCAGGCTCCACTTGTTGGGCTTGGAAATTCCCTGCCTTCACATCTTCTGGCAATGTTAATTGCCTGCTTCCTGTGGTGGTTGGGTATTCATGGTTCATTGGTAGTCCTTAGTGTCTATATGGTTGTATTGCAATCACCAATGATAGAGAATATTACAGCAAAGGCAATGGGTCAACCTATCCCGTGGGTTCTCAGCTTTCTCAGTTTCTTCTTGATTCTGCAATTTATGGGTGGTCCCGGTTGTTTGTTTGGTCTTTATGTAGATATGGCTCTATTCTCTAAAAGTGAACGGTATAAAGCGCAGAGTAAGCTATCTCTCGTGCCTGGTCTGTTCAATATTATTGAACCGACTGTTTATGGATTACCTATTGTTATGAACCCGATACTTTTACTTCCATTCCTAGGCTTGCCTATCATCATATATCTTGCATACTATTTCCTTGCAACTGCAGGGATTATTGGTATACCTTGCGTGGGTTTGACGATTATGGTCTTGCCTGGTCCCATTGCAGGCTTTTTATTGGGTGGTGGAATTAGTCTAGGTATATTTGTCCTAGCCGCATTAGCTTTGAGCTGCCTCGTTTATTATCCATTCATAAAAATATTGGATGCGCAAGCTCTTAAACAGGAAAAAGCTAAATTAGTGGATGCAAAAGCTAAATAAGAAGAGTTCAATATAGCAAAAAAGTATGTGCAACCTATGGGGCTGTCAGTTTTCACGGCAGCCCCACAGTTTAGTCTAAAAATTACAAGGTGGTAAGAAAATTCGAAGAAAACGGCGAACAAAAATTTGAATGCGATATA